>CANJBX010000059.1 GCA_947472885.1 Hyphomicrobiaceae bacterium
CACGTCGCTGGGATAGCGAAGTTTGCTTCGGTCATAGCGCCCGCGATTTTCCTTCGTCCACATCGGCGATCTCCAAAAGAATCGGACCGCCTCCCTTGAATCATAAACGATTCAAGAGATTCAAGTTTTCTCCGGACAGGCTCTGAGCATAAGCATGGGTCCAGATTATCAGCCGTTGCGCCTTTGCGAGGTATGCGCGATTGCGGCCAAACGCCACCCGGATCGCCTTGCGGTCATGCCCAGTATAGGCATTTTTCCGCCCACCCGGAAACATCGGGAGATTTGCGCCGGATCGAGGCGGAAATTACAGGCCAAAGCGGTGGAACTTCGTAAAATCCGGTCCTGACGTCGCGCCAAACATCGGTTGGCGCAGTCCGGCCCCATGAACAGTGCCCTTGGCCCCTGCGCCAAATCGGCCTATGCCACTAGATAGGCACAGTCTTGTGCTTACATGATTGAATGGGAACTTCCGCCGATCCCCGGCGGTTGAAGGCGTCAGGCCCGAACGGCGAGCGTGCAAGACGTGTTTGATATTTACACCATCATTTTTCTGGCGCTCGCAGTGTTCATTTTCCTGCGGTTGCGCAGCGTGCTTGGCCAGCGCACCGGCCGCGAACGGCCGCCGTTCAATCCCTTCGCCGCGCGTGAGTCGAGGCCCGGCCCGGTTGCCGACAAGCCGGTGAGCGACAAGGTCGTCGCGCTGCCGACGCGCACGACCGAGGGCGCCGCCATCAAGTCCGACGAAGCCGACAAGCCCGTTGTCGAACGCTGGAAGGGTATCGCCGCTGCCGACTCTGCTGCTGCCAAGGGCCTCGATGCGATTGTTGCGGCAGACCCAACCTTTGACGCCGGGCATTTCATCACGGGCGCACGCGGCGCTTACGAGATGATCGTCACCGCTTATGCGGAAGGCGATCGCCCGACGCTGAAAAATCTTCTGGCGCGCGATGTCTATGACGGCTTCGAAAGTGTGATCCGCGAGCGCGAAACGCGCGGCGAAGTCGCCGAGACGCGGTTTGTCTCCATTGATGCAACAAATCTCATCGCCGCCGAACAGCGTGGCAAGACGGCGCAGCTCACGGTGCGTTTCGTATCCAAGCTCGTCTCGATGACCCGCGACAAGGCCGGCGCGGTCATCGACGGCAGCGCAGATAAAGTAACCGATGTCACCGACGTCTGGACCTTCGCGCGCGACACAACTTCACGCGACCCGAACTGGAAGCTGGTCGCGACCGAAACCGGCCACTGACGCGATGCCCCGCCGGGTGCGAGCGCCCCGCACCTTGGCAGGTGCCCTGAGTCTGATGGCCTTGCTGCCTGTGTTGATGGCGCAAAGCCCGCCACCGAAGCAGCTGCCTTCAGCACCACAAGCCACGAAGCCGCAACCTGCGAAGTCAAAGCCTGCTTCCGCTGCCGACGCAAAAGCGCCTGCGGCCGTTTCGGCAACGCCGCAGTTGACGCCGGAAAAGCCTCAAGCCTCCACGCCTGTACCTGCTGCAAAACCCGAAGCCGTCGCCGAGCCGCAGCAGAACCCCGCCCCACTGGCTTCATCGTCCGGGCTGCCAGCCAAGCCGCGCGGCTTCAAGCCGTTCAACGAACTGGGCCGCGCGCCGCATCCTGAAATCGCAGGGCCGCTGCGGATTCCCGACAGCCAGATCGAACCGCTGACCTGGAAGGATCTCGACGCCTGGCAGGAAGACAATCACGCCGAGAGCTTCAAGGTTTTCACCAATAGCTGCAAACCGCTGATGTCGGTGGCGCGCGCCAACAACGACCAGCGCCCGCTGCTGCATGCGCTGGCGTCGGTCTGCCGCCGCGCCAGGGCGCTCATCAACCCGAGCAACGAACGCGCCAAACAGTTCTTTGAAGAAAACTTCGCGCCGGCGCGCATCACCAAGCTTGGTGACGCCGCGGGATTTCTCACGGGATATTACGAGCCGGTGGTCGATGGCTCGCGTTTTCCGACGCAGGTTTTCAAGGTGCCGGTCTATCGCCGGCCGCACGATCTCATTCCGCCAGACAACTACGTCAAGGGACAGGGCTTTCCCAACACCGGCCAGTCGATGCGCAAGAATGCCGAAGGCAAGCTCGTGCGCTACTACGAGCGCGGCGATATCGAGAACGGCGTACTCGACGGCAATCATTACGAGATTTGCTGGCTGAAGGATCCGGTCGATCTGTTCTACATCCAGATCCAGGGCTCGGGGCGCGTGAAGCTCGAGGACGGCACGGTGCTGCGCATCAATTACGACTCGCACAACGGCCATCCCTACACGGCCATCGGCCGTATCCTGATCGAGCGCGGGCTGGTGCCGCGCAACGAAATGAGCATGGACCGGATCCGCGACTGGATGGCGAAGGCGCCCGACGCCGGCAAGGAGCTGCGCTCGCACAACAAGTCGTTCGTGTTCTTCCGCGTCGTCGGATTGACCGACAAGGAAGAGGCACCGGGCGCGCAGGGCATTCCGCTCACCGCGAAGCGTTCCATCGCCGTGGACAAGGTGCTGCATGTCTACGGCACGCCGTTCTATATCGAGGCCGAACTGCCGCTGATGTCGGGACGCGACGACGTAAAATTCCGCCGCCTGATGATCGCGCAGGATACCGGCTCCGCAATCATCGGCCCGGCCCGCGCGGATATTTACTACGGTGCGGGCGATGAGGCCGGGCGCATCGCCGGGCGGCTGCGCAATCCGGGAAGATTCGCGATGCTGATGCCGCGCGAACTCGACATGGCGGCGGCAGGCAAACAATTTCCGTTGCCGCCAAAGCGGCCAAACGTCGAGGATATTCTGACGCGCGAAGCAAGGAACAACGCAGCGAGCGGCAAGGGGCCGGGAGAAGGCGCGCCTGCTGCCGAAAAAACCCCCGCCGAGAAGACACCGGCGGCAGCGCCGGTGATCGACACCAGGCCAAAGCCCGGCAAGAAATCCAGCGTGAAGCCTGATCCCAAATCCGATCAATCGCGCGCGGGGAAGGGTGCGTGAGTACATCGGGCAAAGGCGGCAGGCGCGGCCGGACCTTGAGCGAGGAAGAAAGCGCGCTGTGGGAAGTCGTCGCGCGCGCGATCAAGCCGCTGCGGCGCGGCCGGGTGAAGCGCGCGGCTGAAAAGGCGGAGGCCGCTGCCCCCGAAAAACCAGTCGAGAAAATTTCAAGGCGCGTGAAGACGCCGACGCCGGAGCCGATGAAAATACTGGCCCGAGCGCTGCCGCAGCCAATCGTAAAACCGAAGCCCGCGCTGGCGCCGCTCGACCGCCGCACCAAACAGAAACTCAGCCGTGGCCGTGAAGCGATTGATGCGCGGCTCGATCTTCACGGCATGACACAGGACGAGGCCCATGGCGCGCTGTCGCGCTTCCTGCGCCGCGCACAGGCTGACGGCGCGAAGTTCGTCATCGTCGTGACGGGGAAGGGCCTGCGCGGCGGCGAGGGCATCGCGCGTGGCGTATTGAAACGCGAGGTGCCGCGCTGGCTGGTGATGCCGGAGTTTCGCGATCTGGTCGTCGGCTTCGAGGCCGCCGCCATCGGCCATGGCGGCGAGGGCGCGCTTTATGTGCGGGTGAGAAAATTCAAGACGTGATCGGTCCGTCGGGGCCGATACGATGGTGCCGCGAACTCCGGCTACCTCTCCCATAGGGAGAGGTCGGATTGCCATTAGCGCGTTTACGCGCGTCTTTGACGCGCTATGGCAATCCGGGTGAGGGGTTAAGGTCTATCGAGAGAGTTAGCACCCTCACCCCAACCCTCTCCCCACAGGGGAGAGGGAGCGCACCGCCGGTGTTGAAACCCCGCAGTTCGAAAGTTCAGATTTCAGAGAATAAACCGGCTGAGGTCCGCATTCTTCGCGAGGTCCGACACGCGGCTGGTGACATAGGCGGCGTCAACCGCGACCGTTTCGCCGGATCTGTCGGTGGCGGCAAAGGAGATGTCGTCCAGCACGCGCTCCATCACGGTCTGCAAACGCCGCGCGCCAATGTTCTCGACGGTGGAGTTCACCAGCACGGCGATATCGGCAATCGCATCGATGGCGTCGTCCGAGAATGTCAACGTCACGCCTTCGGTCGCCATCAGGGCGATGTATTGCTTGATGAGCGAGGCTTCCGGCTCGGTCAGGATGCGGCGCAGGTCGTCGCGCGTCAGCGGCTTGAGTTCGACGCGGATCGGCAGGCGGCCCTGCAACTCCGGCAACAGGTCCGACGGCTTTGCGACATGGAACGCGCCTGACGCGATGAACAGGATATGGTCGGTCTTCACCGCCCCATGCTTGGTCGAGACGGTGGTGCCTTCGATCAGCGGCAACAGGTCGCGCTGCACGCCTTCGCGCGAGACATCGCCGCCGACACGGTTGTCGCTGCGCGCGCAGATTTTATCGATCTCGTCGAGAAACACGATGCCGTCGTTCTCGACCGATTTGATCGCTTCCTGCACCAGCTGTTCCTGATCGAGCAGCTTGTCGGATTCTTCGCTGATGAGAATGTCGTAGGAGTTTTTTACCGTGACTCGGCGCGTCTTCGTGCGGCCGCCCATCTTGCCGAAAATATCGCCGAGCGACATGGCGCCCATTTGCGCGCCCGGCATGCCGGGGATTTCAAACATCGGCATGCCGCCACCGCCGGCACTCACTTCGATCTCGATTTCCTTGTCGTTGAGTTCGCCGGCGCGCAATTTCTTGCGGAAACTATTCTTGGTCGCGGCGCTGGAATTCGCACCGACCAGCGCATCGACGACGCGTTCTTCTGCCGCCTGTCGTGCGCGGGCCTCGACATCCTTGCGGCGCTTCTCGCGCGTCTGGGTGATCGCGGCCTCGACTAGATCGCGGATGATCTGCTCGACATCGCGGCCGACATAGCCGACCTCGGTGAATTTGGTCGCCTCGACTTTGAGAAACGGCGCGCCCGCGAGCCGCGCCAGCCGGCGCGAGATTTCCGTCTTGCCGATGCCGGTCGGGCCGATCATCAGGATGTTCTTCGGCATGACCTCATCGCGCAGCTTGTCGTCGAGCTGCTGACGCCGCCAGCGGTTGCGCAGCGCGATGGCAACCGCGCGCTTGGCGTCGCCCTGGCCGATGATATAGCGGTCGAGTTCGGAGACGATTTCGCGGGGAGAGAATTCGGTCATGGGTCCGTCGCTACGCGTTACCAGGTCTTGAGGGGCGTGGGATTATCGGCCGGCGGATCGACTTCGAATGCGCTGGCCACGAGACAGGTTGTTGAAAAATTGCCGGTCGTCGCCACCAGCGCAATCAGATCCTTCTCGCCCAGGACCTTCTCCGCGTCGGCATAGGTCTTGTCGCTCAGCATCTTGTTTGCAAGCAGTTCACTGGCCACCGTGAAGCACGTTTTTTCCCGTGCGTCCGGCAGGTTGGGTGTCGTGCGTGCGTTGATGGCGTCGATAATGGACTGCGAAATCCCGGCGGCCAGCGAGCCGCGGACCTGCGCGAACCACGGATAGCGCGCGTTCCAGTGCCGGGCGACGAGGAGGTTGACGATCTGCTGTTCGCGGCGGGACAGTGGCTCCTTGGCAAGCGCCGCGCGCAGGTTCTGTGCTGCCGCAAACAGCTTCGGCAAACGGATGTAGGCATAATACGGCCCGCCCACAGGCGCGTTCGATGTCTTGGCCTCGTCGTAGACGCGACCTTGTTCGGCGTCCATTTCGGAACGGTCCAGAATCCTGATGCGAGTCATGTGTTGGTCCTGTTCCGGTTTGCAGCCGCGAGGTTATCAGTGGCTCGCATGTCCAGCGATATCACATCGGCCTCATCTACTTGCGCTTCCCGGCACGCGCGGCAGTCTTGCCGCCAGTGCAGGTGAAATGTGTCCCATCAGGAACTTCCGCAAGGGCTGCCAGCCGACGCCAAGCGCAATCACAAAGGCGCCAAGCAGAATGAGCGTGGCGAAGATGACAAATCCGCCATTGTTGGGACCACCGACGCCGGTCATGCGAATGGCGTAGGCGATTACGAAGCCAATATACAGCAGCGCCGACACCAGAATGGCACGGCGATCGATCACGATGGCGACGACGGCAAGCGCAAACACGACCATCAGAATGCCGATCATCGCCATGTCGTTCGAACCATTGGCGAGCGCGGCCATGTTGGGCGGCAGCACTGAAATCAACGAATGCACGATGAGCGGTGCGGCGACAAGATGCAGCCAGAAGGCGCAATCGGAACGGCGCGTCATCCGGTCGCGGTCCGACAGGTCGAAAGCCATCGCTGCGGCGAACACGCCCAGCCCACAGCAGAGCGGAATGAGCGAACGGGCAAATGATGTCTGCGGACCGAGCGCGATCCCGGCGGCGGCGCTGACGGTCATGACGATGGCGACCGCAATCGGCAGCAGCGTGAATGGAAGGCGGAAACGCCAGTAGTAAAGTCCAGCTGCGAGTGCGGCGATGGGCGCCCGCACCAGCACCGCGCCGGGCAAAGTGGTGCGCAAATAAGTGTCTAAAAAGAAATTGTTGATTTGGGTATTCACGAAACGCGCCGGCATAAACATCGTCGCGAGATCGACAGGTACTGCGAGATATACGAACAGGATAAAAAACATCGACAGCAGGATGCCAGGCAGCACAAGGCGCATGCGGCCGACCAGCCCCAGCGACAATGCCCAGATAATCGCTGCTGCGCCGAGATTGAACATCCAGTTGCGGCCCGCAAAGAAGCAGATGCCAAATCCGAGCAACAGAATGCCAATGGCGAAAAAGAAATCGTTGAAGCCGCGCATGAAGCGGAAGTGTTCGTCCTCGCTGCCGAGCAATGCGGCAGTAGACTGATTGCGTTGCGCCACGAAGGCGCGCAGCGCCTCGGCCTGCGCCGACGTCACTACGCCGGCTTCGATGGCGGCGTCGAGGTCTTCGCGCTCAATCGTCATCTTCTTCTCCGCGGCTGTGACGGCTGATGGACCTTACCGGATCGGGGCGCCCGCTTGCCACTCGCGAATGGCATCGACCGGATGCAGCAGCATGATGATGTTTAATGTCAGGTTGTCGCGGATCAGGAATCCCGTGACCAGTTCCGCCGCCACGGCGAGCGCGACAATCACCCACACCGGCAGCCGCCACGCCAGCAGGAATCCGCCGGTCATCGACAAAATATCCGACATCGAATTCAGGATGCTGTCGCCGGTGTAGCCAAGTGCGATGGTGCCGGCGCGATAGCGGTCGATGATGAAGCTGCTGTTCTCGAATAACTCCCAGCCGCACTCGACCAGAACCGCCAGTAACAGCCGCGCGGGAAGCGGCGCGCGCGGCAACACGAACCATGTCAGCAGATAGAAAATGAAGCCATGGATGATGTGGCTGAACGTGTACCAGTCCGAAATGTGCTGCGAGGTGCCGGAACTGTTGGGCGAGCCGTACCACAGTTGAACCGTGCCGCAGGTGCAGAGGATCGGCCGGCCCATCATCTGCAGGACATTCGCCGTGATGACGATGACGGCGATGATGAGCAGGATGAAGGTGCGGTTTGGAAAACGTGGCGCGTCGATGTCTTCCGTCGTGCGCTCGTTCGTCATGTTCACGCGCTCTTGAGGGTTTCGACGGTGACGTTGCGGTTGGTGTAGACGCAAATGTCGGCGGCAATATCGAGCGACTTGCGCACGATGGCTTCGGCGTCGAGCGGCATGTCGATCAGCGCGCGGGCGGCGGAGAGCGCATAGTTGCCGCCGGAGCCGATGCCCATGACGCCGGCCTCCGGTTCCAGCACGTCGCCGGTGCCGGTCAGCACCAGGGAAATATCCTTGTCCGCGACGATCATCATGGCTTCGAGCCGCCGCAGGTAGCGATCCGTCCGCCAGTCCTTGGCGAGTTCCACGGCGGCGCGCATCAGCTGGCCGGGGTACTGCTCCAGTTTGGCTTCGAGCCTTTCAAACAGCGTGAAGGCGTCGGCGGTCGCCCCGGCAAAACCGCCGATCACGTCGCCTTTCGCCAGCCGGCGGACCTTCTTGGCATTGGCCTTCACGACGATCTGGCCGATGGAGACCTGGCCGTCGCCGCCGACCGCCACGATGCCCCCTTTTCGGACCGTCAGGATGGTGGTGCCGTGCCAAACAGCTGTTTCAGCGCTTTGCATGCCGGAAAATCCCCGTGGAGTGCTGATTTATGCGCTGGCCGGAACCATTGCAAACCCAAGGAAAGCGGGGCGGGCGGGCAATCGTCAACCCTGGGGCCATGCTGCGGTAGCGAAGGGCATAAACCCCTGTTAAAAGGCCCCTGCATTCAACCGAAGGGCCAGCTCCATGCGCACCGCCAAGGTCAAGCGCACGACCAAGGAAACCGACATCGACGTTTCGGTCGATCTCGACGGCAAGGGTACGTCGCAGATCGATACCGGCATCGGCTTTCTCGACCACATGCTGGACCTGCTGGCGCGCCATTCCCGCATCGACATGACGGTGAAGGCCAAGGGCGACCTCCACATCGACAGCCACCACACCACCGAGGACGTCGGCATCGCGCTTGGACAAGCCGTGAAGCAGGCGCTCGGCGACATGAAGGGCATCACGCGCTATGCGGACGTCCATCTGCCGATGGACGAAACCCTGACGCGCGTCGTCATGGATATTTCCGGCCGCCCGTTCCTGGTGTTCAGGACGGCGTTCAAGCGCCACAAGGTCGGTAACTTCGACACCGAACTGGTGCAGGAATGGTTCCAGGCATTCGCCATGAACGCGGGTGTCACGTTGCACGTCGAGACCCTATATGGGTCGAACGACCATCATATCGCCGAGTCCTGCTTCAAGGGTCTGGCGCGCGCGCTGCGGGCAGCGATCACGGCGGACGAGCGCGCCAAGGGTGAAGTGCCTTCGACCAAGGGCAGCCTTGGCAACTGAACAGAACTAAAACGGGTTCGGCGGCGACAGGTTCGCCGCCGCACGGGTCCCGGAGCTCATCATGGCAGTCTATGCGGTGTTCGAACCGCCATTGAAGGAAGAGGCCGCCGGCGTTGCCGAAACGATGGAGCGCGCGCTGCGCTTCAAGTTCGTGCGCGACGGCTTTTCCTGGACCGCGTTTCTGTTCGGCCCGGTGTGGATGCTGTTTCACCGGCTGTGGCTCGCGTTTGTTTGCTACCTCGCGCTGGTCTTCGCGATCACGCTGGCTGCGTTTTCGTTCGGTCTGGCTGAAGCTGCGGTGACCATCGCGTCGTTGCTGATCGCGCTGCTGCTGGGTTTTGAGGCGGCGACGTTGCGGCGGCGCAAGCTGCTGCGCGGGCGCTGGCGCGACCTTGGCGTCGTCGTCGAGAAAAATCGCGAAGCCGCAGAACGCAGGTTCTTTGACCGCTGGATCATGACGGCGCCGGCAGCGCCGGTTGTTCTTTCATCCATCGCGCAGCAGCCGGTGCATGCGCCAAGCGAGCCGTTGCAAGCCGCCACACCTGCGCCCGAACCCGCGCCGCCCGCCGCTGCCGCGGAAGCCGCGCCGTCTGCGCGCGTTCTCTACAATCCGGACAGCTACGTCATCGGCATGTTCCCGCCGAAAGGGGACAAGCCGTGAGCGTTGCGATTGTCGATTACGGTTCGGGCAATCTGCACTCGGCCGCCAAGGCGTTCGAGCGCGCCGCGCGTGAAAGCGGCCACGACCAGCCGATCATCGTCACCAACGATCCGGATGTCGTGCGCAATGCCGACCGCGTCGTGCTGCCGGGCGTTGGCGCGTTTGCCGATTGCCGCCGCGGCCTCGATGCGGTGAGCGGCATGGTCGATGCGCTCGATGAAGCAGCGCGCAAGAAAGGCCGGCCGTTTCTCGGCATCTGCGTCGGCATGCAGCTGATGGCGACGATTGGCCGCGAGAATGAAGTGAAGGAAGGTCTCGGCTGGATTGCCGGCGAAGTCGACAAGATCAAGCCTTCCGACAAGGCGTTGAAAATTCCGCACATGGGCTGGAACACGTTGAGCGAATGCAAATCGCATCCGCTGTTCGACGGCATCTCGCTGGGGCCGGACGGCCTGCACGCCTATTTCGTGCACAGCTATCAGCTTTATCCTGCTGACAAAGCCGATCTCGTGGCGCAGGCCGAGTACGGTGGCGCGGTGACGGCCATGGTCGCGCGCGATACCTATGCCGGCACGCAGTTTCACCCCGAGAAAAGCCAGCGGCTGGGGCTTGCGTTGATTGCCAACTTTTTGACATGGAAACCGTGATTTTATTTCCTGCCATCGACCTCAAGGACGGCCTCGCCGTGCGCCTCGAACAGGGCGACATGTCGCGCGCCACCGTGTTCAATAACGATCCGGCACTGCAGGCGGTCGCATTCGAGCAGCAGGGTTTCGACTATCTGCATATCGTCGATCTCGATGGCGCGTTCGCCGGCAAGCCGGTCAATCGTGCGTCGGTGGATCGCATTCTCTCGACGGCAGGCTGCAAGGTGCAGCTCGGCGGCGGCATCCGCGACATGGCGACGGTCGAGGGCTGGCTGTCGCGCGGCATCACGCGCGTCATCATCGGCACGGCGGCGGTGCGCAATCCTGATTTCGTGAAGGAAGCCGCGAAAAAGTTTCCGGGCAAGGTTGCGGTCGGTCTTGACGCGCGCGACGGCAAGGTCGCGGTCGAAGGCTGGGCGGAAGTGTCCGAACTCACCGTGCTGGATATTGCAGGACGTTTCGAGGACGCCGGCGTTGCCGCGATCATCTACACCGACGTGGCGCGCGACGGCATGCTCAAGGGCATCAACTGGGATTCAACGATTGCGCTCGCCGATGCCATCTCCATTCCGGTGATTGCGTCGGGTGGTCTTGCCTCGATTGAAGACGTCAAGACGATGCTGCAGCCGCGCGCCAAGAAACTCGAAGGCGCGATAGCAGGCCGCGCGCTCTACGACGGGCGGCTCGATCCGGCGGAAGCGCTGAAACTCATTCGCGCGAAAAAAGCCCAAGCCTGAGAATAGCAACGCCATGTTAAAGGTCCGCATCATTCCCTGCCTCGACGTCAAGGATGGCCGCGTCGTCAAGGGCGTCAACTTTGTCGATCTGCGTGACGCAGGCGATCCCGTCGAAGCGGCAATTGCCTATGACGCCGCCGGCGCGGACGAGCTGACGTTCCTCGACATCACGGCAAGCGTTGAAAACCGCGGCACCCTGCTCGATGTCGTGCAGCGCACGGCGGAAGCCTGCTTCATGCCGGTGACGGTCGGCGGCGGTGTGCGTACGGTCGAGGACATTCGCGTGCTGCTCAAGTCCGGGGCCGACAAGGTTTCGATCAACACGGCGGCGGTTACGAACCGCAGGTTCGTTCACGAGGCGGCGCAGAAGTTCGGCGACCAGTGCATCGTGGTCGCCATTGACGCCAAGAAAGTCTCGCAGCCGGGCGAGGCCGACCGCTGGGAAATCTTCACCCATGGCGGCCGCAAGCCGACCGGCATCGACGCGGTCGAATACGCCCGCGAAGTGACGGCGCTTGGCGCCGGCGAAATCCTGTTGACCTCCATGGATCGCGACGGCACCCGCAAGGGCTTCGACCTCGGCCTGACACGGGCGGTATCGGACGCCGTATCGGTGCCGGTGATCGCGTCCGGCGGTGTCGGCGATCTCGACGACTTGGTGAATGGCGTCAAGGAAGGCCACGCCAGCGCGGTGCTGGCGGCCTCGATCTTTCACTTCGGTGAATATTCGGTGCGGCAGGCCAAGGAGCACATGGCCAAGGCAGGCCTCGCTGTGCGGCTGGACCGCTAATTATTGCAACGGCTCTCCCCGAACGTGGGCAGAGGTGATATGTGACAGACATGACCTTCACATTGAACGATCTTGAAAAGCGTGTGCACGACCGGGCGACCGAGTCGGCGGATGTGTCCTATACGCGCAAGCTGCTCGACAAAGGCGTGGCGCAATGCGCCAAGAAGTTCGGCGAGGAAGCCATCGAGACCGTGCTGGCCGCGACTGGCGAGACGCGTGAGCGGCTGATCTCCGAGACGGCGGACGTTCTCTATCATCTGCTGGTCGTGCTCAAGTCGCGCGACGTGACGCTTGCCGATGTCGAAGCCGAGCTTGCCTCACGCACCGCGCGTTCCGGCATCGAAGAAAAGGCGTCGCGCAAAGGTGGCAACTAGCGGCAACTAAAGGCTCACCAAGCGCCTTCGAGAATTCCATGGAACAGCGTACCGACGACGGCCTTTCGCCTTACCGTACATTCCCGCGCAGCCAGTGGGCCGCGCTGCGCGACGGCGCGCCGATGACTTTGTCGCCGGAAGAAGTCACGCGCGTGCGCTCGCTGCATGACCGGCTCGACATCATGGAAGTCGAGGAAATCTATCTGCCGCTGTCGCGACTGCTGTCGATCTATGTCGCGGCGACGCAAGGCCTGTTCAGCGCGCAGCGCGGGTTCCTTGGCACTGAAGACACCAAGATGCCCTACATCATCGGCGTCGCCGGTTCGGTCGCCGTCGGCAAATCGACCACCGCGCGCGTGCTGCAGGCGCTGCTGGCGCGCTGGCCGAATGTGCCCAAGGTCGATCTCATCACGACTGACGGATTTCTTTATCCGAACGCCGTGCTTGCGCGTGAAGGCCTGATGGAGAAGAAGGGCTTTCCCGAAAGCTACGATCTTCCCGCGCTGCTGCGGTTTCTCTCCGACGTGAAGGCAGGCCGCCGTCCGGCCCGTGCGCCCGTTTATTCGCATCTCGTCTACGACGTGATGCCGAACCACTGGGTCGAGATCGATCGCCCGGACATCCTGATCGTCGAAGGTCTGAACGTGTTGCAGACCGGCCGCCTGCCCAGGGATGGCAAGGCGATCCCGTTCGTGTCGGATTTCTTCGACTTCTCGGTCTATATCGACGCCGACGAAGACGTGCTGCGCGGCTGGTACATCGAGCGTTTTCTGGCGCTGCGCACCACGGCATTCCTCGATCCGAAATCCTACTTCCACCGCTATTCGGGGATCACCGACGAAGAAGCGGCCAAGACCGCGGCTTCGATCTGGGAGCGGATCAACCTCGTCAATCTGCACGAAAATATCCTGCCGACGCGGCAGCGTGCAGATCTCATTTTGAAGAAAAGCCAAAGCCACCGCGTTGATAACGTCGCGCTGAGAAGGTTATAGTATCTGAATTAGCAGCTTGCTCGGACACCCTCTCCCCTTGTGGGAGAGGGTCGCGAGCGTTAGCGAGCGGGGTGAGGGGTCCGGCGCGAGTTATGAAGCAACCCCTCACCCGGCTCGTCGTACGCTTCGCTCACAACGATCCACCCTCTCCCACAAGGGGAGAGGGTATTCGAGCAAGCCTCACGATTTCTCTCAGGAACTAAAACTACGCCGCGTGGCGATCCGCCGTCGCGCCAAAGTGCGCGACATAGCGCGCGCTGATGGTCGAGACCGGCAGCACCACGAACACGTCCGTCGTGCCGAATTGCCGGTCGATCACCGCACCATCGCCGAACGTCGCGCCGATCCGCAGGTATCCCTTGATGAGCGGCGGCAGCGCATGGAGCGCAGCCTTGGGATCGATGGCGCTCTTTTGCATGCGATCCATTTCCACATAGCGTTCAGGCAGCGCACGCACGCGCCAGGCTTCCGGCGCGCGGGCGTGATGATGCAGGAACGACAGTTGCAGCGCGAGCTTGTTGGGGTCGGTGCCTTCGAGGCTGGCGCAGCCGACCATGGCGTCGAGCTTGTGGTGCAGCACGTAGGTCCAGATGCCATGCCACAGCAGTTCAACCGTGCGCTTGTTGCGGTAGGGCGCCAGCACGCAGGAGCGGCCGAGTTCAACGAACCTGTTGCCGTTGTGACGCGACAGCAACGCGCCGATATCGAATTCGCCGGCGCTGTAGAAGCCGGAATTTTTTTCCGCGATATCCTGGCGCAGCAGACGATAGGTGCCGACGACCGTTGGCTTGCGCGTCGGGCCGCGCAGCACGGCGTGATCGAGTACGAGCAGGTGATCGCAAACCCAGTCGAACGCATCGACATCGCGGCGCGCCAGCCGTGTGGCGGCATCCGGCCGCGCCGACATTTCTCCGTAGAATACCTGGAAGCGCAGCCGTTGCGCGCGGCGGATGTCGTTGGGCGTGCTTGCAAGGCGGACTTCAAGCGAGCCGATGCGGCCAAGGGTGTAGGTGTCTGTTTCAGGCGGGCGGGGTGCGAAGCCGCTATACGCACGCAGCGTTGGCATTAAAGCAGGCATGAAACCGAGCATCGACATTCGTATTCCTGCCGGAGAGAAAGTTTCCACGCGGCGGACGAATCATCCTCCGCCTGCAATCCCATGAAAACCATGGCCCCGCCACAGAATTGTGACAACAGCACAGGTGCCGGATGTGTCTGGAATGGCGCTCAGGCTGCGATGGCGGCTTTGTTCAGGCCGGCGAGTACCTTGAGCAGGTGTTCGCGGTCGAGCGGCTTGGTCAGGAAGCCATCCATGCCCGCGGCATGGCAGGCTTCGCGGTCGTCGGAAGTGACGGTGGCGGTGAGTGCGAAGATCGGTGTGCGCGCGGCATGCGCGGCACTCTCCTGCATGCGGATCGTACGCGTCGCGCTCATGCCGTCAACCTCGGGCATGTGAACGTCCATCAGCACCAGATCGTAGGGCGTTCCGGCCTTGTGCGCCGCGGCAAAACTTTCAATAGCCAGCGCACCGTTGCCAACCATCACCGGGCGGTGGCCAAGCCGTTCCAGCAGCACACGCGCCAGCAGCGCGTTGCTCTCGTTGTCCTCGGCGACCAGAATGGAAAGGCCTTCTTGCGTGTGGTGTGAGCGCGCGGGAAGGCACGGCTCCACATCGTCGATATTGCCGCGCTCGTCTTCAAAGCGGGCGGCAAGCGAGGCGGCCCGGATCGGCTTGATGAGATAGCCGGAGAAACCGCTTTCCTTGTGCACAGGCAATTCGCCGCGTGCATGTGGCGTGACCAGCACAATGCGCTGGCTATCGGAGGTCCTGGAAGCGCGGGCGATCTCTGCCGTTTTCCGCGCCGAAGGCGCCATCGACAATCACGGTGTCCCAGGTCTTCTCGTTCAGCGCGCGTGTGGCTTCCGAGGCCCGGTGGACGATGGAGGTTTTCGCGCCCCAGGCGGCGAGCTGGCGCGAAACCAGTGCTGCTTCAATCGTCGTCGGCGCAGCGATCAGGATGCGCCTTCCGGCAAGTTTCGGCAGGGCTACTTCTGCGGCGTCAGGCACGCGCGGCAGCTTGATGGCGAACGTGAAAGTCGAACCGCGGCCTGGCGCGCTGGTGAGCGTCAGCCGCCCTTCCATGCGCTCGATGATGCGCCGTGAAATCGTCAGGCCCAATCCGGTGCCGCCGAACTTGCGCGCCGCGCCGCCCTCGGCCTGCTCGAATTCCTCGAAGATGCGCGCCTCCGCATCGGGCGCGATGCCGATGCCGGTGTCGCGCACGCTGAACACCACTTCGTCCGGCGTTTCGCCCGGTTCGGCAACCACTGATACGCCGCCATGTTCGGTGAACTTCACGGCGTTGCCGGCAAGATTGAGCAGCACCTGCCGCAGCCGCGACGCATCGCCGATGAATTCCTGCGGCAGCGTGCTGTCGATGAAGGATGCAATCTCGATCTGCTTGCCTTGCGCGCGCGGCGCCAGCAGCTCGACCGTCGCTTCGACCAGCTGCATGAGATCGAACGGCTGATGGTCGAGATCGAGCTTGCCGGCCTCAATCTTGGAAAAGTCGAGAATTTCCTCGATCAGCGACAGCAGCGCATCGCCGGATGTCCGTACCGCCTGGATATAACTCGTCTGTTCCGGCGTCAGCGGCGTGTCGCGCAACAGGTCCGCCATGCCGAGGATGCCGTTGAGCGGCGTGCGAATTTCGTGCGACACCATGGCGAGGAAGCGGCTCTTGGCCTGATTGGCGGCTTCCGATTTCTCGCGGGCTTCGGCCAGCGCGCGCTCCGCATGCACGCGTGCGGTCACGTCGCGCCCGACGCTTTGTGTTTCGGTGTGCAGACCGCCATCCGGCCGCACAGAGACTTCATGCCACGAAATCCAGCGCGGCCCCGCGGCGGAAGCAATTTCCTGGTCGTAGGCGCGCGTGCCGTCGGCGAGGATCGTGGTTTCGCCCTGCGTGAGTACGTCGAGTGCGGCGGCGTGACCTTTCAGCGCCTCGAGTGTGCAGCCTGAAAGATTGCAGAATGCATCATTGGCATAGGTTACGCGGCCATTGCCGTCGCGCCGGACAATAAGATCGCCTTGCGCCTCGAGCAGGCTCTTGGTGCGCTCTTCCGCTTCGCGCGATTCCCACTGGCGGTCGGAAAGCGCTTCGATGTTGCCGGCGAGCTGCGCAATCTCGCTGCGCATGCGGCGGTTCCTGAGCGCAAGAAATGCCAGCGCAAGGCATGCCGTGGCTGCAAGCGCGCAGGCCACCATCATGAGCATCACCATGCCAGGAATTTCCAAGACGCGCCCCGTGCCTGTTCCGCAGGCGAAGTTAGCCGCGGTTACTTGTGTTTTCTTTTCGACAGGGCGGTTATGCGCGGACGTTTCGAAACGACGGTTGATGGCCGGTTAATGCTCGACCATGCGGTTTTCGCAGTTTCGCCTTCAGCATCCTACCGCCCGCGCTGACGGCTTTCATGAAGATGCACTGCCGCAACGGCAAGTCGCGATCAAATCCGGCAAGTTTTATCGTTAAGCGCGGGTAAATCCGGCGGGCGCGCCATGCGACGGGGTGGTTCCAGTTTTATGCAACTTGGAATGGGTAACTGAAAAAAAGCCGTTGGTGGATAAATAGGCGCCTTGAGAAGCGGGAACGATGCTCAGCGCAATGAGATTGCTGCGAAAATATAACCGCGAAATGGCGGCGCTGGCGCTCATCGCCGCGCTGTCCGCAGGTTATGTCGCGTTCTCGATTCCGGAGTATCACGACAACGCCATCATCACGCTCATTGCTTCGCTGGTTGCATTGTCATCGATCACGGCGCTTACCGACCGTCAGACCATTCGCGATCAGGAAGTAAAGCTCAACGTCGCGCTCAACAACATGAGCCAGGGCCTGTGCATGTTCGATGCACGGGGACGTCTCCTGTTGTGCAACGAACGCTACATGGAAATGTACGGCCTGACGCCGGAAACGGCGAAGATTGGCGGCACGCTGCGGGACTTGATCGCCAATCGCAAGGCGATGGGTACGTTCGACGGCGATCCGGACGAATACGTCGATAACCTGATGGAGCGGTATCGTCTCGGAAAATATCACACGATTACCGCCGATCTCGCGGATGGCCGGACCATGAAGATGGTCAACCAGCCGATCGCAAATGGCGGTTGGGTCGCGACTCACGAAAATGTCACCGAGCTGCGCAAGCGTGAAAAGGAAATCGCCGAGACCCGGCAATTCCTTGAACTGGTGATTGACAACGTACCGGCGGCGATCAGCGTCAAGGACGCCAAGGAGCTTCGCTACATTCTGATCAATCGCGCGGGCGAGGAAATCTACGGAATTCCGCGCGAGAAGATGATCGGCAAGACGATTGCCGAGCTGTTCCCCGACAAGCCTGCCGCCGTCATCAATGCACGCGACCGCCAGGTGCTGGATACCCGCACGTCCCAGGCGTTCGGCGAACACAAGTTCGATTCTCCGCATCGTGGAACGCGCACCCATCTGTCGCGGCGTGTGCCGGTGCTGGGCAATGACGGCAATCCGCAATATCTGCTGCTGGTGATCCAGGACGTTACCGAGCAGAAGGAAGCCGAAGCCCGCATCGCGCATCTGGCGCATCACGATCCGTTGACCGATTTGCCCAACCGCGCCGCGTTCAACGAACATCTGGCGCAGACGCTGGAGCGTTGCGAGAAGGCCGACCAGAAGCTCGCGGTGCTGTGTATCAATCTCGACCGCTTCAAGGACATCAACGACGTGTTCGGCCACGCCATCGGCGACGAACTGTTGTGTGAAATCGCGAAGCGGCTGCCTGCAGTCGCCGATGGCGCATTCTTCGCGCGCATTGGCGGTGACGAATTCGCCTTCATCGTCGCGGACGACAAGCTGCCGACCAGCGCCGACTGGCTCGCCGAGTGCCTGCTGGCGTCCGCCGCCGAGCCACTTGAGGTGCAAGGACACAGTCTGCACGTCGGCATGAGCATCGGTATTGCGATGTACCCGGGCGACGGCGCCGATCAGGCGTCGCTGCTTGCCAACGCCGATGCGGCGCTCTACCGCGCCAAGGCTGATGGCCGCGGCTCGATCCGCTTCTTCAAGGCCGATATGGATCAGCAGCTGCGCGAACGCCGCGCGCTCAATCACGACCTCGGCTCCGCGCTCGAGCGCAACGAACTGGTGCTTTATTATCAGCCGCTGGCGCGTGTCGATGGCGAGATCATTGGGTTCGAGGCGCTGGTGCGCTGGCAGCATCCGACCCTTGGACTGGTCCCACCCGGCATGTTCATCCCGATGGCGGAAGAAAGTGGCTTTATCATTCCGATGGGCGAATGGGTGTTGCGCGAAGCCTGCCGTGAGGCGGCGTCGTGGCCGCAGCCTTTGCGCATTTCGGTCAATCTGTCGTCGGCGCAGTTCCGCCACGGCGACCTGGTCGGCATGGTGTATTCGGCGCTGTTCGACAGCGGCCTTGCGGCGGAGCGGCTTGAAATCAAAATTACCGAAAGCGTGCTGGTGGACGACTTCGACCGCGCGCTGTCGCTGGTGCGCCGGCTCAAGTCGCTGGGTGTGCATATCGTCATGGACGATTTCGGCACCGGCTACTCGTCGCTGCAAAACCTCCAGTCGTTTCCATTCGACAAGCTCAAGATCGACCGCTCTTTCATCAGCAACGTCGAAACCCACCCGCCGTCGGCCACTATCGTGCGCGCGGTTATCGGTCTGTGCCGTGGCCTCGGCGTGCCGGTGCTGGCGGAAGGCGTCGAGCGGCAGACGCAGCTCGATTTCCTCGCGGGCGCGGCTTGCGACGAAGTGCAGGGTTTCTTCTTTGGCCGCCCGCAGCCGATTGCCGTCTATGCGGCCATCGTCAATGGCGAGGACACCGCCGGCGAAGACGGCGGCATGGAACGCGATTTGATCCCTGGCAAGCGGCGCAAGAAGCGCACCGCGGCGTAACGGTTCCCAGTCCCAGTATCAGGCCGCCTGCCGCGCTTCGTCATTGAGCGTGCGATAGGACAATGCTTCGGCAAGATGCACCCGGCCGACATTTGCCGCGCCATCGAGATCGGCGAGCGTGCGCGCGACACGCAGTACACGATGATAGCCGCGTGCGGTCAGCCGCATGGCGTCGGCGGCATCGCGGATCAGGGCCTGTCCCGCGCTGTCGAGCTTGACGATGTCTTCCAGCGCCGAACCCTTGGCCTGTGCATTGGTGCGGATGCCGGCATGGCCCAGCGCCGCATAGCGTTCGGCCTGAATGTCACGCGCGCGCGCCACGCGGGCGGCGACTTCGCGGCTGCCTTCCGATGGCGACGGCAGGATGAGATCCGAAGCGGTGACGGCCGGCACATCAATCGCAAGGTCGATGCGGTCAAGGAGCGGGCCGGACAACCGCTCCTGATACATCGCGGCGCAGCGGGTGCTGGGTCCGCGCTTGCAGGAAAATCCCGGCTCGGTGGCGCGGCCGCAGCGGCACGGGTTCATCGCGGCGACCAGCATGAAGCGCGCCGGATAGGTGACGCGATGGTTGGCGCGCGAGATCGCGACTTCGCCGCTCTCCAATGGCTGACGCAACGCATCGAGGACGCGCGGCTCGAATTCGGGAAACTCGTCCAGAAACAACACGCCGTTATGCGCGAGCGAAATCTCGCCGGGCCTGGCGCGCAATCCGCCGCCGACCAGCGCCGCCATGCTGGCGGAATGATGCGGCGCGCGGAACGGCCGCTTGTTGGTGAGTGCGCCGCCTTGAAGCTCGCCGGCAACGGACGCGATCATCGAGACTTCGAGCAATTCAGCCGGCGACAGCGGCGGCAGGATCGTCGGCAGCCGCGCCGCGAGCATCGACTTGCCCGCGCCGGGCGGCCCGCTCATCAACAGGTTATGTCCACCGGCGGCGGCGATCTCGAGCGCGCGCTTGGCGCTTTCCTGCCCCTTGATGTCGCGCAGGTCGAGGAGCGAAGGCTCGGCCTCGTTCACCTTCGGCACCGGACGCGACAACACCTGCGTGCCGCGAAAATGATTGGCGATCTGGATGAGCGACGACGCTGCGATCACTTCCATCTCGGGGCTGGCCCAGGCCGCTTCCGGCCCGCAGGCCGCCGGACAGATCAGTCCTTCGTTGCGCGCGTTGGCGCCGATGGCCGCCGGCAGCACGCCTGCGACCGGCGCAATCGAACCGTCGAGGCCGAGTTCGCCCAGCACGGTGAAACCTGCGAGCGCGTCTTTCGGGATCGCGCCAATCGCCGCCATCAAGCCGAGCGCAATCGGCAGATCGTAGTGGCTGCCTTCCTTCGGCAAATCGGCTGGCGCGAGATTGACAGTGATGCGGCGCGAAGGAAGCGCCAGCCCGGAGGCGATCAGCGCCGAGCGCACCCGCTCGCGGGCCTCGGAAACGGCCTTGTCAGCCAGCCCAACCATGTGAATAATGGGGTTAATTAACCTGACATCTCAGGGCCACCTTAGGCGTAATAGGGGGACAAGAGAACATCCTCGTATATGGATTCAAATACGGCCCTACTGTCACCCTAAGCGGCCTGCAGAAGCGACTGAACGCGCTGACGGTCCCAGTCCCACTGGCGAGCCTCAGCCATGATGGTCTCCGGCACAGTGAAACGGGACGCCAGATCCATCATCAAGTCGAATTTCTCACCCTCGAAGGCGTAGGTCCGAGTGGTTTTGCCGGACCGTTTGACGCGCTTGGGGCTCTCCAGCTTTAGCCCGATGTGCCGCAGGAACTCGTTCAGCTGACGGACCGGATTCGTCTTGATGTCGGAGCGAAGGGGGCAACCTCTCAAGACTTCGATCATGGTCCTGTTACGGAGGCAGAGTTCCACGAATGACTCCAGACCCTCTGCCTTAACCTGAAGGTCGCGAAGGGCCGAGACGTTGCTTGAGGCCATGCCGATAAGCGCACCGATGCAAGCGATTAGAAAATCCTTTGGCATAAAAATCAATCGATCCAGCGGCAGCTCCTGACCCTTGAGAGTGTCGTCAATCAATATCCGGACGTTGGGGCCGTGCTTCAGGAGTTTTGCAAACGTGCCAACACGCTCGATGAGCTTACCATCGTAATTCAGTTTGATGATCGCATACGTAAGCGGCACACCGAGTGCGCGTTCGATGTGCCCACGCTCATATTGAGCGCGTTCGACGGGCGTTAGAGTGCCTTTCTCGCGCCGGATCAAAAGGTCAAAGAACTCTTCATCATCGAGTCGCGCGGCACTTAGAAGTACATCAGCGTTCTCATTCCAAAGCGCCTTCTCGGCATTTGACCGATCTTCGTTTGGAACTGGCGGTGCATCGACGTGAACGATGTCCCATCCGTTTGCCTGCCGAAGTTTAACGAACAGATCAACCAGTCGATTTTTGGACGCGCGCTCCGAGGCCGTGATGTGCGTGGAGATCAAAAGCAACGGGTCGTGGGGATTGTAGTCGACGAGCCCATCCATATCTCTGCCCTTGACGGCGCCAGGCACGCGATAGGCACGGGCGAGGTCGTCACGCACCACGTCAAAGTTTGACGAGTATCGAAAGCGAGCGGGGCTTACCCAGACTTTCACATCCCCGGGGTTTCTGACGCGAGCCAGTTGTTGGTCGATGTCCGTGTGCGTATTCACCTTGGCGTAGAAGAAGCCGTAGACTTCATCGACGCGGCACGCCCCGTTCGGGAACGTGATATCGATGCCGGTGCCGAGCGAGGGTGAGCAGATCAACACCTGAAGCTTGAGAATTTCCTCACGAATGTTTTTGACGAACTCGATCTCATCCGGGTTTGTGGAGTTGTCCGACGTAACGACTTTCATCTTGATTTTCTCGCCGCAGCGTTTGGCAAGAATTTTTGCAAGCACCTTTGCTGACTGCTTCGAGTTGGTGGACACAAAGCAGCGCTTGCCATCAAGGATCGCGGCAATCAATTCCTCGCGCAGGGCAGTCTCACGCGTGTAAAGCTTCAGCTGCCGACGAACGGCAAGCTGGATGCACCCATTATAAAAAATCCTCGTTCGGCTCTGCCAGTCCTGCGGCCTTAGATGACGCAGGACATCAGTTGTCAGCATACCCAAGTCGGCATCCAGCGCGATGACGGCCTTGGCATTCTCGATCTCATACTTCAGCGCGTCGTAAACCCGCTTGGCACCACCTGATTTGGCTTCGATGGTCTTGCCGAGGAGATGCCGCAGCACCTGCTCTGACTCGTCGATGATGACCAGATCGTGGGGGTCGTTTTGCGCGAAAATAACTCTGCGCCCTTCGGCTCGTGCTGGGTAAGGCTCGTTCCATTTCGGCAGGCTGTCGAGGCATACGGCAAGCGTATTCAGCTTCAGATAGGACGGCGATGTAACACCCTTGCGAAACAACGGGAGGGTATCAATGCGGCCAACCCCATCGGTCGCCTTCTGCAGACCCTTCTCCATGTAGTATTCGAGGCCGAGCTTGTTGGCGGCTTCACGAATCAGCGCGCGCCGATGTCCGATGAGAACGATAGACCTAACGCGATCTTTCCTTTGCACAGCGTTGGAATAGAGACCGTTGGCTATGTCGCTAATCATCGTGGCCAGCATCTGGGTCTTGCCCGACCCCTTCGGACTCTTCACAAGCGTAATGCCGGGAGCGTAGATGATCGGCGGCAGAAATCGCTCAATCATGTGCTTGATGATCGGCTCAGGCGGAAAGAACCGGCTCAAGCCGCTTTGATTCTCGCGGGCAATTTGAGGCTCAGCGTCACCCCGCTCCACCATGCGATCAAAAGCATCGAAGTCGTACTCGTCAGCGTGTGCCGGCCAGTACGTCACGCCGCACGCACGGCAATGGATGCCCTTGCCGCCCAGCGTTTGGGATTCTACGACAAATGCAGAGGGGCGCTGGTCGTCGTGGTGCGGGCAGTGAATGGAGGTTCCAGCGGGTAACTGTTCCACCAGTGCAAGGGAGCCCAAGGCCGTTACTACCTCGGCGTTGGTAGCCATTTTTGTCGTCGAATCGACGGTCACGCCCTCGGCGCGAGCCTCGCGAAGGGTTGCTCCGTATTCGATAAGCTCGGCAATCTTCTCAGCGGGAAGAGTCCGGCCAATCGTCCACACCTGCGCGTTAGATGAACCGAAGAAACAGCGCGCGGCGTCGGCAACTTTTGAATCGGTGCCGAGCTTATGAGCCAAACCAAACAGTGCATTTGCCCAGTCGCGACCGTCCGTTATCGGATTCTCAAGGTGGAACACAACGCGGAATCGATGCTCGGCATCAGTGTGTGACGGCGTCGTGTAGATGAAAGAGGCATGCGTGTTGATGAACGCATGATCTCTCGCCTCCGTCACGGTCATTGTGCCATCGCAGTCGGCCGCGAGAAAATTGGCCGAGACGAAGTTCCGGGATTTTCGGTGCTCATGAGCAAACTCGGGGGCGAAAGCGTTGCCCATTTTGATGCTCTCGATTAGCTCATCTTGAGCAAGTTCGAACGTCGCCCAACCCTTCGAAGAATGGAGGGACATTACTGTTTCGTCGGGCTTGTTAAGGAGCGCGGTGTTCACGCTCACGCGAAAGTGGTCGCGGGTATTCATGCGATTGCCTCGATAAAGGAAATTGGATGTTTCGTGCGCGGATTTGACAGCGAAGTGGCGGGTGCCAGATTTAGCTTCGGGCACCCGCCGGCCGCTTATGCCCGAGGTTTTTCCGTGGGCAGGTACTGAGCGCCTGGCTTCACCTGAAATGCTTTGGGAAACCGCGATCTAAGCGCCGGATGACGCATGCAGAAAATCAGCATCGCATCCAACGCCAGTTCAGAGTCGAGCGGCATCTCATTTCGCTGCGACAACGCGAACAGCGTGCCTTGGATGGCGTTAGTCGTCACGTTATTGAGGTTGTTCAGACCCAGCAAGCGATTGGTAATTTCTTTCGGTTCCTGAAGACCGATCTTTTCCCAAGCGCCGGCGAAGCACTGAGCAAAATTCAGGTGCCGCTCGGCAGCCCGGCTTTCGCAGTACTCCTGAAGTTGCTCATCCCACCATTCTTGGAAGTCGGAAGTCGTCGAAAGGGCGAGGTCCTTTCCATTCTGCTCAAAGCTGCCTAACAGGGCCCTCTTAACAGTGAAGCGCTCGTAACTGCACTTTGCGTTAGCCGAAATCTCTGAATCCGCGAGCAAGTGTTTCAGCGAAGGCAGTTGATGAACGAAGATCGCCAAGGCAGAGATAACAGCGCGATAGTGATCAACGCCGCGGGGAAACGCCGTGATCACATGGACCAAAGCGGCATGCGCGGCCCGTGCCAGGTCATCCGGAGCGTCGCGCAATCCAAGAGCGGATTTTGTCCACTCACAATCATAAGTCAGCTCTGCATCGTCATAGGCCAAGCCGCTTACCGCAGCCTGCTTTGCGATAGGCCATCCTTCGCTGCAATCTTCCAACTCCTCGTCCAGCGCGACCGACGACAGCCGGGTCCAGGCGTCGCCGATGATACGTGAGTTGAGATCGGAGCCGTCCTCACCGACGAGTCCGGCAAATTTAATCGGAACTCCGTCGGGGACAGTGTGGGAGTCTTCCAGCTTGACGGTGCAGCCCTCCTCCCACGGATAAAGCTCGCGCCCCAGCTCTGAGCTCGGCGAGGTCGTTTTGTTGAGGTTGGTCATTTGATCGTCTCCTGCGTTTTATGCGACGCGCGAAACGCGCCGACGGCTCGGGTTCGAGCCGCGGCTGACCATCTAGACCATCCAAATAATTGAGCTCGCTCGACAAAAATTTTTGTGATTATCTATCGTTTATCTACGTCGTTATTCTGGTAAGCCTTTGATATGATTGCGTTTCGTTCGGAAATCTCAGCCCGAGGCTACTTCCACATCAAGGAAACACAAACAATCTGGGCGAGCGGCCCAGTGAAGACGGTGGACCTGTCCGCACGCCCTAATTTTCAAAAGCTGGCTGAGTTATTTTCTCGAGTGAGAAACGCAGAAGATCTCTGCGCCTTCATGTCGACCAACGGCCCGCTGCGAGAAAACCAGATGCGGCAGTATCGCCTCGACGATCATTTAGCGTGGGCTGAGGAGTTTAGAGAAATCCTTGAAGCGCACCGATGCGATTCCGATGACATGGCGATTGAAAGCATCGAAAAACTTGGTGGTCGACCACTCTCACTTCAGGTCGTTCCGAAGTTTAATAGCGTAACGGTGTCAACGCCGGAGACAAAATGCATCGGTGCGCCGGAGTAAAAATGCATCAGTGAGGCGAGCAGGAAGGCCCCCCGCGGGGGGCCTTCCTGCGTTTCGCGATCAGGCTTGGCTGGCTTCGTCGGGGGCGTTACGGGAGCGCCGCTTGC
>CANJBX010000060.1 GCA_947472885.1 Hyphomicrobiaceae bacterium
CGTCGCCTTGATGGCCACGCGCTCTTGCCAAAACTTATCCTGGGGGTAAAGTTCACTAACGGGTTGGAGGTCATCGCCAAGGCGAGCGACCTTCAGGACGAAACCGCCGCCTAAAAGATCAGGCCGTCACCAACTTTAGGCGATAGCTCCGGCCGAGTCCCGGAAAATGCTTTAACGTGCAAAGCACCTTCGTTGCTCTCAGTGAGGCGCAATAGTCCGCTGCCACGTCTCCACGGTGTCTGCGTCATCGGAAATCGCACGTTCGTAAATGCGCGTACTCATATCCCGGCTACTTTTTACACTGAAATTGATATCGACTACCGGCGCGAAGTTGAGATTGATGCCGGCAGCCGCGAGTTCGCGTCCCTGCGTTTCGGCGTATTGCTGGACGGCGATGCGGCGGCTTTGCGGATCACTGTTCTTGCTGACGACGTCGGCGAGCGGCGGCATACGGACCAGCGGTGGCGATAGACGAGATACGCTGCCGCCTTCCTGATCGGTGGTGATCCAGAGCGGCGGCAAGTTCTGCTGGTTGCGGATCGCCTGTATCTCATCAACATGCCGGCGAATGTCCGCCGTTGTCATGTCGCGAACGTTGGCTGCGGAAACATAAATTCCGGCAATCGCGCGGAGTTCAACGAGCTTGCGTACATCTTCCCAAGTGCGGAAGCCGACAATGAAATGGCGACCCAGTGATTCAAGCTGCTGCGGTTCAGCCGCAAGCACTTGCCAGCGCTGCCAGTGAAATCTGGCTTCGAGGCTTGCCGTGGCGATCAAAACAAAACCTGCTACGGCGAGGGTCGCGATCCGCAGCGCACGGATCGCGATATTGCGTCCGCTCGGCCGCTGCATCAGCCAAAATTCCAGTGCGATGACGAGTGCAGGCATTGTCAGCAGGACGGCAAGCGCCTGTGGACGCACGCCAGTGAGCAGCGGCGTGCGCCAATCGTATGCGAACGTCACGAGCGACAGCACGGCAATGAGCCGCACAACGGCAAACGCCAGCTTCAGTGCGTTGAACTTGTTCGCGCCGTTCGCTGCAGATGACACGCGGAAGCTCAGAAAGTCAGGACGATCTTGCCGATGTGCTGGCTGCTTTCCATCCGGGCATGGGCTTTGGACGCCTCTGCGGCGGGGTAGGTCGAGTCGATGACGGGCTTGCACTTGCCGGCATTGAGCAGCGGCCAGACCTTGGCCTCAAGCGCCTGCGCCATCTTGCCCTTGTCGGCAACCGAACGCGGGCGAAGGCCCGAGCCGGTGTGGGTCAAACGCTTTGCGAGCATGGTGCGAAAATCGACGGTGGCCTTTGAGGAACTCAGGAATGCGATCTGGCAGATGCGCGCTTCGACGGCGGCGGCGATGTAATTGCGATTGATGTAGTCGCCGCCGACCATGTCGAGAATAACATTAACGCCGGCGTCTTTCGTTGCGGCCTTGGTGATGGCAACGAAGTCTTCGGTCTTGTAGTTTATCGCGATGTCGGCGCCGAGCTTCACGCAGGCATCACATTTTTCCTTCGAGCCCGCGGTGGTGAACACGGTGGCGCCGAAGGCTTTTGCGAGCATGATGGCGGTGGTGCCAATACCTGACGATCCGCCATGAATCAGCACGCTTTCGCCGCTCACGAGCTTTCCGCGCTCGAACATGTTGTGCCAGACCGTGAAGAACGTCTCCGGCATGGCAGCGGCTTCGATCATCGAGAAGCCCGTCGGGACCGGCAGCGCCTGCGGTTCCGGCACGGTGCAGTATTGCGCATAGCCGCCGCCGGCAACGAGCGCGGTGACTTTATCGCCAACCTTGTAGCGCCCGGTATTCGGGCCGAGGGCTATGACTTCGCCGGCAAGTTCAAGGCCCGGAATATCGGAAGCACCCTTTGGCGGCGGATAGTTGCCCATGCGCTGGAACACGTCGGGACGGTTGACGCCTGCCGCCGCGACCTTGACCAGCAATTCGCCTTCGCCCGGCTGAGGCATGGGCTGCTGTTCCGGCTCAAGCACTTCCGGTCCACCGAAGCCTTTGATGGCGATCACGGTCATGCTGGAGGGCAATGTCATTGGGGCATTCCTCTGGAAATCGGGTGGCCATTGGTAGAGGGCGGCATCGCTTGTGACAACGGGAACGCCAGCGGTATCCTTTGGCAAATCCTGGGCTAATGAGGACGCCATGCCAGCAATCGAAGACGACGACCGCCCGCGCAAGAAAATTTCCCACGACATCGGTCAGGATCTGACCCTTTTATCGGTCGCGGAACTTGAGGGCCGTATCGGCCTGATGCGCGAGGAAATCGCCCGGCTTGAGGCCGATATCGGCAAGAAACAGGCGTCGCGTTCCGCTGCTGATCAGTTTTTCAAGAAATAGCCATAACGCGCCGTGGTTGTATCCGGGTAGGGTTCCCGTGTTCGGTTAACCCGTTGTTAGGCTTTCCGGCTCAATATCCAATCTGTCCTTCTTTTGGACACCGAGTGGCTCCTGTCCACTCTGTTTGACGCCTCCCTGTTATCACCTTCGAGCCGCCGGCAACGGCGGCTCTTTTTTTGCACCCCAAACAACGATTTCAGCCCGCTTGAAAAACGCGCGCCAAAGTCCGGCATGTGCATAAGGCTGCCCGCGTTAACCACGTCTGCGGCCGCGCAAAGTTCGCTTCTAAACCATGTGTTAAGTTTTGCCGCGCCCGCGCTGGACAGGCTTGTTGCCGGAAGTCCATGTTCGGGGTCTGTGGGGCGTACAAAAAATGTCTGAAAAAGTTGCCGGCGAAACCGTCGTTTTTGGCCAGAAGCTGGCCTCTTCCCAGGCTTTTTCCGTGCTGTTCCGCGAGGGCATGGCGCTGGTCGAGGAAACGGCAGCCTATCTCGATGGCGCGGGCCGGCAGGACGCCAAGAAGCTCGATCGCGCGACGGCGCTGACCTATGCAACCGAAAGCATGCGCCTGACGACGCGGCTGATGCAGCTGGCGTCATGGCTGCTGCTGCATCGGGCGGTGAACGAAGGCGAGATGTCGCTCACGCAGGCCAGCAAGGAAAAGAAGAAGGTCAAGCTGTTGTCGGGCGAGCCGCTCGATCCCGAGACCCTCAAGAAGCTGCCGGAAAAATTGCGGGATCTGATCGACCGCTCGCGCGCACTGCAGGACAAGGTGCGCCGGCTCGATACCAATATTCACGCGCCATTGCCGGAAGCGTCGCCCGGCATCAGCCCGCTCGACCACCACATGGGCCTGCTCAAGGCCGCTTTCGAGCGCACCGAGGCGTAGGGTCTTGGCGCCATAACCCCATAACGAAAAAGCCCCGCTTGCGCGGGGCTTTTTGTTTTTGATGCGCCAGTGAGGGCAGGGCCAAACAGCCCCAAATCCTTACTTGGTGAGACCTGCGAAGCGCTTCTGGAACTTGGAGACGCGGCCGCCGCGATCCATGAGCTGCTGCTGGCCGCCGGTCCAGGCCGGATGCGACTTCGGATCGATGTCGAGGGCGAGAACGTCGCCTTCCTTGCCGTAGGTCGAACGGGTCTTGAATTCCGTTCCGTCGGTCATCTTGACCGTAATCGAATGATAATCCGGGTGAATCTCGGCCTTCATGGGATACCTTCCGCGCCATGGGGCGCTTAGCTGCGTCAAGGATGATGCTGAATTTGGCGGGTCTATACCGCAGGGACGCCGAATTCACAAGGTCATCCACACCGGCGGCACCGAGGCCCATCGGCCAGGTTCCAACCATGGTTGTCACCCCTGCGGCTTAGGGGCATTGTCCGCCCGCCGCGTGCTGCGGCCTTCCGTTGGGTTATCCGCAAGCCATTCATGACCGACACCCCCTCAAACGGCCCGCCGGCCCTTGCCGCGACCCCGGACATGGCTGCCGCAAAGGCCAGCCGCCGCAAGTTGCGCCCCCTGCTGACGCTGGTCCCCTTCGCGATGCACTACCGCGGGCGGGTGCTGATGGCGTTCGTGGCGCTGCTGATCGCGGCGCTGGCGACCCTGGCGGTGCCGCTCGCGGTGCGGCGCATGATCGACTTCGGATTTTCCGCCGAGCGCATCGGGCTGATCGACCAGTATTTCGGAATGATGATCGTGGTCGCGGCGATCCTCGCGGCTGCCAGCGCCTCGCGCTTCTACCTCGTCACCACGATTGGCGAACGCGTTGTGGCGGACGTTCGCGCCGCAGTGTTCACCCATGTCACGACATTGTCGCCGGCGTTCTTCGACAAGGCGATGACGGGCGAGCTGATTTCGCGGTTGTCCGCCGATACGACGCAGATCAAGTCCGCGGTCGGCGTCTCGGTTTCGACCGTGGTCCGCAATCTCGTGCTGTTCGCGGGTTCCGCGACCATGATGGTGATTTCGAGCCCGCGGCTTTCGATGTTCGTGCTTGGCGCTATTCCGGTAATCGTGCTTCCGCTGGTCGCCTTTGGCCGGCTAGTGCGCAAGCGGTCGCGCATAGTGCAGGATACGCTCGCGGAAGCGTCATCTTACGCAAGCGAGCTGATGGGCGCTGTCCGGGCGCTGCAAGCCTATACCAACGAGGCAATGGCGAGCGCGCGCTACGGCGCAGCCGTCGAACACGCCTACAGGTCGGCGCTGTTTTCCATTCGCGCGCGGGCGCTCCTGGTCGCGGTCGTGATTTTTCTGGTGTTCGCTAGCGTCGTTCTCGTGTTGTGGGTCGGCGCGCAGGACGTGATTGCCGGACGCATCAGCGCCGGTGCGCTTGGCCAGTTCGTGCTTTACGCGGTATTCGCGGCAAGCAGCCTCAGCCAGATGTCCGATGTATGGGGCGAACTCTCGCAGACGGCGGGCGCTGCCGAGCGCCTCGCCGAGTTGCTTGCGGTCAAGCCGGAGATTGCAACCCCGGAAAATCCTGTCGCGCTGCCGTCGCCGCCGCGCGGCGAAGTCGCGTTTGATGAGGTGCGTTTCGCCTATCCGGCTCGGCCGGATACGTTCGTGCTGGACAAGGTCAGCTTCAGCATCCGTTCAGGCGAGAAAGTCGCCATTGTCGGTCCGAGCGGCGCAGGCAAAAGCACGCTATTCCATCTGCTGCTGCGCTTCTACGATCCGGCGTCAGGTGCGGTTTCGTTCGATGGCGTGAAACTCACCGACGCCGATCCGCGGGCGGTGCGTTCGCGCATTGCGCTGGTGCCGCAGGACTCGGCGATGTTCGCCGCCTCGATTGCCGACAACATTCGCTTCGGAAGGCCCGACGCATCCGGTGCCGACGTGAAGCGTGCAGCCGACATGGCAGCGGCGTCCGAGTTCATCGCCCGCATGCCGCAGGGCATGGAAACGCCGATTGGCGAGCGCGGCGTGACGCTTTCCGGCGGCCAGCGCCAGCGCGTTGCGATTGCGCGCGCGATCCTGCGCGAAGCGCCGCTGCTGCTGCTCGATGAAGCGACCTCCGCGCTCGATGCGCAGAGCGAGACACTGGTGCAGACCGCGCTTGATCGCCTGATGCAGGCGCGCACGACGCTTGTCATCGCGCATCGTCTCGCCACCGTTCTGAAGTGTAACCGCATTCTCGTCATGGATCATGGCCGCATCGTCGAGGAAGGCACGCACGACAGCCTTGTGGCGCAAGGCGGTCTTTATGCGCGGCTGGCGCGATTGCAGTTTCAGGGCGTTTAAGTCTCATATTTTTGCGCATGATCTTGTCCGAAAATCGCTTCACACTTTTCGGGATCATGCGCTGAGGACTTCCAATGGAACTACCTCCTGCGCTGCGCGATGCGGTGAACCGCGTGCTGGAGGGCGTGCCGGCAGAGGATCTTGCGCGTGCGGCGGCGGTGTTGTCGCAGCGCTATCGCGCCGAGACCCGCGATGGCCGCTATCACGTATCCAGTGACCTTGCAGCAAGCGCCTATCTTGCGACGCGGCTGCCGGCGACGTTTGCCGCGGTTCGCGCCGCGATGGAGTTTGTCACCGAAGTGCAGCCGAAGTTTTCGCCGAAGTCCATGCTCGATGTCGGCGCAGGTCCCGGAACGGCGCTGTGGGCGGCGTCCGATTGCTGGCCGGATATTTCCACCGCGACGATGGTCGAAGGCAGCGCCGCCATGCGCAACTGGGGCGAGACGCTGGCGCGGGAAGCCGGTGTTGCCGAAATTGTCTGGCAGGGCGGCAATGCGGCGGCGGAACTGTCGAAGTTCGCGCCGCACGATCTCGTCACGCTGGCCTATGTGCTGAGTGAACTCTCGACCGACGCTCAGGATGCGCTGGTGGCAAAATTATGGGCGTTGACGACGGACACGCTGCTCATCGTCGAACCGGGAACGCCCGCGGGCTGGTTGCGCATCCTGCGGGCGCGGGATGCGCTGATCCGCGCTGGCGCCAACATCGTTGCGCCGTGCCCGCATGCGTCCGCTTGCCCGCTTACATCGCCCGACTGGTGTCACTTCGCGCGTCGGGTATCGCGCTCGCGCATTCACCGGCTGGCGAAAGGCGCGGAAGTGCCATGGGAAGACGAAAAATACATCTATGTCGCGGTGTCGCGTCACGCAGTCGAAGCACCGCAGGCGCGCGTGATCGCGCCGCCGCAGCAGGCGAGCGGGCAGGTCATGCTTAAACTTTGCCAAAGCGACGGCGGTTATATGGATCGCCGCGTAACGCGGCGTGAGGGCGATACCTACAAATCCGCACGGCGGCTGGCGTGGGGCGACGCGGTGAGGTGATCATGCGTCGTGCGCTGGCGGTGCGCTCCTTCTCCCCGCTTGCGGGGAGAAGGTGGGATGAGGGGCCTTTTTCAAAGATCGAAAACGCTGCGAGTTGCCCCTCACCCGGCGCTTCGCGCCGACCTCTCCCCGCAAGCGGGGAGAGGTAAAGAAAGCAAAACTTGAACTAAGCCCGCCAGCTCATCTTGTGGGTCGGTGCGCCGGAGCGCGCGTTCTTGTCGGCGCCGGAAATCACAAAGCCGTTCTTCCTGTAGAATTCGATGGCGCGGGTGTTGTCGGCATTGACGTGCAGGTCGATGCTTTCGGGGCAGGTGCGGCGAGCCTCGTCGATCAGCAATCTGGCGGCGTCGCCGCCCTGAACTTGCGTCGCAACCACGATCTGGTCGAGATATCCGGTGTCGGGGTCGATCACCAGCAGGCCGACAATCTTGCCGTCATTCACCGCGACGCGCGACAGCGAGCCTTGCTGTTCGAGACCGGCGATGTGGTTCTTCGCCCAGTCGCGGCGCGTCGAGAAATCAATCGACGGGTAGGCGGCCTGCCAGGCCGCGACCCACATGTCGAGCGCCGCCGGAAAATCCGCCTGCGTCATGGCGCGGATGATGGTCGCGGCCATCAGCGTTCTGTCAGCTTCAGTTCAAGGCGGCGGTTGCGCTTGTAGGCTTCGTCGTTCTTGGCTTCGTCGATCGGCTGGAATTCGCCGAAGCCCGCGGCAACGAGTCGTTGCGGCGACACGCCTTTGGTGACGAGATATTGCACCACGGAGATCGCGCGCGCGGCCGACAGCGCCCAGTTCGACGGGAACTGCGCACTTGCAATCGGGCGGACGTCGGTGTGGCCATCGACGCGCAACACCCACGCGATATCGGACGGGATTTGCTTATCGAGATCGAGCAATGCCGCGGCGAGCTTGTCGAGTTCGGCGTTGCCCTGGACGTTGAGCGTGGTCTGACCGCTATCGAACAGCACTTCGGACTGGAACACGAAGCGGTCCCCGACGACGCGGATGTCCGCGCGGTTGCCGAGAATTTCACGCAGCTTGCCGAAGAAGTCCGAACGGTAGCGCGACAATTCCTGCACGCGCTGCGCCAGTGCAACATTGAGGCGGGAGCCGAGGTCGGCGATGCGCGTTTGCGACTCGCGGCCCTTCTTTTCCGAAACGTCGAGCGCATCTTCGAGCGCCGCAAGCTGGCGGCGCAATGCGCCGATCTGCTGGTTCAGCACTTCGATTTCGGTCAATGCGCGGCCGGTGAGTTCCTTCTGGGCGGCGAGCGCCTTGTCGCTTTCGCCCAGTCTCGCTTGCGCCGAAGCCATGCCGGCGCCGGAGCCTTCCGCCGCGCTTTTGAGCTTGTCGCGTTCGCTTTCCACGCCGGACAAGGAGGCGCGCAGCCGCGAAATCTGGCTATCGAGGTCGATCTTGCCGGTCTTCTCCAGCGCCAGCAGGTCGGTGAGCTGGGAGATCTGTGCATTGAGGCGCGACAGCGCGGTGTCCTTGCCGGCGACTTCCTGCGACAGATAAAATTGCACCACCACGAAAATGGTCAGCAGGAAAATGATGCCAAGGATCAGCGTCGACAGCGCATCGACGAATCCGGGCCAGTAATCGACGCCGCGTTCGCGGCGGCCACGGGCGAGGGCCATTGCTACACCTGATCCTTCAACCTAGCCCAAGATTTGTTCAATAGTTTGTCCGGCAACTGGCTCAAACCTTTTCCCGCTCGCGCCCGGCAGGCGGCGTGTCGGGCGGTGTCACTTGCGGTGTTGCGTGTGTCACGCCCTGACGCTCGCTGGCCAGGATTTCGAGGAGCCGTTTGATCTGTCCGTGCTGGTCGGCCTGGGCGTCGGCCCAGTTGCGGATCATCTGCTGCTCGGCGCGCATGTTCTGCACGAGGCCCTCTATGGCTTCGGCGAGATTGGCCATGGCGTTGGTCGCGGCCTTGCTCGATCCGGTTTCCGCGATGACCTCGCGCAGGCGTTCCATGGCGGTACGGATTTCCGCGTTGGCGCCGGAAACCGAAGTGCCGGGCGCTATCGCGCCTTCGCCGCCAAGGTCCTGCACGGTGGTTGAGAGCCAGTCTTCGAGGTCGGTGTAGAAGCGGTTTTGCGCCTGGCTCATCTGCAGGTCGAGAAAGCCGAGGACCAGCGAACCGGCGAGGCCGAACAGCGAGGACGAGAATGAAATGCCCATGCCGGCGAGCGGAGCCGCCAGGCCGTCGCGCAAGGAGTCGAACATGGAAGCTGCATCGCCGCCGCTCTTTAATCCCTGAATGACGCCGCCGATGGAACCGACGGTTTCGATCAGGCCCCAGAACGTACCGAGAAGGCCGAGGAAGACGAGCAAGCCGGTCATGTAGCGCGAGGTGTCGCGCGATTCATCGAGGCGCGAGGCAATCGAGTCGGTCAGGCTGCGCATGATCTGCGGCGAGATGGCCGCGCGGCTGCCGCGTTCGCCGAGCATCGCGGCCATCGGCGCGAGCAACACCGGCGCGCGTCCACGCGGGCGGCCGGGATCGGAAAGGCGGAATTCGTTGACCCATGCGATTTCGGGAAACAGCCGCAATACCTGCCGGAAAGCCAAAATAATACCGATCAGCAAAACGCCGATGATCAGCGCGTTGAGGCCGGGGTTGGCGAGGAAGGCGTTGATGATCTGCTTGTAAAGGACGACGACGAGCAGGGCGCAGAGCGTCAGGAACACCAGCATTCGCACCAGGAATATCCGGGGCGAGGATACCTTGAATAAATCGACGACCATTTCTCGTTGCGCCATGGCGGTCCCACCGTCCAGAAATCGATAGCGCGCATTCATGCCCGAGAGATGAACGTCAGCCGCTGCGATTGCACGCTAATCTATAAAATCTGCTTCGCGTTCGCACGCAAAACCAGACTTTCTTACGCAAACAAGCTGTTGAGCGGAGGAATATGGCACATCGGAGGCCGAAGGTAAGCTCCGGGTCCGTTAATGGTTGCTTTCCGGCGCTTTGATGCGGTTTCAGCGTTAACCGGCGTTCGCCGCCGGCTTTAACCAAGCCGGTTCAGACTCAGGACTTGGATGCTTTCTTCAGGAGCGCGAGCAGTTCCCGGTGCATGTCTTCATTTCCTGCGACAATGTCGCCGGTCGGCAGCATGGCGTCGTGGCCGTTGCAGTCGCTGACAAACCCGCCGGCCTCGCGCACCAGCAAAATACCGGCGGCCATGTCCCACGGCGACAGGTTGCGCTCCCAATAGATGTCGAGCCGCCCGGCGGCGGTCCACGCAAGGTCGAGGGCGGCGGAGCCGAAGCGGCGCAGGCCGGCGACGCGTTCCTGCACCAGCGAGAACTCGTCGAGGAAATGCTTGAGATTGCCGCGTCCGAGATGGGGCAGGCCGCAGGCGACAACGGCGTCGGAAAGCTGCCGGCGGCCGGCGACGCGCAGGCGCTGGTCGTTCAGGAACGCGCCCTTGCCGCGCTCCGCGGTGAACAATTCGTCGGTGATCGGATTGTAGACGAGACCGGCGACGATGGTGTCGTCGCGCTGCAATCCAATCGAGATCGCGAACTGCGGGATGCCATGCAGGAAGTTGGTGGTGCCATCAAGCGGATCGACGATCCAGGTGTGGCTGCCGTCGGTGCCTGCGTCCTTGCCGCCTTCCTCGCCGATGAAGCCGTAGCCGGGGCGGGCCTTCATCAGTTCGGTGCGCAGGATGTCCTCAGCGCGGCGGTCGGCAGCGGTCACGAAATTGCCGGGCCCCTTGAGCGAGACCTGCAACTTCTCCACCTCGCCGAAATCGCGATTGAGGCTGCGCGCGGCCTTGCGGGCGGCGGCGGTCATGACGTTGAGGAGGGCGGAGCGGATCATGAATCTGGGCTTTGTGGCTGAAAACGTGGCGTGATGTGCGCTGCGATAGCTGCGGGCGTCAAGTGCAGGGGCGCTATTCGGGTTCAGGAGCGCGAATTAATGATGACCTGAAGCCATGGTTTGGCGGCGTTTTCGCCCGCCGTGCGGTTTTCGGGAGATTGCTTGCCGGCGAAATCGTCGAGTTGCGGGTCGCCCGCGCCATTGGCCTTGGCGATGGTGTGCCATTTGATCGCCGCGACCGGGTTGGCGGCGACCCCACGGCCGGTCATATACATGCGGGCAAGGCGGTTCTGCGCAATCGGGCTGCCGCGGAACGCCGCGCGCGAAATGTATTTCGCCGCCGTGACTTCGTTCTTGGCGACGCCGGTACCGTTGAACAGGGCGATGCCGTATTCGACTTCGGCGTCGGTGTTTTCGGCGAGCGCCGCTGCACCAAGGAGCTTGGCTGCTTCGCGCTCGTCCTTGGGAACGCCCTTGCCCTCCTTGTAGAGGGTTGCGAGCGCATATTGCGCTTCCGGGTTTCCGGCCTGCGCCGACGTACGGAATAGTTCAGCGGCGCGCGGAATATCCTGCGGAAACTGCTGACCCTCAAGATAGAGAAGCGCGAGGTCGTAGGCCGCTGCCGCATGGCCGAGCTTGGCGGCCTGCGCGAGCAAGCGTGCGGCTTCGTTGCGGTCGTTCAATCCGCCGCGCCCGCCAATGTTGAACATCGCCAGCGCGAACATCGCGTCGCGGTCGCCGCGTTCGGCGGCGAGGCGGTACCATTCGATGGCCTTCTTGTCGCTGCTCGGAACGCCAAGGCCCTGCGCATAGAGTTCGCCGAGCAAGGTCATGGCGCGGCGGTCGCCGTCCTTATCGACACGCTTGGTCGCTTCGAGGAATGCCGTGAGGAAATAGCCGCGCTGGTAGGCGCCATAGGCGAGGTCGGCTCCGGCGGGTGTAGCCTGCGGCGCGCCAGCAACTGGAGCTGCGGGCTTCGGCGCGGCTTCGGATTTCGGTGCTGGCTTTTTGGCGGGAGCTGCAGGTTTTGCGGCGGGCTTTGCGGGTTCCGCAGCCTGCGGCGTGAGTTGAAGCTGCGCGCTGGCTGCGCCTGGCAATGCCAGGGCCGCCGCTGCTGCAACCATCAACGCGCGCGCCGCCTTCATGCGGGTGCCTTGACGGAAAGCTGCGCGGTGGCGTCATCGAGGACGGCAGCAAGGCCGCGCGGGTCGGCAAACGCCCATTCGCCGATGGCGATGAAATCCGCGCCCGCAGCGGAAAGCTCGGCGATTTCCGCACTGCTGCCGGCCCATGCCACACAGGGAATTTCAAATACCTCGGACCACCATTCGATCCGCTCGAGGATCGAATCGAACGAAGGACGTTTTCCGTCTTCATCCGGTTCGCCGAACATCACGTAGTCTGAGCCGTCTTCGGCGGCGAGCATGGCGTCGTGGCGGGTGTGCATGCCGCCGGCGCCAACGATGCGGTTATCCGGCTTGAGCTTGGGGCCCGCGGCTTGAAGTTCGTCCATGTTCGGAAGATGCGCGCCATCCGCGCCGCCATGGGCGACGATTTCCGCATGGCCTTCAATCAGGACCGCAGCGCCGGTCGCTTGAATCGCCGGGGCCAATGCCTTGACGCGATTGATCTGCGTGCGCTCGTCGGCGGGCGCGAGGCGCAGCAGCACGGCGGCGACATCGGCGTCTGCAAGCGCGACGGCGAGCGTATTGGCGATTTCGCGCGCGTCCGATACCGGCGGCGTCGCCAGATAGAGGCGCGGCGCACGGCGGGCCGGGGGCTGTTTGGTTTTCGTTTCCATCGACCGATTATTACATCGGATTCGGGTTGGAATTAGACGTCTTTTGCCTGGAAAACCGCAGGCCAGGCAGATTCCCGGCGCCTGGGGTGCGAGCCGCAGGCGCCTGAAATTTCACGGGCTTACGCCGCCTTCTTTTCAAGATCGGCCTTCCACTGGCCGAGCGCGGCGAGGCCGTTCATCTTGGCGCGATGCGCGAATGCGCGCTGGGCGGCGGCGACGTTCTCGGATTTGCCGAGCCAGGTCTTCTGCGCGGCGGCCTGCAAGGCGCGGCCATAGGAGAAGGTCAGGCCCCACGGCAGGTTGCCGATCTTGTTCATGGCGTCGAGATGAGCGGTGGCAGCTTCGTCGGACTGGCCGCCGGACAGGAACGCGACGCCCGGCACAGCCGATGGCACGCAGTCGCGCAGCATCTTCACGGTCTTCTCCGCGACTTCCTGCACGGAAGCCTGCTTCGGGCACTTCTTGCCGGAGATCGCCATGTTCGGCTTGAGCACGATGCCTTCAAGCGCGACCTTGTTGTAGTAGAGTTCCTGGAAAGTTTCCTTGAGCGCAAAGGTCGTGACTTCGAGGCAGCGGTCGATATCGTGATCGCCGTCCATCAGCACTTCCGGCTCGACGATCGGCACGATCTGTGCGGCCTGACACAATGCTGCGTAGCGCGCGAGCGCATGGGCGTTGGCGCGGATGCAGGAGTAGCTCGGCATGCCGGCGCCGACATCGATCACGGCGCGCCACTTTGCGAAGCGTGCGCCCTGTTCGTAATACTTGGTGAGACGGTCAGCGAGTTTGTCGAGGCCGATGGTCACGACTTCGCCGGGGCAGTTCGGCAGCGGCTTGATGCCTTCATCGACCTTGATGCCGGGGATCGCGCCGGCGGCTTCGATGACCTTCACGAGCGGTGTGCCGTCCTTGGCCTTCTGCCAGATGGTCTCGTCGTAGAGGATGACGCCGGAGATGTGGTTCTTCATCGCCTCGGTCGAGCGGAACATCAGTTCGCGATAGTCGCGGCGGGAGTCCTCGGTCGATTCCGTGTTGATGGCGTCAAAGCGTTTCTTGATAGTGCCCGAGGATTCGTCGGCTGCGAGAATGCCGCGACCCGGCGCGACCATGGCTTTCGCAATCTTGTTGAGATCCGCGAGGTTCATTTGAAATTCTCCGTTGTCCACTGTGTGGCCTGATGTGGCCGGTATTTGCTGGCTGTTTCGGCGGCGAATTTAGCGTGCCGGCCCGACCCAAGGAAAGGCGGGCGTGTGAGTTTTGCTTACCTGATTTTCAGGACTTCGACGCCCGGAAGCGCCTTGCCTTCCATCCATTCAAGGAATGCGCCGCCGGCAGTCGAGATATAGGTGAGGCGATCCGCCACGCCTGCGACGTTCATGGCCGCAACCGTGTCGCCGCCGCCGGCAATCGATACAAGTTTACCAGCCTGCGTGAGTTCGGCGGCTGTTTCCGCGACCTTGACGGTGCCGGTATCAAACGGTTTCATTTCAAATGCGCCGAACGGGCCGTTCCAGACCAGCGTTTTCACGCGCGCCAGCACCGATACGATATGTGCGACCGACTGCGGTCCGATGTCGAGCGCCATTTCGGTTGTGCCGATGTGGTCGGCATCGACCGCGCGCGACGGCGCATTGGCTTCGAATTTTTCCGCAACGACGAGATCGACCGGCAGCACGATCTCCTTGTTCATCTGCCTGGCCTTGGCGAGAATGTCGCGGGCGGTGGCAAGCAGGTCCATTTCAGCCAGTGACTTACCGACGGCCTTGCCTTGTGCGGCCAGAAACGTATTCGCCATCGCGCCGCCGATGATCAGCACATCGACCTTGTTCAGGAGATTGCCAAGGAGGTCGAGCTTGGTTGAAATCTTTGCGCCGCCGACAATGGCCGCGACCGGACGCGTCGGCGCTTCAAGCGCCTTGCCCAGCGCTTCGAGTTCGGCCTGCATGCTGCGGCCCGCATAGGCCGGGAGCTTGTGGCCGAGGCCTTCGGTGGACGCGTGCGCGCGGTGCGCGGCGGAGAATGCGTCCGCGACCCAGATGTCGCCAAGCTTCGCCAGCGCATCGACGAACGCCGGGTCGTTCTTTTCTTCTTCCTTGTGGAAGCGGGTGTTCTCGAGACACAGCACGTCGCCAGCCTTCATCGCGGCGACGGCCTTCTCGGCGGCTTCGCCGATGCAGTCGTCGGCGAACGCGACGGGACGCTTGAGGACGCGTGCGACTTCTTCCGCGACGGGCCTGAGCGACTCTTTCGGATCGCGGCCCTTGGGGCGGCCGAAATGCGAAAGCAGGATGACCTTCGCGCCCTTGTCGGCGAGTTCGATGATGGTCGGTGCGGCGCGTGCGATGCGCGTGGCGTCGGCGACCTTGCCGTTGTCCATCGGAACATTGAGATCGAGGCGGACGAGGACACGTTTGCCCTTCACGTCGGCCTGATCGAGGGTGCGAAACGAAGCCATCAGTCGCCCTGCTTGTTAGCGAAAGGGCGCACCTCTCGGCGCGCCCTTTGAACTTACCGTGTTGATGATTAGACCAGCTTGCCCATCGCGACGGCGGTGTCCGCCATGCGGTTGGAGAAGCCCCATTCGTTGTCGTACCACGACAGGACGCGCACCAGCGTGCCGTTCATGACCTTGGTCTGGTCCATGTGGAACGTTGAGGAGTGCGGATCGTGGTTGAAGTCGATGGAGACATTCGGCGCTTCGGTGATGCCGAGGATGCCCTTGAGTTCCTGCTGCGAGGCGCGCTTCATTGCGGCGTTGACCTCTTCGACGGTTGCCGCCTTCTTGGTGACGACCTTGAGATCGATCACCGAGACGTTCGGCGTCGGCACGCGGATCGCGACGCCATCGAGCTTGCCCTTGAGTTCCGGCAGCACGAGGCCAATTGCTTTTGCGGCACCCGTAGACGTCGGGATCATCGAAAGCGCCGCCGCGCGGCCGCGGTAGAGATCCTTGTGCATGGTGTCGAGGGTCGGCTGGTCGCCGGTATAGGCGTGGATCGTCGTCATGAATCCGGTCTCGATGCCAAACGTGTCGTTCAGCACCTTGGCGACCGGCGCGAGGCAGTTCGTGGTGCACGAACCGTTCGAGACGACGACGTGGTCCTTGGTCAGCTTGTCGTGGTTCACGCCATAGACGACCGTGAGATCGGCGTTGTCGGCGGGCGCGGAAACCAGAACACGCTTGGCGCCGGCGGTCAGATGCGCCGATGCCTTGTCCTTGGCGGTGAAGATGCCGGTGCACTCAAGTGCGATGTCGACGCCGAGGTCCTTCCACGGCAGCTTCGATGGGTCGCGTTCGGCGGCAACCTTGATCGCGCCATGGCCGTAGCTGATGGTATCGCCCTTGACCGTGACTTCGTGCTGGAAGCGCCCATGCACTGAATCGAAGCGCAGCAGGTGCGCGTTGGTCTCGACGGGGCCGAGGTCGTTGATGCCGACGACTTCGATATCCTTGCGGCCGCTTTCGGCGATGGCGCGCAGGATGTTGCGGCCGATGCGGCCGAACCCGTTGATGGCGACACGTACTGGCATGGGCAAAATCTCCTTGTTCCCGGCGTAATGGCCGCTGGAGCGGCCATCCCGTGTGTCGAGGCATATAGGTGCCGACCTGGGCGGGATGCCCGGCGGAGCGCCGGGCCTGACAGAAAAACTGGCGTTCTCGTATCACTTCTGCGGCAAAAACTCAACTCGGGCGACGTTTTTGCGTCAATTTGGCTTCAATTCTTGCCCAATTTAGCTAATGCCAGCTCTTCAACACGCTCAGGGGTGATCCCGAAGTGCTTGTAGAGGTCTTTCGCCGGCGCGCTGGCACCAAAGCCGGTCATGCCGACAAAGATGCCTTCCGAGCCGATAATGGCGTCCCAGCCCATGCGGATCGCGGCTTCGATGCCGACCTTCACGGGCGCGTCGCCGACGATGGCGCGGCGCTTGTCGTCCGGCTGGGCGGCCAGCAATTCGAACGACGGCACCGAGACGACGCGGGTGGCGACGCCCTTGGCGTCGAGCAGCTTCTTGGCTTCCATGGCGAGCGAGACTTCGGAGCCAGAAGCGAACAGCGACACCTGTGCCTTGCCGGTTGCGGCTGCGATTTCATAGCCGCCGGTGGCGCACTTGTTGGTGGTGTCGGTGTCCTTGCGCAGCACCGGCAGGTTCTGGCGCGATAGCGCCAGCACGCTCGGGGTTTCCCTGGCTTCGAGCGCGAGCTGCCAGACCTCGGCGGTCTCGACGGAGTCGCACGGGCGGAACACGTAGAGGTTCGGGATCGCGCGTAATGCGGCGAGGTGCTCGACCGGCTGATGGGTCGGGCCGTCCTCGCCGAGGCCGATGGAGTCGTGGGTCAACACATGAATCACGCGCTCGCCCATCAGCGCCGCGAGGCGGATGGAGGGGCGGCAGTAATCGGAAAATACGAGGAATGTGCCGGAATAGGGGATAATACCGCCGTGCAGCACCATGCCGTTCATGGCTGCGGCCATGCCGTGTTCGCGGATGCCGTAATTGACAAAACGGCCGGACGGATCCTGGACGGAATAAGCCGTCATACCCTTCGGGCGGGTGTTATTCGAGCCTGTCAGGTCGGCGGAACCGCCAATCATTTCCGGAATAGCAGGCACCAGCGAACCCAGCGCGAGTTCCGACGACGCGCGCGTCGCCAGATCCTTCGGATCGGCGGCGATCTGCGCCTTCACGGTCTTCACGGCTTCGGCGAGCTTTGCCTTGTCGATATTGCCCCTCATGCGGCGCTCGAATTCGAGGCGCTTGTCGGCGGGCAGCGTCGCAAGGCGTTTCTGCCATTCCTGCCGCAGCTTCTGGCCGCGCTGTCCGGCGCCGGCCCAGGCGCTGCGCACATCCGCCGGAATTTCAAACGGCGCATGCGGCCAGCCGAGCTTCTCGCGCGCGCCCTTGATTTCCTCGGCACCGAGCGGCGAGCCGTGCGACTTCTCCGAGCCGGCCTTGGTCGGCGCGCCGAACGCAATCGTGGTCTTGCAGGCGATCATCGTCGGCTTGTCGGACTTCTGCGCCTTCGCAATCGCCGTAGCGATGGCAACCGGATCGTGGCCGTCGATGCGAAACGCATTCCAGCCGGCGGATTCAAACCGCTTCACCTGATCGACGCTATCCGACAGCGAGATCGGACCGTCGATGGAAATGCCGTTGTCGTCGAACAGCACGATCAGCTTGTTGAGCTTGAGATGCCCCGCCAGCGCGATGGCTTCCTGCGAAATGCCTTCCATCAGGTCGCCGTCGGACGACAGCACATAGGTGAAATGATCGACCGCCTCGCGCCCGAACACGGCGGCGAGATGGGTTTCCGCCATCGCCATGCCGACGGCGTTGGCGATGCCCTGGCCGAGCGGGCCGGTGGTGGTTTCGATGCCGAGGGTGATGAAGTTTTCCGGGTGGCCCGGGGTCTTTGAATTGAGCTGGCGGAATTTCTTGATGTCTTCGATGGAAACCGATGCGAAGCCGGTGAGATGCAGCAGCGCGTAGATCAGCATCGAGCCGTGGCCGGCGGAAAGCACGAAGCGGTCGCGGTCGGCCCAGGTCGGCTCGGTCGGATCGAACTTGAGGAATTGCGAGAACAGCACGGTCGCGATGTCGGCTGCGCCCATCGGCAGGCCCGGATGGCCGGACTTCGCCTGTTCGACGGCGTCCATCGCCAGCGCGCGGATGGCATTCGCCATCTTGTTGTGGTCTGCGCTTGCAGCGGGTGCGGGCGTCGTTGCCGCAGCTTGGGCCTGGCTCATTGCGCGCGGTGTCCTGTCGATGGTTTGGGGGCGTTAAGCAGAGCATTTGGGGCTATGGGAGGATTGAGTCAACGAAACCGGCCCATGCCGGTAACGCCGTCCACACGCGATTAATAGGGCGTGGACAAGCAATCGCAGGCCCGTTGACGCCGCGCTCTTTCGCCACGTAAGGTTCCTTTCCTAACTCCTTATGCGCGCTGCTAATTTACCTGTGGCGATGTGCTGTTGGTAATTTTGACCGATGGTAATTTATCGGCAGTGATGCCGGAGCCGAGCCAAGCAGATGACGGATCACTTCGCGATCGACGCGGCGACCAAGCGCCTCCAGGCCGCGCTCGACGGGCTTGAGTCGGCGGTGGAAGCCAAGCTCGAAACTACTGCGCGCGCGCTCGGGCTCGCCGACCAGTTGCATCTCCTTGATACTGACCGCGCGCGGCTCGCTTCTGACCTCGATCATGCGGCGGCGCGCTCGAAGTCGCTGGAAACAACCAATCGCGAAATCGCCCAGCGGCTCGATATTGCCATGGAGTCGATCCGTTCCGTCATCACGGTGCAGGAGCGGTAACGGCGATGGCGCACGTCAACGTCACGATCAATTCGCGCCAGTACCGCATGGCCTGCGGCGACGGCCAGGAAGATCACCTGTTGCGGCTGGCCGGCGATCTCAACCAGCGCATCGACGGCATCCGCGCGCAGTTCGGTGAAGTCGGCGACATGCGGCTGACGATCATGGCCGCGATCACCATTGCCGATGAATTTTCGGAAGCGATCAAGCGCATCCGTGTGCTGGAGCAGGATGTCGGCAGCTTGCAGGATGCGCGCCTTGTTGCCGCCGACCGCGCGCAGGCGACGGAAACGGCCATCGTGAAAGCGTTTTCCGCCGCGGCCGAGCGCATCGAGCAGGCGACGAAGAAACTCAACCCACCGCCGGGCGGCAACGGCGCTGGCGTATAGGCGATGAAGATCAGATTGCCGCGTTTCATGCGTTCGCCGCCGCCGTTCACGCACGAGCAGGCGTTGCTGCGGCTGAAGGCCATGGGTCTTGCACCGCGCGCCATCTACGACATCGGCGCGTTTCACGGCGGCTGGACAAAAGCGGCGCGCAAGGTGTTTCCGGATTCTGGCTATTTCCTGTTCGAAGCCAACGCCGACAACGCGCCAAAGCTCACCGAAACCGGCGAAACTTTTTTCAATGCGGTACTCAGCGGCGAAGACGGCGTCGCCACGGAATTCTATTTGCCCAAAAACGCCGTCGCGACCGGCGCGTCGCTCTATAAGGAGCAAACCTCGCATTACGACGGCGACAACCTGCGCGTCGTGCCCGTCACCACCCGCAGGCTCGATGCGCTGGCAGCCGAACACAAGTTGCCGCCGCCGGACATCATCAAGCTCGACGTGCAGGGCGCGGAACTCGACGTACTGGCCGGGGCGGGTGCGTTGCTCACGACTACCAGCGCGATCATCGCCGAACTGTCGTTCCTCTCCTACAACGACGCCGCGCCGCTGATTGCCGACGTGATCGCCGGTATCGGCAAGCTCGGCTTCAAATGCGCGGACATTTGCGAGGTTCACAAGACCGCCAGCGGCAGCGTGCTGCAGGCCGACTTTCTGTTCGCCAATCCCGCGCTGTTTGCGAAATTCCGTGCCGCGGCGGGGTTGATTTAACTTTTCAGTTGCTCGAACACGCTGGCGGTAAGCCCGTGGACGCACTACATTGTGCGGGCGGGGCTGCGAGGTGCGTTAGGAGGCACTATTCTCGGGGCCTTATCGATCTCTAGGGAGCTGTCCCTGACCAGGCCCGTGGGCCTGGATATATGGCGCCCACCTACTTAGTAGGGCACCCGGGATCGACACCTCCGACGGCTATTGCGGCTCCGCACTTCTTCCCTTTTTCATTCGTTCGGCGCATGACAGGGCCATGGCTTCCGACCCGTCCTCGCCTGAGACTGCACCCGATCCGATTGCCGCCGCCAAGGCGGTACTCCGCCGTGACATGATCGCGAAGCGCGAGGAGCTGCCGGTGGCGGATCGTGTCGCGGCCGCCGAGACCATCGCCAGGCGCGGCCTGCCGGTGAAAGTGCCCGTTGGCGCAATCGTATCCGGTTATTCGCCCCTGAAATCCGAAATCAGTCCGGTGCCTTTAATGCGGCTTATCACCGAGGCTGGCGCGAAACTCGCGCTGCCGGTGGTGGTCAAGCGCGGCATGCCGCTGACGATGCGGGCCTGGGCATTCGGCGAGGCGCTCGGCTCCGGCCAGTGGGGCATTCGCGAACCCAAGTCCGAAGCGCCGGAAGTGTTCCCGGATTTTCTCATCGTGCCGCTCGCGGCTTTCGACCGCTCGGGCTATCGCCTCGGCTATGGCGCGGGCTATTACGACATGACCATCGCGCGGCTGCGCACGATGAAGCCCATCATCGCGATGGGCATCGCCTTCGCGGCGCAGGAAGTCAAAGACCTTCCGACAACGCCGCGTGATGAAAAACTCGACTTCATCCTCACGGAACGTGAAGTCATTGATCTGAGAGCGTGACGCGTGCGAATTCTTTTCATCGGTGACGTGGTTGGCCGCAGTGGACGCACGATTGTCAGCGAACGGCTGCCGAAACTCATACGCGACTGGAAACTCGATCTCGTCGTCGTTAATGGCGAGAACGCGGCCGGCGGGTTCGGTATCACCGAAGTCATCTACAACGAGTTCCTCGACGCCGGCGCGGACGCCGTCACGCTCGGTAATCATGCGTGGGACCAGCGCGAGGCGCTGGTGTTCATCGAGCGGGCGCCGAAACTCATTCGCCCGGTGAATTATCCGGCAGGCACGCCGGGCCGCGGCGCTGCATTGATCGAAGCCAAGAACGGCGCGCGTGCGCTGGTGATGAATGTCATGGGCCGCGTGTTCATGGACCCGCTCGACGATCCGTTTGCCGTGGTCGAGCGCGAACTCTCCGCCTGTCCCCTCAAGCAGCAGGCCGACGCCATCGTCATCGACATGCACGCCGAGACGACCAGTGAAAAGCAGGCGATGGGTTATTTCTGCGATGGCCGCGCCAGCCTCGTCGTTGGCACGCATACCCACGCGCCGACGGCAGACCATCGCATTCTCTCAGGTGGCACGGCCTTCATGTCCGATGCCGGTATGACCGGCGATTTCAATTCCGTGATCGGCATGTCGAAGGACGAGCCGGTCAACCGCTTCCTGCGCAAGATTCCGTCCGGCCGGTTTGAAGCCGCCGACGGCCCGGCGACGCTGTGCGGCCTTGCGGTTGAAACCAACGACAATACCGGGCTAGCGAAACGCGTCGCGCCGGTGCGCCTCGGGCCGCATCTGCAGGAAGCCCGTGCAGAATTCTGGGATTAGCACAAAGGCGTGGCCGCCTCGTCCTTCGAGACGCATCGCACGCAGCCAAGTTCACGCAGGCTGCGCCTGCTATGGCGATGCTCCTCAGGATGAGGCTGAACTGCAAGCTTTCGTGACGGAAGACATTGACCGCCGGAATTTCACGCTCTCTCTCCGCCTCATCCTGAGGAGCGATCCGAAGGATCGCGTCTCGAAGGACGAGGCGGCCACATTTGCCCAGCGCTCGCCTCGTAATCTTCAGGATCGAAGAGCGGTGCTTGACCTGAAGCAATAACGGATAAAAACTTGACGATAGGCCCGTCGCGTCAAGCGTCGGCGATTTAGTCATCGGGAGGGTGATCGCGTGACACTGGCGTATCAAAGCTACGGAACCGGCACCCACAAGGTCATCGTGCTGCACGGCTGGTTCGGCGATCACACCATGTTCGGGCCGATGCGGTCTGCGCTCAATACCAACGACTTCACCTATATTTTTCCGGCCTATCGCGGGTATGGCCTGTCGAAGCACCTCACGGGCAACTACACCAACGCCGAAATCTCCGCCGACGTGATCGCGCTCGCCGACGAGATCGGCCTCAAGCAGTTCAGCCTGATCGGCCATTCCATGGGTGGCAAGGCGATCCAGCGCGTCCTCGCCGATGCGCCGAAACGCGTGAACAAGCTCGTTGCGGTGACGCCGGTGCCTGCCGCTGCCGTGCCGTTCGACGATGCGGGATGGGGCCTGTTCGAAGGCGCTGCCACGCGCATCGAGAACCGCAAGGGCATCCTGCATTACTCGACCGGCGGCCGGCTGTCGGACACCTGGGTCGCGCACATGGCGAACTACTCGCTGCACACGTCCACGGTGGAAGCCTTCGCCGGTTATCTGCGCGCCTGGGCGAAAGAGGAATTCGTCGCCGACGTGCAGGGCCACGATCATCCGATCAAGGTGATCGTCGGCGAGCATGATCCGTCGCTGACGGCGGACATCATGAAGGCGACTTACATGGCCTGGTACAGGAACGCCGAACTCGAAGTGATGCCGAACGCCGGGCACTATCCGATGGACGAGACGCCGGTGGCGCTGGCGACGTCGATAGAGACGTTTTTGAAGAAGTAGATGCGTCGCGTGGCTGCCCTGTAAAATCCGCGACGGTCTCGTGTCCCGGACAAGCGCGCTCCGTGCGCGACAATCCGGGACCCATGTCCGCCATCGCGTACACTCTCTCCTTCGTCATGGCCGGGCTTGTCCCGGCCATCCCGCTTAGGGACGCATGAAGCGTGCCCTACGAATCGAGATGGCCGGGACAAGCCCGGCCATGACGAAAATAGTAGAATGACGTGGCTTACCTGATCGGCGGTGCGTACTGGATGCCGCCGTCGTTCCACAACTGGTTCAGTCCGCGTGGAATGCCGAGTTTCGAGCCGATGCCGACGTTGCGCTCGAACACCTCGCCATAGTTGCCGACGTGGCGGATGATGCGCACGGCCCAGTCCCTGGTCAGGCCGATCTGTTCGCCATAGGCGCCTTCGGTGCCGACGAAACGCTTGATCTCCGGCTTGCTGGACTTGAGCGCCTCGTCGATGTTCTTGGAGGTGATGCCGAGCTCCTCGGCATTGAGCATCGCGTAGACGGTCCACTTCACGATCAGCAGCCAGTCGTCGTCCTTCTGGCGCACGGCGGCGGCGAGCGGTTCCTTGGAAATCACGTCGGGCAGGATGACCTGATCGTCGGGCTTTTTGAGCGCGAGACGTTCTGCGTGGAGGCGCGACACGTCGGCGGTCAGCACATTGCACTGGCCCGAGTCATAGGCCGCGCGCATTTCATCGGGATTGGCGAATTTCACTTCCTGATACTTCATGTTGTTGGTGCGGAAGTAATCGGCGAGGTTGAGGAGCGATGTCGTGTTGCTCTGGACGCAGACCTTGCTGTTGTCGAGGTCGAGCGCCGAATTGACGTTGCGCGCTTTGGGAATCATGAAGCCCTGGCCGTCATAATAGGAGACGGCGGCGAAGTTGAGCGAGTAGTCGGCCTCGCGCGACATGCTCCACGTCGAGTTGCGGAACAGCACATCGACCTTGCGCTTCTGCAGCTCGATGAAGCGTTCGCTGGCGTCGAGCGGAACGAAGGTGACTTTCTTCGGGTCGTTGAAGATCGCGGCGGCGATGGCGCGGCAGAAATCGACATCGAAGCCGGTCCAGTTGCCCTTGTCGTCACGGATCGAGAAGCCGGGCAGGTCGGTGTTGACGCCGCACAGCACGGCGTCGCGCCGCTCCGTGCGCTTGAGGGTGCGGGTGTCGTAACGCTCATAGGTGATAGCGGCGGCGGCAACCGCAACGGCGATCAATATGCCGATGCCGAGGCCGGCCCGGAACGTCCGCGGAATGAAATTGAACATGGTTCTGTCTCGCTGACTGAAAATGAATTTGGAGCGTTACAAGGTCTTCTGCTGCCGGACGACGACCTTGGTGCCGACCGGAACGCGCTCGAACAGGTCGATGATTTCCTCGTTGGCGAGGCGGAAACAGCCCGACGACACCGAGGTGCCGATGGTCTGCGGCATGTTGGTGCCATGCAGGCGATAGACGGTGTTGCCAAGATAGAGTGCGCGTGCGCCGAGCGGATTGCCCGGTCCACCGGCCATGAAGCGCGGCAGGTAGGGCTGGCGCTCGATCATTTCCGGCGGCGGTGTCCAGTCCGGCCACTCGGCCTTGCGGGAAATTTTCAGCAGGCCCGACCACTGGAAGCCGTCGCGGCCGACGCCGATGCCGTAACGGATCGCGCGGCTGTTGTCCTGCACCAGATAAAGGAAGCGTCCGGGCGTATCGACGACGATGGTGCCCGGCGGCTCGTTGGTCCGGTAGAACACCAGCTGGCGGCGATACTGGGCGGGGAGGTTTTCTTCCTCCGGCGTTGGCACATAGCCCGGCTGGTCTTCGCCCTGGGACAGCGCGTTGCGGTCGAGGGCAACGGGAGGGCGGTTTTGCGCCCAAGCAGCGCCGCCGATGGCGGCTAAAACGGCGAGGGCCAGAATTTGCAGGAAAAGCGTTCTGAGGGTGCGGGTGTGCATGCGCATGGGGCCGTCATTCCTTAGTCGCCGCAATGCAGTCGGGGAGTCTTCCTAGCATAATCGCCACCGTGGCACAGCAACGCGGCCAGGGTGTGCGGTGCAGCGTAGTAAGCGTGACCTCAACTAAGAGTCTGTTCGGAAAGTTCAAGCAGGATTGCTTAGCTTTCTCACCATGAGTCGGATCGAGGCGAGACGCAAGAACGCGAGCGCTTTTCCATTCAGGCACTCCCAGTCCTTGGCGAGCCTGCGGCATCTGCCAAGCCATGCGAA
>CANJBX010000061.1 GCA_947472885.1 Hyphomicrobiaceae bacterium
ACCCACATCCATTCCCGTCTTTTTATGATTCTTGAGCAGATCTTGGCCCAGGGGGCGCCGGTTCCTTTGGATGTCGAAGTTCCCAATAGCACCCTGATTTCAGTAGAAATCTGAGCCCCCGATCGGTTTTTTCAACATCCTGTTAGTGCACGGACTTAACGCCCGAACAGGTTTGATACCGCTAATGACAGCACTCGACATGTGGGCGGCGGAAATCCAGTCCGCACTCGGCCAGCGCTCGGACACCCAGCGCGGCGCGATCCTGCGCCAGATGACCGACCTGTTTCTCAACACCGCCAGCTCGCTTTCGGAAGGCCACGTCGCCGTGTTCGACGACGTGATGATGCGGCTGGTCGATCACATCGAGACCGAAGCCCTGATCGAACTGAGCAACAAGCTCGCGCCGGTCGACAACGCGCCGGCCAATGTGATCGGGCGGCTTTCACGCAACGACGACATCGCGGTGTCCGGCCCGGTGCTGGAAAAATCCAGCGTCCTGAGCGATCCCGACCTGATCGAAATCGCCCAGACCAAGAGCCAGCAGCATCTCTCGGCGATTGCCGGGCGCCCCTCCATCAGCACGCTCGTCACCACCGTACTGATCGGGCGCGGCAACGATGATGTCGCGCTGAAGGTCGCCGGCAACAGCGGCGCACATATTTCATCCAACACCTATCTTTCCGTTCTCAAGCGCGCGCGCGGCGACGAGGCCCTCACCGCCGCCGTCGCCAGCCGCCGTGATCTGCCGCAGGAAATGTTCGAGCAGCTGGTGCGCGAGGCGACCGAGACCGTGCGGCAGCGGCTGGTTGCGAAATCCGGCCCGGAGATGCGCGAGCGGATTTCCAACGTACTCAAGGTTGTCGCAGCCAAGGTTGCGCAGACGCCCGGCGGGCTTCGTTCTGTCAGCGGCGGCGCCAAGACATTGTTCCAGCCCGATGTCGCGCAGCAGCGCGTGCAGGTGATGCGCTGGGCGCGCGGCAACGACGTGACCCGGATGACCGAGGCGCTGGCGCTGTTGTGCCGCGTGCCGGCCAAGACCGTAAGCGAGCTTGCCCGCCAGCGGCTGCATGAAGGCATCATCATCCTGGGCAAGGCCGGCGGGATGTCGTGGCCGGAATTGCAGGAAGTGTTGCGCGTCGCGATCCCGTCGAAGATTTCAACGCCTGCCGAACTCAAGGTGCTGTTCGACAAATACGCCGCGCTGTCGTCGCCCAAGGCGCAGATCGCCGCGAGTTTCCTGCGCACGACCAAGAACGTCTCGCGCAGCGCGATTGATGCCTTGATGTGAGGCGCGACTTCTTCACGCGAACCGGCACCCGCTTCGCGCGAAACCGCTTATAGCCGCCGCAACACGCGCGGCAGCATTTCCGGCAAATCCTCCGCGATCAGGCCCGGCCCAAATTCGCTCGCGGCCTCGCCATGCAGCCAGACCGCAGCGCAGGCAGCCTCGAATCCCGGCATCCCCTGGGCCAGGAGTCCCGCCATGAACCCCGCCAGCACGTCGCCAGAGCCGGCGGTCGCGAGATACGGCGGTGCATTGGCATTGATGGCAGCGCGATTATCCGGCGCAGCAATCACCGTGTCAGCGCCCTTGAAAACGACGATTGCGCCGGCAGTCTCGGCCGCTATACGCGCTTCATCAAGTTTCACCAGAAGATGAGATTTACTGGATAAGGTACCAAACAGGCGAGAAAATTCGCCCGCATGGGGCGTCAGGATGGTTGCTGCGGCGCGCCGCCGGATGGCGGCAAACAGCGTCGCACTATCCCCTTCAAAACTCGTCAACGCGTCGGCATCGAGAACGACGGCCCGCAGGCCATCCAGCGCCGCCAGCACCTGCTCCCGTGTCCCTGCACCGACGCCACAGCCGGGGCCGATGACGACCGCGTTGAGGCGAGTGTCAGTGAGAAACGTCGTCAGCTCCCGCGCGCCATCGACCGGCCGCACCATCACCGCCAGCGAAGCCGTCGCGTTCACGGCCAGCGATTCACGCGGTGACGCCAGCGTCACCAGCCCCGCCCCTGCCCGCAACGCGCCACGCGCCGCAAGCCGCGCCGCGCCCGTCGTCGAGATGCCGCCCGACACCACGACGGCGTGACCGCGCGAATATTTGTGGCCGGTTTGTTTTGGGGCCGGGAATTGTTCGCGCCACAGCGTGGGTGTGTTTTCAAAAGTCATCGGCCGGATTTCTGCCAGCACGCCGTTTTCAATGCCGATATCGGCGACGTGAATCTCGCCGCAATGGGCGCGGCCCGGCAGCAACAGGTGGCCGGGCTTCTTGCGAAAGAACGTCATGGTCGTGGTGGCGTTGACGGCGGCACCCATCGCCGCGCCGGTCGCGCCGTTGATGCCGCTCGGGAGGTCGACCGCCAGTACCGGACAGCCCAGGCGATTGACCGCATCGACAAGCAAAACGGCATCGGCCTGCAACGGCCGGCTAAGCCCCGCGCCGAACAAAGCATCGACGCAGATATCGTATTGCCGACCGGCCAGGGCCCCCGGCATCGCCAGCAGCACCTCGCCATTCCAGCGTTGCGCGGCGATGGCTGCGTCGCCGGTGAGCCGGTCTCGCTCGCCGTGGAGGAGCACCGTGACCGACATGCCGCGCGCTGCCAGCAGCCGCGCAGCGACAAATCCATCGCCGCCGTTGTTGCCCGACCCCGCCAGCACAACCACCGCGCGCGGACCGAACAGTGCCGCCCGGTCCGCGACCGCCGCACCCGCCCGCTCCATTAACTCAATGCCCGGCACACCGCCGGCAATCGTCAGTTGATCGGCTTTCGCCATTTCCGAGGGTGTCAGGAGTTCAATCATGCGCAACGATATCGGCGCGCTCCGGCCGCGACAACGCAATGCCAGACCGCGTAGCGCGCTGTCAGCCCCGGACGGCTTGCTTGCAGCGGGCAAGGGAGCAGCGCGGACCTCATGGAATTGCTGGGGTTTTTGCAAACTGACTAAAAAATAGCCTGATTGCATACGAATTAGGCAGCAACTCTTGCTGCATTCCTGGGCAATCCCGCCCGTAGCTTGTTAACAACCTGAAAACCTGTACCTTTTTTCAGCGTTGGGCATGTGGCACGGACCCTGCTAAACGAACCCGCGGCCCGGCTTGCTGGCGTCCGTTGGCCGGTCCGGGAGTGCACTGAAATGAAGAAAATCGAAGCGATTATCAAACCTTTCAAACTGGATGAGGTGAAGGAGGCATTGCAGGAAGTTGGCCTGCAGGGCATCACAGTCACGGAAGCCAAGGGTTTCGGTCGCCAAAAGGGTCATACCGAACTGTATCGCGGCGCAGAGTACGTGGTCGATTTCCTCCCCAAGGTGAAAATCGAAATCGTGCTTGGCGACGATATGGTCGATAAGGCCGTCGAAGCGATCCGCCGCGCCGCCCAGACCGGGCGTATCGGTGACGGAAAAATCTTCGTTTCGAATATCGAGGAAGCCATCCGCATCCGCACCGGGGAATCGGGCACGGACGCCATCTGAACCAGAACGCAATCTGAACTAAAAACGGGCACAGGGCCTGCGAGGGCTTGAGGGCCCGTGGCAAACCCACGACAATTCAGCCTATAAACTGCCTTGCCGGAGCAAAGATTTTCGCTAACGACCATCGTGAGAGAGGAACGAGTATCCCATGAAGACGGCCAAAGAAGTTTTGAAATTCATCAAGGACAATGACGTCAAGTACGTCGATTTGCGCTTCACCGATCCGCGCGGCAAGTGGCAGCACGTCACGTTCGACATTTCGATGATCGACGAGGAAATTTTCTCCGAAGGCACGATGTTCGACGGTTCCTCGATCTCCGGCTGGAAGGCGATCAACGAGTCCGACATGTGCCTGATGCCCGACCCGGCATCGGCCTGCATCGATCCGTTCTTCGCCGAGACCACACTCGTTCTCGTGTGCGACATTCTCGAACCGACCACGGGCGAACCCTACAACCGCGATCCGCGCGGCATCGCCAAGAAGGCCGAAGCCATGGTCAAGTCGATGGGCGTCGGCGACGTCATCTACTTCGGACCGGAAGCCGAATTCTTCGTGTTCGATGACGTGAAGATCGCAGCCGACCCCTACCACACGGCGTTCAAGCTCGACTCCGTCGAACTGCCGACCAACGGCTACACCGACTACGAAGGTGGCAACATGGGCCACCGCATCGGCACCAAGAAGGGCTACTTCCCGGTGCCGCCGCAGGACTCGGTGCAGGACATGCGCGGCGAAATGCTCGCCTCGATGGCCAAGATGGGCGCCAAGGTTGAAAAGCATCACCACGAAGTCGCATCGGCCCAGCACGAACTTGGCCTCAAGTTCTCGCCGCTGACCGAAATGGCCGACATGATGCAGACCTACAAATATTGCATCCATCAGGTCGCACACATCTACGGCAAGACCGCCACGTTCATGCCGAAGCCGATCTACGGCGACAACGGTTCGGGCATGCACTGCCACCAGTCGATCTGGAAGGCCGGCAAGCCGGTGTTCGCGGGCAACAAGTATTCGGACCTGTCCGATACCTGCCTGTCTTACATTGCGGGTGTCATCAAGCACGCCAAGGCGGTCAACGCCTTCACCAACCCGACGACCAACTCCTACAAGCGTCTGGTGCCGGGCTTCGAAGCGCCGGTGTTGCTCGCCTACTCGGCGCGTAACCGTTCGGCCTCGTGCCGCATCCCCTACACCACCAACCCGAAGGCCAAGCGCGTCGAAGTGCGCTTCCCCGATCCGCTCGCCAATCCGTATCTCGCCTTCGCGGCGCTGCTGATGGCTGGTCTGGACGGCGTGAAGAACAAGCTCGATCCGGGCGCCCCGATGGACAAGGATCTCTACGATCTGCCGCCAAAGGAACTGAAGAAAATCCCGACCGTCGCTGGCTCGCTGCGCGAAGCGCTCGGCGCCCTCGACAAGGATCGTGAGTTCCTCAAGGCCGGTGGCGTGTTCGATGACGACTTCATCGACAGCTACATCGAACTCAAGATGACGGAAGTCATCCGTTTCGAACACACACCGCACCCGGTCGAGTTCGAGATGTACTACTCGGCGTAGCATTATTTGCGCCGAGGCTGTTTGCGGCGAGAGCCCACAGTTGTGGCGTAAGGCGTGTTCCTCCCATGATCGCGCAAGCGATCTACCTTTAAGGGCGTCCTTCGGGACGCCCTTTTCTTTTGGCGCGCGGATAAAATAGAACTGAATACGCAACGGGGAGAACGCACCGATGAAAGTTCACGGCCAATGCCATTGCGGCGACATTCGCTTCGAGGCCGAAGTCGATCCCGCCAATGCGCGCATCTGCCACTGCACCGACTGCCAGACCATGTCGGGCTCGGCATTCCGCACCGGCATCAGTGCGCCGGCGGAAACGCTCAGAATGATTTCCGGCACGCCGGTGCGCTACATCAAGACCGCCGACAGCGGCATCCAGCGCGCCCACATGTTCTGCGGCCGTTGCGGCTCGCCGGTGTTTTCCAGCGCGATTGATGAAAACCCGACGCGCTATCAACTCCGCATCGGCATGTTGAAAGAACGGCACGAACTGGTGCCGAAAGCCCAGATCTGGACCAAATCAGAGCAACACTGGCTGGGCGAGATTGCGGACTTTCCGGCGACGGAGACGCAGTAAGGAACCGGACGCGGCCGCGCAAGTTGAGTAGGTATGGAAAAGCCCCGCGATAGCAAAACGAAACCGGAAGAGAAAATGCCGGCGGCCGGGCCGCACGCCACGCCGAAGCAGACCGACGAGAACAAGACACCGGGCGCAGGCACCCTTCCAAAGCCGGGAACCAGCGATCCCAACGACATGGCGCCCACGGGTTAGACGTTTGCCGGCCAGGCATTGTTCGTTGGTATGACTGCACGGCCCGCCTTTTTTCCGGCACGATTTGTGTGCGACACTCTGACTGCGGTAAAGTCGCGGCGCGTCAACGCCGTGGAGATCAGGTGGCTTCATGATCCCGGTTGGACGTGGCGCGGCATTATCCGCAGCCGTTGGCTTGTTCGTTGTTGCAACGCTCTCCTTCGCATCCGCCTCGCCGGCATTTGATATTGCCAGCCCGCAGACAACACCCAGCACAACGCGGTCTCATCTGGCGCAGGCTCCTGCTCCGCAACCCGCGCCGTCACCCCAGCCCGCGGCACCGCCGGAATCCATCGGCACGGTCGTGAGCTTGCAAGGCAGCGCCACCGTCATGCGTGCCAACGCGACGAAGCCGCTCAAGCTCAAAGACGAGATTTTTTCGGGCGACACATTGCGCACAAGTGCAAACAGCACACTCGGCATCACGCTCGACGACGAGACGACCTTCAACCTGGGCGCCAGCGCCACGATGGTGATGGACAATCTGGTCTATCAAAGCGGCGGCACCGCCAACGCCGGACTTTTCAACGTCGCACGCGGCACCGTCGCCTTCGTCGCAGGCCAGATCGCCAGGACCGGCACCATGCAGATCGCGACGCCAACGGCGACGCTCGGCATTCGCGGCACGACCGGCGTGATCGAAGTGCCGGACAACGCTACTGCGCCGGGCGATGTCGCGATCAAGCTCTACAACGACGCCGATGGCAGGCTCGGCCGTATCGAAGTGTTCGCGCCCGGCCCGAACGGTGCGCGGCTGGGCCTCCTCGACCGCGCGGCTTCCGGATTTGCAATCCGGCGCGGCGCGGGCGGCGGCTTCGGCGCTTTCGCGTTGCAGATTTCTCCGCAGCAGGCGGCGCGCGACCGCGGCTTTGTCGGTCAACTGTTCAGAACGCACGATCGCGGGCGGCAGATGGTCATTCAGCGCCGCAATATCCGCCAGCAGAACCTGCAACGCGGACGTGGACAGCCGCCCGGTCAACAGCGTGGCCTGAATCGGCAGCGCGGTCCCGGCCAGCAAACACCTGGATTGCAGAGGCCGGGCCAGCCGAACAACCTGCGACAACTTCCGCCGCCGGGACGGCAACTCAACCAGCGCGGTCCTGTTCAGCAACAGCAAGACGCAGTGCCGCGCCGGCCATTGCTGCAGGACCTGCCGGGCCGCGGCAACGAACGCGGACGCTTCAGATAAAAGGATCGCCCGCGCGTTAGCGCACGAAATCCTTGCAACAGGTGAAATCAGGCGGCGTGCTACAGCGCCAATATAACAAGGGCGACCACCATCGCGCCGAGCGTCATGCCCAGCACGATGCGAAACCGTTTTACATAACGGCGGTCAAACGCACCCGCAGCGCGCCGCGCGCTGATGATTTCAGCCTCATATTCATCCGCCGAGGAATAGCAGCACGCGAGCGATTCACCGGCGCGCGTAACCGTCGCCTCGAGCAAGCTGAGGTCAGACTTGAAACGCCCTGAGAAACCGACACTGGAACTCATACTCATGGAAAGACGATACGCGCAGATGGTAAATACGTTCTGAACGCGCCAGCAGGTTTACAAAAACCCCGGTTTCATTGGACTTCTGCTATTCGAGGCCGGTAGCGCGCGCGGCCATCAGACCGTCTGGCCGACAACTTCCTGCCCGGCGTCCTGCAGCACCGGCACGAGGCTTGGCGATGCGATTACCGGCAGCGATGCAAGTTCAGGCAGCGGATCGGAGAATTCGATGCGGTTGCGGCCGCCCTCTTTGGCGCGGTAGAGCGCGGCGTCGGCGCGCGCCAGCAGATTATCGATCATGCGCGGCTCAAAGTTCTTCGGCACCACAGCGCTCGTCGCACCAACGCTGACCGTCGCATTCATCTCGATGCCGGAGACTTCGACGCCGCGCACCTCGAAGGCAAAGCGCACGCGTTCGGCCACGACCATGGCCTCGTCGATGCCGCCGGGAAGAATGATCGCGAATTCCTCGCCGCCGAAGCGCGCGAAGATGTCGGTGGTGCGGATCGCGGCGCTCGCCGTCTGGGCAAACAACCGCAGCACAGCGTCGCCGACGGCGTGACCGAAGCGGTCGTTGACCGACTTGAAGCGGTCGAGGTCGAACAGCAGCACGCCGACGGGCTCCCTGCGCTTGACCTGCGCCGTCATCAGCTTGTGTGCGCCTTCGAGAAACGCCCTGCGGTTAAATACGCCGGTGAGCAGGTCGGTTTCAGCCGCGGTCTTGTGGACATGCACGACGCGGTCCTGCGCCAGCACCAGCACGATGAAGGCCATGGCGATGCAATAGAGCAGCGCCTCCGCCGCAAAGATCGCCATCCAGCCGCTCGCCAGCATGACGAGGCCCTGCTCCGCCGGCATCCAGGCCGCGAGCGGAATCGGGATGAAGAAGATCGCGCCATGCAGGATCGGCACGAAGATCGCGATCCAGCGCCGCATCAGGATCTTGCGGCGCTCGCGCCACAGTTCGCGCGCGGTAAGAAAGGTATAGACCGCGACGATCAACGCGCTGAGCATGATGCGCTCGCTGCTCGCCTCGGTGACGATCCCCAGCTTGCTTGCAACGATCCAGATCGCAGCGCCGGCAAACAGCGCAGTCCATTGAATGTCACGCCCGTGGAACAATCGCGCGGCATTCCAGATCATGCCGCAGGCGACGAACAGCAACGCGTTGGAGATGCCCGCCAGCATCGACTCCGAGGCGGCGTTGACGCCCCACATCGCTACCGAAAATCCGCCGATGACATAGGCCGCACCCCACCACGCCAGCGCGCGCACGCTGTCGCGTTTCGACACGAACAGCAGGAACAGGCCAAGCAAGGTGGTGACGCCAGTGGCGACGATGACCAATGTGGTTGCATCGAGCGTAAGCGTCATTTCCGCGATGGACGCAAACATATAACGGTCTCCGATGGGTCATCAGGAGCGCCGAAGCGCGATGCCTATCCCATAGCATTGACGCTGAGTTTTGAGCGTTACGACTGCGGATACGATGTGCACGGCGTTGCCCAGCGCCGGAGCTTTTTCGCTAAATTCGTCTTGAAAGGTGCGCGATAAGTACCCGCCTACTTTCTTGTCCGCTCCACGCGCAAGGAAGCGTTGCGCTGCAACGCCAGCACCGCAGCACGCGCACAAACAAAAAAGGCGCGCCGAAGCGCGCCTTTTTCGCAAAATTTGAAGCGGTATTAGCGCTTGGAGAACTGGAACGAACGGCGGGCTTTCGCGCGGCCGTACTTCTTGCGCTCAACCACGCGCGAGTCGCGGGTCAGGAAGCCGCCCTTCTTGAGGGCGCCACGCAGATCCGGTTCGAAGTAGGTCAGCGCCTTCGAGATGCCATGGCGCACGGCGCCAGCCTGGCCCGAAAGACCGCCACCCGACACCGTGCAAACGATGTCGAACTGGGTTGCACGGTTGGCGGCGATCAGCGGCTGCTGGATCATCATGCGCAGAACCGGACGCGCGAAGTAAACTTCGGCGGTACGTTCATTGATGGTGAAACGGCCAGAGCCGGGCTTGATCCAGACGCGGGCAACCGCGTCCTTGCGCTTGCCGGTGGCGTAGGAGCGCCCCTGCTTGTCGATCTTCTTTTCGTACTTCGGCGCTTCGGGGGCTGCCGGCTTCATTGCCGAGAGCTGATCGAGCGACTGCATGGTTTCAGCCATGATCAACCCTTCCTCGAGTTTTTGCGGTTCATCGCGCCGACATCGACCGAGGTCGGGTTCTGCGCGGCGTGCGGATGTTCCGAGCCTTTGTAAACGCGCAGGTTCGACAGTTGCTGGCGGCCAAGCGGGCCACGCGGCAACATGCGTTCGACGGCTTTTTCCACGATGCGCTCAGGGAAGCGGCCTTCCATGATGAACTTCGCGGTGCGTTCCTTGATGCCACCAATGTAGCCGGTGTGGTGGTAGTAGACCTTGCGCTCGAGCTTGCGGCCCGTGAGCACGACCTTCTCGGCGTTGATGATGATGACGTTGTCGCCGCAATCGACGTGCGGGGTGAACGTGGGCTTGTGTTTGCCGCGAAGACGCAGCGCGACAATGGAAGCGAGACGGCCAACGATCAGCCCTTTGGCATCGATCGTGACCCACTTCTTGTCGGCATTGGCGGCGTTCGCCGAATAAGTGCCGGGATGGGTGGGCATGAGTGGTTTCCAAATAAAAAGGCTGCGGAATACCCGCAGGCCCAATCGACGCGGGTTGTACCTGCGCCCCGATTTACGGTCAATGGATTTGAAAGCAATATATTACATATAAATCAATGGCTTATAATTTTGGTGTTATAATACCTGTATCTTGCTACCTGTTTGCAGGCGGAATTGAGTAGGTCGAGGTGGCATGCGCCACCATCTCCTCCTCGCCTTCAGAACGGATGGCCACGTCTCCGACCGCCAGCCGCTTGCCGAGTTTGATGAGATTGCATTCGGCCGTCAGCGCCTTGCCGAGGGCAGGCTTGCGCAGAAAATTCATGTTGAGGTTGGTCGTCACCGCCAGCGGCTCCCAGCCGATGGAGGCCAGGATCGCCACATACATCGTGACATCCGCCAGCATCATCATGGTCGGGCCGGAAATCGTGCCGCCGGGGCGCAGAGTCTTGGGGTTGAACCCGAGCCGCACCACACAGCCGCGATGCCAGACTTTCACAATGGACAGACCGCTGTCGCCGTGAAACGCCTCCGAGAATTCGGCGGACAGCCGCCTTTCAAGCTCCGCTGCCGACAACATCGGTTCCTGCATGGCACCCTCTTCTATTGCCCGTATGGCCCGAATGCCTATGTTTGCAGATATCCGGAGTCGAGAACAATCTGGAGCGATTTCACGCGATGCCAGCACAGTCTGCAACCATGTCCGCGAGCGAACCTGTGCTGTTGCGCGAATCCGTAGGCCCGGTCGCCGTGCTGACGCTTAACCGGCCGGGCGCCCGCAACAGCCTGTCCGAGACGCTGCTGGATGCGCTGACGAAAGAACTCGCTGCCATTGCAGCGGACACGAATGTGCGCGCTGTCGTGATTGCGGCTGCTGGCCCCGTATTCTGCGCCGGGCACGACCTCAAGGAACTCACCGCGCGCCGCAGCAATCCTGACGAGGGCCGTGCCTATTTTACGCAATTGATGGAGCAATGCAGCGCGGTGATGCAGGCCATTGTCCGCCTGCCTCAGCCGGTCGTCGCCGCCGTGCAAGGCGTCGCGACCGCGGCCGGCTGCCAGATGGTCGCGAGCTGCGATCTCGCGATTGCATCCGACAAGGCCGGCTTCTGCACGCCCGGCGTGGACATCGGATTGTTTTGCTCAACGCCCATGGTCGCGCTGTCGCGCAACGTGTCGCACAAACACGCAATGGAAATGCTGCTGACCGGCGATACGATCACTGCCGATCACGCGCAACGCATCGGCCTCATCAATCACGTCGTTGCCTACGGAACCGAGCGCGACGAAGCCATCGCGCTGGCGCGCAGGATCGCCAGCAAGTCCGCGATGACCGTGCGGCTCGGCAAGGAAGCATTTTACCGCCAGTCGGAAATGAACCTCGCCGACGCGTATCGTCATACCGCGGCGGTGATGGTCGAAAATATGCTTAGATTCGATGCGAAAGAAGGCATCGGCGCGTTTGTTGAAAAGCGCACCCCCGTTTGGAAGGACAAGTGATGAAAGCCCTCGCCGCCACCTTGAACTACGACGCCTCCCGTTTCCGCGATCCGCAGGCGCTACGCCGCGCCATGCTGTTCGGCGCCGGATGGGGCCTGGCCTTCGCGTCAGCCATGACTGCGACGAACGCCTATGCCAACGGCTGTGTCTGCATCGACGAAGCGATATGGACGACGACCGTCTCAGCCGCCGTTGGCGTCCTCGCCATCGGTCCAGTCGCGATGTTCGGAAAACGCAGCTAGCTGGCGATTGCTTCGGCGTTGGGAGCCGACGCCATGAACACCAAAAACACCGGCGAAGACGCGACAGTCAACAACAGCCACATCGTGTTCCCGCCTGCGGCGCAACGCGCCCAGGCGGAGCGCGGCTCGGCAGGTGCTTACGCGGGCAAGGTCGCGAACGGATTTCCCGACCGGATCACACCGGACCTCGCAGCCTTCATCGCCGAACGCGACACCGCATTTCTCGCAACGGTTTCGGAAGACGGCGCGCCCTATATCCAGCACCGCGGCGGCCCCAAGGGCTTCATCAAGGTCATCGACGACAAGACGCTGGGCTTTGCCGACTATGCCGGCAACCGGCAATACATCAGGCTCGGCAATCTCGCGGGCAACGACCGCGCCTATCTGTTCCTGATCGATTTCGCCACCCGCCAGCGCATCAAGCTGTGGGGCCGCGCCCGCCTCATCGAAGGCGACACAGCGCTGATCGAAAAGCTGTTCGACAAGGGGTATCGCGCGCGGCCACAGCGCGTGATCCTGTTCACGGTCGAGGCTGGGGACATCAACTGTTCGCAGCACATCACGCCGCGCTTCACGCAGGACGAAGTTGCAGGTGCGACCGAAGTGCTGCAGCAGCGCATGGCAAAGCTCGAGGCTGAGAATGCGGAACTGCGGGCGAAGCTGGCGCAGCAAGATCCGGAAGCTGATTGAGATTTGCAATCCCGCGTGAAACGAGGCCCTTTCGTCAGGCCCGCCGCACGCCTATGTTCATTCCACATACAATGAGCGGCAAGGCGACATGGATCACGCAGGTTACGACGACAAATACATTCGCGGCATTCTCAATACCGTGAAGACCATCGCCATGGTCGGCGTTTCCGCCAACACCAGCCGACCGAGCTATTTCGCGTTCAAATACCTGCTTGAGCGGAAATATCAGATGATCCCGGTCAATCCGGGCCTCGCGGGCGGCGAACTTCTAGGCCAGAAAGTCTATGGCAAGATCGCCGATATTCCCGACGCCGTCGATATGGTCGATATTTTCCGCAACTCGAAATATGCGCCCGCCATCGTGACCGAGGCGCTGGCGATGTCACCGCGCCCGGCGGTGATCTGGATGCAGTTGGGTGTCTACAACGAAGATGCCGCCAAACTCGCGGAAGCCGCGGGCCTCAAGGTCGTGATGAACCGCTGCCCAAAGATCGAATACGGGCGGCTGTCGTCCGAGATCGCATGGATGGGCGTCAACACACGCACCCTCACCTCCAAGAAAGCCAAGATTCTGGGCGGCGGCATCCAGCGCATGGCGCTCGACCGCAGCACCATGTCCGGCGGCTCAACGACCGCCGCGGACAAGGCGTTTACCGGCAATGAGGGCGGAGACGGCGCGTAACGCATTCACACCCGCATTCGAAAATTTATTCCAAGGTTCAAGCGCCCGGCGGTACACACATTTTTGAGCATACGGCGGCGTGTTTGCCGCCTTGACCCGTGGCCGCTGTCCGATAAACCCGTTGGGCAGAAAACTGCGCCAGCAAAGGGCTTCACATGAGCGAACGCATCCCCGGATTTTCGACGCTTGCGATTCACGCCGGCGCACAGCCTGACCCGACCACGGGTGCGCGCGCGACGCCGATCTACCAGACCACATCGTTCGTGTTCGAGGACGTCGATCACGCCGCATCGCTGTTTGGCCTGCAGACCTTCGGCAACATCTACACCCGCATCGGCAATCCGACGACCGCCGTGCTGGAAGAGCGCGTTGCCGCGCTTGAAGGCGGCACCGCGGGTCTCGCCGTGGCGTCGGGCCACGCGGCGCAGGTAATTGCATTTCATGCGCTGATGACGCCGGGCGATGAATTCGTCGCATCGCGCAAGCTCTATGGCGGTTCGATCAACCAGTTCAATCACGCATTCAAGAATTTCGGCTGGAACGTCGTGTGGGCGGACCCGGACGATATTTCGACCTTTGAACGTGCGATAACGCCGAAGACCAAGGCGATCTTCATTGAGTCGATTGCCAATCCCGGCGGCGTCATCACCGACATCGAGGCGATCGCCGCGATTGCCAAGAAGGCCGGCGTCCCGCTCATCGTCGATAACACGCTGGCAACGCCTTACCTCTGCCAGCCAATCAACCACGGCGCGGATATCGTCATCAATTCGCTGACCAAATTCCTCGGCGGCCATGGCAATTCCATCGGCGGCATGATTACCGATGCCGGCACGTTCAACTGGTCACGCGAAGGCCGCTATCCGATGCTAAGCCAGCCGCGCCCCGAGTATAACGGCATCGTGCTGCATGAAACGTTCGGCAATTTCGCTTTCGCCATCGCCTGCCGCGTGCTGTCGCTGCGCGACATGGGGCCGGCGTTGTCGCCGTTCAATTCCTTCCTGTTCCTCACCGGCATCGAGACCCTGCCGCTGCGCATGCAGCGTCATTGCGACAACGCGCTTGCGGTTGCCGAGTGGTTGTCGAAGCGGCCGGAAGTGGCGTGGGTCAGCTATCCCGGCCTGCCCGGCGACAAGTATCACCAGCTTGCCAAGAAGTACGTGCCGAAGGGCGCCGGCGCGGTATTCACGCTCGGCCTCAAGGGCGGCTACGACGCCGGCGTGAAGCTCGTCTCGAACGTGCAGCTATTCTCGCACCTCGCCAATATCGGCGACACGCGCTCGCTGATCATCCATCCAGCCTCAACGACGCACAAGCAACTCAGCGACGCGCAGAAGGTTCAGTCCGGCGCCGGACCCGACGTAATTCGCCTCTCCATCGGCATCGAGGATGTCGCCGATATTATCGGGGATCTGGAGCAAGCACTGACGGCGGCGTAAGCGCCGCCCGCGCGGTTGCTGCGCGAAGCGGGCGCAGCCGCGCCGCCGAGACGATGGCGATGGTCAGCACGACCATCGCCATGGCCTGATGCAGCAGCGCGAGATCGATGGCGACCTGCGACAGCAGCGCCGCGATGCCGAACGCGGCTTGCAGTGTGATTGCCGCCGCCAGCAGGAAAGCGTTGCGCACTTCGACGCCGCTCTTGAGCGTCGTCTTCGCATCGAACGCATGCCACAGCGCAATCAGCCAGAGCGCATAGGCCATCATGCGGTGATCGAACTGCACCGTCAGCGCGTTTTCAAAGAAATTTCGCCACAACGGCGCATCGAAGAACAGCCTTGCGGCATCCGGCACGAAAGCACCGTCGATCAGCGGCCATGTGTTATAAACAAGCCCTGCCCGCAGGCCCGCGACCAGCGCGCCGAGGTAAATCTGCGCCAGCACCAGCACGACCAGCACCATCGCGGTGGCGCGAATGCGCGGTGGAATTTCCCGCAACGCCTGCGCCGCGTGCTGCAACTTCATGCGCCGCGCGGTCCACACCAGCGCGGCGAAGATGATGCAGGCGAGCGTGAGATGCGTCGCCAGCCGGTATTGCGAGACTTCGGTGCGCTCAGACAGGCCCGACGCCACCATCCACCAGCCGACTGCGCCCTGAAGTCCACCGAGGCCGAAGATCACCCACAGCCGCAGGCGCTGTTCTGCCGGCACCCAGCCGCGCCAAAGGAACCACAGGAACGGAATGAGGTAGACCATGCCGACCAGCCGGCCGAGCAGCCGGTGCGCCCATTCCCACCAGAATATCGTCTTGAATTCGTGCAGGCTCATACCGAGATTGCGCTGCGCGTATTGCGGAATGGTCTGGTATTTCTCGAACGCCGCCTGCCAGGCGCTCTCCGACATTGGCGGCACTACGCCCGTCACCGGCTTCCATTCCGTGATCGAAAGCCCGGATTCCGTTAGCCGCGTCGCGCCGCCGACCACGACCAGCGCAAACACCACCAGCGCGACGGCGATCAACCAGCGGCGGATAGCAAGGTCGTGATTTTGGGTGGCAACTTCGGCGTTTGGCATGTGTGTTCAGGGTTGCGTCAATGTGGGGCGACCATATAGAGCAGCGGGTAGCGCCGCAATTGCGGCTCTTTTGCAGAGCGTATTTTTGCAGGAATGGCCGTCATGAATATCCGCACCCGCAAGCTGATCGGCACTTTCGGCCTGCTGGCACTCGTCATCACATGGGCGCTGCTGGCGATGGCCTTCGCGCAGGTGCTGGTCATTCACAGCAACGGCTTTGTGAAATTCATTTATTACGCGCTCGCCGGGCTTGGCTGGGTGTTACCCGCTATGCCGCTGATCTCGTGGATGTCGCGGCCCGACAAGACCACCTAGGACACATTGATCCGGCGAAAGCCGTTACCTAATGTCGTCGGCAAGCCCGACAGCAGCACGCGTAACTGCCGCAGGTTGCGGTATTTACCACCAAGCGCAATGCGCGGCAGCGCATGCAGATGATTGGCATGGCCGGGATAGAGCATCCCCGGGCGCGCCGTGAACCCCGTCGTGAAGCCGAGATCACTTGCGATCTTGAATTCGCGTAAACCCGCGGTATCCCGCTCGCCGAACGGATAGGCGAGATGCGCCGGCGCGTTGCCCAGCGCGCCCTCGATTACAGCACGGCTCATGTTGAGTTCGGATGCCGCCCTGGCAGCCGGAATTTTCGACAGCACCGGAAACGTAACGCTGTGCGCGCCGACGGTGACGAGCGGATCGTACGCGATCTCGCCGAGCTGTTCCCAGGTCAGGCATTCGCGGTTACAGATTTCAGGAATATCGACGTGGTAACGCGCAGCAAGGTCGCGCACGGATTCGCGGATTTCATCGTCCGTCTCGCGGCGCATCAGCCAGTCGTAGATGCCGGCGTATACCCGCTCCTTCTCGGCCACATCTGCGCATTCGATGCGCTGTTCGCGACCGTTCATCAACATCAGGATTTCGTCGGTCTTGGCAACGACCGCTTCAAGCACCTGCCACCACAGGTCACCACGGCGGTCAGCGAAACTCGTTGGCAGGAACATCGCAAACGGCGCGTCATGCTTCTTGAAGATCGAATACGCCCATTCCTTGTGATCGCTGTACCCGCCATCGAGCGTGAAGCAGACAAACCGGCGCTTGAAGTCGCGTTCCGTCAGCCGGCGATGCATCTCGTCCAGCGAGACGACATCGATCTTCCAGCGGCGCAACTCGCCGATAGCTGCATCAAGAAAGCGCGGCGAAACTTCCAGACCGCGGTTCGGCTGGAATGCGACCTTCCGGCGCGGGCGAACATGGTGAATGGAAAGTATAGCGCCAACGCCACCGAACAGCGGCCGCGCTAAATGATGCATTCCAATGAAATAAAGCGCTTCAAGTCCCGCGCGGGCGAATGCTTTTTTTGTGTCAGCCATTGGTTATCCCGGCGACTCGCCCGTCCTGGAGACGGTTCAGACGAACCATTTATTGATGTTTGTTTGCAATGGTGCCGTCAACACTCGGTTAATGTCTCAGTCAGACAAGTAAATTGCAATGAATGTAGCACTGCGTCAGGACGGCACCCTCGGTCCTTCGTACCTTGAGCCGACGCTTTCAGCGGCGGTGCGGATCGCACGCGTTGACGTATTCGACAACCTGAAAGATGCCGAGCCGGTGTGGCGCAAGCTCGAAGCCGCCGGCGCGCTGATGACCCCCTACCAGCGCTTTGAATGGGCCGCGCTCTGGCATCATCACGTCACCGGCCGCATGGGGATCAAACCCTTCATCATTGTCGCCAGCGACGACGCCGGAACGCCGCTGTTTCTCCTTCCACTGTCGCTGCGCAACAAGCGCGGCATGACCATCGCCGGGTTCTTCGGCGGGCGGCATTCCAATCTCAATTCCGGCATCTGGCGGCGCGATGTCGCCATCGCGATCACCGCGGACGAAATTCGCGGCGTGCTGGCGCAGGCCGCCGAGAAGCATAACATCGATCTTTTCAAGCTGGTGTCGCAACCTGCGACCTTGCATGGCGTCGTCAATCCGCTCGCCCTGTTCTCTCCGCAACCGACGCCGGACGACGTTTATGTTCTTACCGTCACCGGCGACAACGGCAAGCAAGCACTCAAGGCTTGCCTCACGAGCAGCATGATCGGCCACCTGCGCACCAAGGAGCGCAAGCTGATGGCGCTCGACGGCTACCGCTATCTGCGCGCCAGCACCACGGCAGACGCCGACCGCATCCTCGATGCATTCTTCGTGCAGAAAGAATCGCACCTCAAGGCGCAAGGCATTTCCAACGTATTCGACGATGCCGAAGTCACCGCGTTCCTGCGCGCAGGATGCCACGAAGGTCTCGATACCGGCAAGCCGGTGATCGAGCTGCACGCGCTTGAAGGCGGCGGGGAAGTCCTCGCCGTGTTCGGCGGCGTCAATGACGGCCGCCGGCTGTCGTGCATGTTCAATTCCTATACGTCGAGCGAGAACGGCCGCTGGAGCCCCGGCCTCATCCTGCTGACACATCTCGTGATGTATTGCGGCGACCGCCAGATCGACAAGTTCGATCTCGGCGCGGGTCACGCCTTCTACAAGACGATCTTCTGCAAGGACACCGAAGGTGCGTTCGATACGATCCTCGGCTTCTCGGCGCGCGGCCGCTTGACCGCCGCCTCACTCGCAACTGTGCGCGACCTCAAGCGGCGCTTCAAGTCAACGCCGGCCCTGTGGAACGCGCTGAAGTCGATCCGGCGCATCGTCAAGCAGTAACGGCTATCATCGCAATTTGACGGCAGACGCTGCGGCCAGTCCGCGGCGTTTTGCTTTTTACGCGACCGCGCGGCGATCAAGCGCCGTCGCCTGCGGCGTATTTGGCGGCGGCGACGTGATGCCGGTCGCAACGGCCACATCGGTAAAGCCAACGCCCATGAAGTGTTCGTAGGCGACCTGCAGCCCCGCTTCCGATCCGGGTGGCGCCACCAGCATGGCCCGCGGCGCAATCCTGGCAATACGCGAGATCATCGTTTCAGGCGCGGTGCCAGCATCAATCACGAAGAAATCATACGAACGCGCCAGCGCCTCGATGGCATCGCCGAATTGCCGCGACATCAGCAATGGCAACATATCACCTGAGATCACGCCGCCCGCGACAAGATGCAACCGCGAGAGTTTGTCGCGCGTGATGATGTCGCCGAAGGCAGAGGTGCCCGACATCACATCGGTGATGCCCGGTGCGCGCGGATCGCTCGAAATCGCCGATAGATTAAGGTTTCCCGGCGCCAGATCGACCAGCACGACGCGGGACTCGCGGCTCAGGGCGCGCGCCAGCGTCAACGCCGCAAGACTCGTCATCGCACCGGAACCCGCGCTGAACACGGCGACCCGGCGACCCATGTCCGCCGTCTCGACGATGTGACGCGCAACTTCGGCGATGGCCTTCACCGGCACGCCGAGCGCGGGATGCACCGGCTCGGCAACGACCGCCGCCTGACGAACTTGAGCAGCGGCGGCGCTCGGACGCTCGGACGCGACTGCGCCCTGCCCGAATACACCGGCCCGCAGTATTTCGCCAGACATGACGAATCCGCTCGCCAGCATCAGCGTCGCCAGGGTCGCGATCAGCACCGTCGGCAGCTTCTTCGGAAAGTACGGCACATTCGCCGCAATCGCGCGCGAGATGATGCGGGCATCGGCCGTCGTCGCGTTGCCGATGGTTTCGCGCGCCGTAGCTTCGCGATATTTAGCGAGGTACGATTCCAGCAGGTCGCGCTGCGCCTTGGCTTCACGTTCGAGCGCGCGCATTTGCACGTCCTGCTCGTTGGTGGTTCCGGCCTGCTGCTTCGCAGTATTGAGATTGGCGCTCAACGCATCGAGCCGCGCGGAAGTAAGCTTGGCGTCGTTCTCGAACGTACGGACGAGCTTCTCTCCCTCGGCGCGGATCTGGCCGTTGACGTCGGCGATCTGCGCCCTGAGTTCCTTGATGCGCGGATGACCGTCGAGCAAGGTCGAGAACTGTTCGGCAAGCTGTACCTGAAGCGATGCGCGCTGCTCGCTGAGACGCCGGATTGATTCAGAATTCACAACATCGGAGGCCTCAGCCGTCTCGCCCTTGCGCAGGAACTCGCGCACGGTCCTGGCGCGCGTTTCCGCATCCGCTTTCTGCGCACGCATGGCGCTGAGCTGGGAATTGAGTTCACCCAGCTGCTGGTTGGACAGCGTCGTATTGTTGGTACCGACCAGCAGGTTGTTTTTCGCGCGGAAGGTTTCAACGCGTGATTCCGCTTCGGTGACCTTGCCGCGCATTTTCTCGATTTCGCCGGACAGCCACTGGCTCGCGCCCTTCGACTGGTCCTGCTTGGCGAGCCGCTGACGCTCGATATAGGTCTCGGCCACCGCATTGACGACTTGCGCTGCCAGTTCGGGATCGGGCGACTGGAATTCCGCGACGATGACACGCGACTTGTCGGCGGCATAGGCCGTCAGGCGTTCGCTGAACGTGTCGAGCGCACGCTCCTCCGGCGACAGGCGGAACGGATCGCGCGCCATGCCAAACGCCATCAGCATGTATTTGAGCGATGACACAGCACCCGCACCGCCAGCGACGGAATCGAATTCAGGCCGTTCGGCAAGCCGGAGCTTGCGAATGACATCGATCGCGACATTGCGCGACAGCAGCAACTGCAGTTGGTTCGTCACGGCTTCCAGATCGCCAACGGCGGTTTCAGGATTGGCCTTCTCGGCGTCCGGGCGCAGGAATACGTTTTCGCGCCCCTCGAACAGCACGCGCGCCTCGGACTTGTAGCGCGGGGTAATGATGTTGACGGCAAGGAAAGTCAGCGCGCCGACGATCAGCGTCGGCAGGATGATCCAGAGTCGTCTGCGCCAAAGCGCGCGTCCGACCTGGCCAAGATCGATGTCGCCATCGCCTCGCGCCATCATTGTTGCCGAAGAGACTGCTATTCCAACACTCCGGGACGTACGTCGCCCCTTGTCCGATCTGACCCGATTATGGTTTCCGGGGCGTTAATTTCGCCCCGAACGGCCACCCCCTTAATGATTTTTAACGGTTATGACCGCTAATCGAAGTCATGGACTTTTCGCTAAATACAGCGGCAAAGCCGCTTCGCATCATTCACGTCTTTCGCGCGCCGGTCGGGGGATTGTTCCGGCATGTGAACGACCTCGCGACCGAACAGGTGGCCAACGGTCATGAAGTCGGCGTCGTCTGCGATTCGCTTGCGGGCGGCGCTTATGAAGATACCCTCCTGCGCGAACTCGGCGCCCGGCTGCCGCTTGGATTGATCCGCCTGCCGATGCGGCGGCAGATTTCGCCGACCGACCTCGTCGCGACGTCGCGGATGGTGTCGCATATCGCCGGGCTGTCGCCCGACGTGATCCACGGTCATGGCGCCAAGGGCGGTGCCTACGGCCGGCCCATCGGCACCTGGCTCGGCGCCTGGTTCGGGCGGCGGAAAAAGGTCGCGCGGATCTACACGCCGCACGGCGGCAGCATGCATTACGATCCGGCCGGGCTGAAAGGCCGGGTCTATTTCGGCGCCGAACGGCTGCTGGAGCGGATGACCGATGCGCTCATCCATGTCAGCCAGTTCGAAGCGGATATTTATTGCGAGAAAGTCCAGGTACCCCGTTGTGCAGCCTATGTAATCCCGAACGGATTGCGGCAGGATGAGTTCGTGCCGGTCGCCCCTCATCCCGACGCACGCGACGTGCTGTTCCTCGGTGCATTCCGCGACCTCAAGGGCATCGACGTGCTGATCGAGGCCATCGCCCGGCTGCAGACGGAAGGCCTGCGCGTCACCGCCAACCTCGTCGGCCAGCCGGAAGGCCGCGCGGAATATGTCGCGCTGGCGCGGCAACGCGGCATCTCCGGCCAGGTCGCATTCCACGATCCCATGCCGGCACGCGCGGCCTTCGCCACCGCCCGCGCTGTCATCGTGCCATCGCGCGCGGAATCAATGCCTTACGTCGTCCTTGAGGCGATTGCCGCCGGCCTGCCGACACTGTCGAGCAATGTCGGCAGCATTCCCGAAATCTACGGGCCATTCGCCGGCGAACTCCTGCCTGCTGGCGATGCCGACGCCCTGGCCGATGCCATCAAGGCGCTGCTGGCAAATCCGGAACATGCCAGAGCTGCGGCCAAGGCCCGCCATGACTGGCTGATGCCGCGCTTCAACATCGCCAAAATGGCAAGCGACATTTCCGGCGTCTACCGCGCGAGCCTTGCGGGCGAAGCCCGGCGCGCCGCCTGAGGTCTGTGCTTATCGTCTGGGCGCTATTGTCCGGGCGCCCATTGTTTACATTGTGTTTACTTTTTCGAGAGGATTTATCCGTAGGTTTTCGTGCGTTCCGGCAGTGTTAGGCGTTGTCTGACAAGCTGATGTTTTAACGCGAGAAAGTCCGATGAACGGCAACGAGAACATGATGCGTGCCGACAGCATATCGGCAGCCGACGTGTCAGCCCTTGTCGCCCAGCGCACCGCAGCGCCGCCCCGCCGGCTTGGCGCACTTGCCCGCGCCATCGCCGCCGAGCCTGTGCCGCAGCCCGTTTCGCCCGTCGTCGTCACCGGCATCCTGCGCGCTTCCGAACTGATCGGCATCGCCGCGCTCGGCATTGCGATCTTCGTGATGTTCATTCGTCCGGTGAACGACACGCTGCAGTACCTTTTCGCCGATGCCAGCATCGCGATCGGCACCGTCGCGATGTTCCAGGCCTTCGGCCTCTACAACGTGCAGACGTTCCGCACGCAGATCCACCAGATCAGCCGCGTCGTTGCCGTGTGGACGACGGTGTTCCTGATCGCGCTGACGGTCGCCTTCTTCATCAAATTCGAGGTGTCGTTCTCGCGCGTATGGGCCGCGGCGTTCTACGGCACCGGCATGGTCGCCTTGCTGGCCGGCCGCTGCCTGATGATTTCGCTGGTGCGCCGCTGGGCGCGCGAAGGCCGTCTGGTGCGCCGTGTCGTCGTTGTCGGCGGCGGCAAGGGCGGCGAGGCGCTGATCGATGCGCTATCCGCCGAAGCCGACACCGACTTGCGCATCTGCGGCCTGTTCGACGACCGCGGCGACGACCGCTCGCAGGATATCGTCGGCGGCATTCCCAAGCTCGGCAATGTCGACGATCTCGTCGAATTCACGCGCCTGACCCGCATCGATCTCATTCTGGTTTCGCTGCCGATGACGGCGGAAAGCCGCGTGTTGCAGATGGTCAAGAAGCTGTGGGTGCTGCCGGTCGATGTGCGGCTTGCGGCCCACATGAACAAGCTGCGCTTCCGGCCGCGTGCCTATTCCTACATCGGCAACGTGCCGGTGCTGGATATTTTCGACAAGCCGATTGCCGACTGGAACATGGTGGTGAAATCCGCCTTCGACCGCGTCGTCGGTTTCTTCATCCTGCTTGCCGCGCTGCCGGTGATGTTTCTCACCGCTATCGCCGTGAAGCTCGACAGCCCCGGCCCGGTGTTCTTCCGCCAGAAGCGCTATGGCTTCAACAACGAGCTGATCGAGATCTGGAAGTTCCGTTCGCTGCATCACGCGCAGTCGGACGCCACCGCTTCCACCCTCGTCGGCGTCGGCGACTCGCGCGTCACGCGCGTCGGCCCGCGCCCGCACGCGCTCAACGCCAAGGCCGAGACGCGTCTCTATGAAGAAGCCGTCGATGGTTACTTTGCGCGCCACCGCGTCAAGCCCGGTATCACCGGCTGGGCGCAGATCAACGGCTGGCGCGGCAACACCGATACGCAGGAAAAAATCCAGCGGCGTATCGAACACGATCTCTATTACATCGAGAACTGGTCGCTGCTGTTCGACATCTACATTGTATTGCGTACTCCCTTCGCCCTGCTGAAGGCCGAGAACGCGCATTGAACGCCACAGCAATCCCGGCCCATAGCGGATACGCCCCGCAACAGACACTCTCTGCCGGCATCGTGCGCGTCCAGCTCGCGATGCTTTGGCTCGTCCTGTTCTCGAGTTCGTTCGTCAAGTTCGAGCCCGCGCCCTACGACTCGCTCGTTGCACTGACGGCGCTGGTCTTCATGGTGACAGGGCTGAAGATGCGGCCCGGTCACCTGCCGCTGATTTTCCTGATGATCGGCACCAGCATTGCGTATGGCATCAGCGTCATCCCGGTACTCGACCGCCAAGGCACGCTGCAGTGGTCGGCGGTATCGACCTTTCTCGCGCTGTCGTCGGTGTTTTTGCCATGGCGCTCGCCGAAGATACCGAGCGGCGGCTGAACATCATGATCGCCGGCTACGTCGCGAGCGCGTTCCTTGCCTCAAGCTTCGCGATCATGACCTGGGCCCATGTCATTCCGGGCTCCAACGCTTTTTTGATGGGCGGCCGCGCCATGGGCTTCTTCAAGGACCCCAATGTGTTCGGGCCGTTCCTCGTATTGCCGGCTATCGTCCTCATCGGCCGTATCCTCGCAGGCCATTACCGCAGCCTGATCTTCAACCTTGCGCTGCTCGGCCCGATCCTGGTCGGCGTGCTGTTCTCGTTCTCGCGCGGCGCGTGGGGCCACTTCGTGGCCTCCACCTTGCTGCTGGCCGGATTGTCGTTCCTCACCGTCCGCACCAACAAGGAGCGCCTGCGCATCATTTTCTTTGCCGTACTCGGCGTCGTCGCCGCGACACTGCTGCTGGGTGCGGTCCTGTCCATCGGCTCCGTCGGCTCACTGTTCCAGGAACGCGCCTCGCGAGCTATGGTCAAAAGTTGGTGACGGGGTAGATCAGGAAGGCGGCATATCGTGGGGGTAGTTGAAGCCTCCACTTCTCCACCGAAGGAGTAATATGCCGTGTCGAATTCTAACGTCGTCAAACTGGTTCAGCCAGGCACCTTCAGC
>CANJBX010000062.1 GCA_947472885.1 Hyphomicrobiaceae bacterium
AAGCCCGTTGACGACCTCGCGCATCACCACCGTGCGCGTCTTGCCGCCGCCCTTCGCCGGAGGAATCAGCGGCTCGATCAGCGCCCATTCCTCGTTCGTCACGTCGCTGGGATAGCGAAGTTTGCTTCGGTCATAGCGCCCGCGATTTCCCTTCGTCCACATCGGCGATCTCCAAAAGAATCGGACCGCCTCCCTTGAATCATAAACGATTCAAGAGATTCAAGTTTTCTCCGGACAGGCTCTGAGCCCCCGATCGGTTTTTTCAACATCCTGTTAATGCTTTCAAGGGCGCAATCAGAAGCGGTAGTTCAAACCGATACGCGCAACATTGAAGCTCGTGTCGCTGTAGTTCGCATTGAAGGAACCGGGTGTACCGGGAAAGAGATTGTCTATGGCCAATGTGGTTTCAGTGACGGATCTGCTGCCGAGGTTGACGTACAAATATTCGACCTTGAAGGTCACATTTTTCCAGACCGCATATTCAAGTCCGGCACCCGCTGTCCAGCCGATGGACGTGCCGTTCGATGCCCCGGTAAGGCAAGTCGCCGCGCCCACAACGCAACTGATGCTGAAGCCGCCGGCGCCGAAGCCGACGCCTCCAGAAGCAGAGTAACGCCCGCTGTGCTCGACCTGGCCATAAGCAAACCCGCCCGTGACATAGGTCAAAAGATTATCCGCCGGGAGATAGCCCAAACGCGCTCTGACCGTGCCGAACCATTTGATCTGCTCGTCCACCGTCGCCGAAAATGCAGTAGGGCCAACATTGATGATACCCGCGCTTGAACTGGACCCCTTCATGCCGGACCAATCGAAATCAGTCTCGATGCCGACGAGCCACCTGCGATTGACCTGCCAATTGTAACCGAATTGCGCTCCGCCAAGCACACCGGAAGACTTGAACGATGCGGGGGACGGCCTGCCGTTAGCGGCAAAGAGTGCAGCAGCAGCCGGATCGTTTGCCGAGAAATTGACGCTGCGCGTGTCCCAACCTCCGCCGACATTGGCGCCAAGATAGAACCCGGTCCAGTTGTATGCGTTAGCTATCGGAGCGTTCACCGGCATGCGCGATGCAACTTCGCCAGCCAAGACCCCGTTCACTGTCGATAGAGCAGCAAAAACGATGCCGACAAGAATAAGTTTTTTCATGATGCCCCAATAACGTGCCCGATCCTGTCCAAGTGCTGGACATCGGAAATCACGCTAACGGCATCCCTGTTCCTGTTCTTGGGCGGGAGCGACGAAGGGCCGGTCAGGAGCGACAAGGACGACGAATACGACGGAGTGCCGGAGGGTGCGAATTTGCTGTTGCCTGCCGCACATGCCAGGATGACCGGCGGACGAAGGGAACTTGGTGACGCCTTCCGATTTCACACCGCTTCGATTCTCCACCAGCGACGGGCCCGAGCGGGACCGTGTTGCCCTGTGGCGTGAAGTTTTCGGACGGTCAGTGTTCCGGCTCGACATGGAGCCGTTGCCGGATGTTCCGTTCCATGCCGACGTGAAACTCGGTGGATTTCCCGGACTTCGGATGGTGTGGGGCAACATCGGCGGAACGCGCGACGTCCGAACCCGAGCGCTCCTCGAAGATGGCAACGACGATCTCGGGTTGGCCATCAATCTGGCCGGCACAAACATCGTGTCCCACCGCAAGCGAGAGATCGTTGCCGGCCCCGGCGACGCCAGCCTGTTGAGTTGCGCTGAAATCGGCACATTCACCCGCCCGGATGCGGGAAAGGTCATCGGTCTACGCGTGCCGCACGCCGCGCTCGCGGCGCTGATGCCGAACGTCGATGACGCCCTGAACCGCCCAATTCCGCGCGATGCCGAGGCGCTTGGTCTATTGAAGAACTATATCGGGGTGCTGAGAGAACTCGAGACGCTGGTGTCTGCGGAACTCCAGCGTGCCGTCGCCGTTCATATCTACGATCTGATTGCCCTGACGATAGGAGCAACACGGGATGTGACGGCCATGGCCGAAGGCCGTGGCGGCCGGGCCGCAAAGCTGCGCGCGATCAAGGCCGATATATCTGCGAATTTGGGTCAGCGCGATCTCGGTGTCGGCTTTTTGTCGATGCGTCATCGTCTCACATCGCGCTACATCCAAAGACTGTTTGAAAGCGACGGAACTTCGCTTACGGAATTCGTCCTCGAACAGCGGCTTGGCCGCGCCCACCGCACGCTGACCGATCTGCGATTTTCGGATCGCGCGGTAAGCGCAATCGCGTTCGAGGTCGGATTTGGCGACCTCTCGTATTTCAATCGCACATTCCGCCGCCGCTACGGCGCGACGCCGTCTGACGTGCGTGAGACGGCGTCGCGGGGTAATGGCGGCTCTTAGTCCTGGTCCAGGATGCGGCGAAGAAAGCCGGCCTCACTGGCCCCGCTCCAAAACTCGACACAATAAGCGGGCAGCAAAAGTGAAATTGCGCGCCGTCCCCCGCTCTTACGCCAGCGGCATGCGGAATGTGAAGCGCGTCTGCTCCGGCGTCGATTCCACATCGACACGGCCACCGTGCGCATTTGCAATCTGCGAAACGATGTAGAGGCCAAGTCCAAGGCCCTGCGTCATGACATGCCCATCGCCGCGATAGAACGGAAGAAACAGCCGCTCTATCGTCGTTGCAGGGATCGGCGCGCCTTTGTTGATCACCGACAGCTCGAACTCGCCCTGCCCGATTGTGGCCTCGACACGAACCGGCGTGTCCGGGCCGCCGTACTTCAAGGCGTTGCCAAGAAGATTGGAAAGCAGCTGCGCCACCCGGCCGGAGTCGCAGCGCACTTCCTGCGTAAGCGCAAACGCGGCCTCGATGTTGCGGTCGGGATAACCCGCGCGCAATTCCGCAACGACCTGGTCGAGTACCAGCGCGAGCAGCTCCTTGTCGTAATTGAGCGCCAGCCCGCCACCCAGACGGCCGCGCGCGAAGTCGAGCAGGTCGTCGATCAGACGCGCCATGCGCTTGACGCTGCTTTGCATCGCAACGCCGATTTCCGCCGCGCGTTCGGCGGACTTTGCCTTCTGGATGAGATTCACGCCGGACGACAGCGACGCCAGAGGATTGCGCAGATCGTGCCCCAGCACTGCGATGAACTGCTCGCGCAGCTCCGCCGTTGCGCGCTCGTCGAGCAGATTGGCTTCGCTTGATGACAGCTGTTCGATGGCATCGAGATGGGTGCCGATCAGTTCGGCAAACAGTTCGAACATCCCGACGACTTCGAGCGTATTCAGCTTCGCCGGCTTGGGATCGATGGCGCAGAGGGTGCCAAAGAAGGTGCCGTCCTTGCGTCTGATCGGCATCGAAATGTAGCTTTGAAAGCCTTACATCGCAGGCGTCTGATGGCCGCAGTAGGTGCCATCCTCGGCGACATTGTTGATCACGACCGCTTTTTGATGCTGGCGGATTTCGTGGCAGATCGTGGTTTCGACCTTGAGTTCGCCGCCGGGCTCAAGTCCGAAACTGATTTCATCGCGAACGGCACAGCAGACCCACCGCTCCTCCGTTACGCGTGCGACAGCGGCGAAACCCATGCCAGTGGTGCGGCAGACAACCTCAAGAATGCGATGCACGGCATCGATGCGCCGTACTGCTGCGATATCGTCCTCGAAATTCATCCTACCTCTATCCCAGCGGGGCAACGTTGGTGGGCATCTGACGCAGTAGCTTAGTCTTCGTAGTGATCCGCCACCAGTTGATCGAGCAGCCGCACGCCCCAGCCCGAACTCCAGCTGCGGTTGGTGTCGGTCTGCGGCGAACCCATGGCGGTGCCGGCGATGTCGAGATGCGCCCACGGCGTCTTGCCGACAAAGCGGTGCAGGAACTGCGCCGCCGTGATCGAGCCGCCGTAACGGCCGCCGGTGTTCTTCATGTCGGCGAATTTTGAATCGATCATCTTGTCGTACTCGGGACCGAGCGGCATGCGCCAGACGCGTTCGCCGGTCGCAAGACCAGCCTTCGTCAGACGATCCGAGAGCTTGTCGTCATTGGAGAACATGCCGGCGTATTCCTGGCCGAGCGCGACGATGATCGCGCCGGTCAGAGTCGCCAGATCGATCATGAATTTGGGCGAGAAACGTTCGCCGATGTAGTGCAGCACGTCGCACAGCACGAGCCGGCCTTCGGCATCGGTGTTGATGATCTCGATGGTCTGGCCCGACATTGACGTGACGATATCGCCCGGCCGCTGCGCGTTGCCGTCGGGCATGTTCTCGACAATACCGATGGCGCCGATGGCATTGACCTTCGCCTTGCGCGCGGCAAGCGATTGCATCAGGCCGACGACGCAGGCGGCGCCCGCCATGTCGCCCTTCATGTCTTCCATGCTGGCCGCAGGCTTGATCGAAATGCCGCCGGTGTCGAAGCAGACGCCCTTGCCGATGAATGCCACCGGCTTGTCGCCGCGCTTGCCGCCGTTCCAGCGCATTACCACCAGACGGCTGTCACGCCGCGAGCCCTGCCCGACGCCGAGCAACGCGCCCATGCCGAGCTTCTTCATGTCGGCGACGTCGAGCACCTCGACCGCAACGCCGAGCTTGCGCAGCGAAGTGGCGCGCTTGGCGAATTCTTCCGGATAGAGAATGTTGGCCGGCTCGTTGACGAGGTCGCGCGCGAAGATCACGCCGTCCGCCGTACCGGAACGCAGGGACCAAGCCTTGCGCGCGTTGGCGGCATTGGCGACCGCGAGCGTGACCTTGACGGCGCCGCCGCGGCTCTCGTCGTCCTTCTTCTTCGTCTTGTAGCGGTCGAACTTGTAGGCGCGCAGGCGGGCGCCGAATCCCACTTCCGCCGCCGCTTCCGGTTTCATTGCCCCATCGGGGGTTTCCGCGACGACGACGACGACGTCTGACGCCGAAGATGAGACCTTGCCCATCGCCACGCCGCCCAACCGCAGGTAGTCCTTGTCCTCAAGATCGCGCGGCTTGCCGCATCCGATGACGACCAGCCGGGAGGCCCGCAGTCCTGCCGGTGCGATCAGGTCCAGGGTCGATCCGAGCTTGCCCTTGAAGCGCTCCGAGGCAACCGCGCGCTCGACCAGCGCCGCTGCGCTTCCGAGAATCTTGCGGGTCTGGACACCGAACTTCGCATGTTCGTCGCAGAACACCACCAGGATACCCCGCTGCACCGATGCGAAAGCGGCGAAATCGAGCTTGAAATCAGGCATTTAGGTACCCCAATCCATGTATTGACCGCAGCGTTTTGCCGCGCCAAAAGTGACCCGCCGGCACCGGCCGGTCCAGGTTCGCTTTATCGCCTTTGGCCGGTCGCGCGCCTAGTCCTTTTCGAGCCCGGATTTGGTGGCAAGGCCTTAACCATTCTACATTGAATTTCAACGACTTTGCCCTTTCCGCGCCATTTTGTGAATCAATGGTGACGCGTACGGGAAGACCGCAAATCCGGGGGGATTCGCGGGTAGCGTTACGAGTTACACCCCTGGGGTTGGCCGGCCGTCGCCGGTCAAGGGGTAGCGGGGACCGATGGGGTCAATCGACCGTTACATTTTTCGCACCACGCTGGGTGCGTTCCTGATGATCCTCGTCAGCCTGACGTCGATCATCTGGGTGACGCAGGCGCTGCGCGATATCGACCTGATGACCAGCCAGGGTCAGACGATCCTGGTGTTCATCGGGATCACCGGGCTCGTGATCCCGCAGCTTGTGCTGGTGATTGCGCCAATCGCACTCGTCATCGCGGTCGCGCATGTGCTGAGCAAGCTCGCCACCGATTCCGAAATCATCGTCATGAATTCCGCCGGCATGGCGCCGTGGCGGCTATTCCGTCCCTTCTTTGAAGCCGCGATCGTGGTCGCGCTGCTGGTCGGGTTCGTGTCCGCCTACCTGTCGCCGAAGTGCCTGCGCGAACTGCGCCAATGGGCGGCTTCCGTGCGCGCCGACCTCGTCACCAACATCGTCCAGCCCGGCCGCTTCATCACCATTGAGCGCGGACTGGTTTTCCATCTGCGCGAGCGGCTGCCGAGCGGGCAGTTGCTCGGCCTGTTCATCGACGACCAGCGCAACCCCAAGGAAGAAACCACCCTGCTCGCCGAACAAGGCGAGATCGTCGAGAACGAGCGCGGCACCTTCCTGCTGCTCGGCAACGGCAGCCTGCAACGCCACGCCGCCGACGAGCGCGATCCGACCGTCGTGAAGTTCGACCGTCATGCGTTCGATCTGTCGCAGTTCTCCGGCCAGACCCAGGCCGTTAAATTTTCGGTTCGCGAACTTTCGTTCTGGGACCTCGCGTTTCCTGCGCCCGACAATCCCACGATGCTGCGCGATCCAGGCCAATTCCGCGCCGAATTCCACGACCGACTGGTCGCCCCGATTTATCCGCTCGCCTTCACCATCCTCGCCTTCGCGTGGCTCGGCGCGCCCCGCACGACACGCCAGAATCGCGCCATGTCGATGGTCGCGACCATTCTCGCGGTGTCGGCGCTCCGGCTTACAGGCTTCGCCAGCATGGTGTTTGGCATTTTCGCGCCGGCACTTTTGTCGATGCAATACATCGCGCTGGTGGTGATGGTCGGGATTTGCATCCGCACGATCTCCAGCGGAACGGCAATCGAGATACCGGCGCCGCTGGTGGCCTGGTGGAACGCCATCGGCGAGCGGTTTGCGCGCCGCACGGCAACGGCCTGAGCGCGCCATGACCCTCACCAGCACCCTCACCCGTTATTTCGGATCGACGTTCCTCAAGGCCGTCGTCGCGGTGTTCGCGGGCGTGTTCGTGCTGGTCACATTGATCGACTACATCGAACTGTTGCGCCACAGCGCCGGCGAGAAAGACGTGTCGGCGTGGCTGGTCGCGCGTACTTCCATCTATCGCGTGCCGCAACTGACCGAACGCATCATGCCGTTCGCCATTCTGATCGGCGCGATGTCGAGCTTCCTGTCGATGTCACGGCGCAACGAACTGGTGGTTGCCCGCGCCGCCGGGATGTCGGCGTGGCAATTCACCAAGCCGGCGTTGCTGATCGCCATCGGCATCGGCGTTCTTGCAACCACGGTCTACAATCCGCTCGCCGCTGCGCTCAACGAACAATCGAAGCGGCTCGAACTGCAGATTTTTGGCGGCAAGCCGCAATCGGGTCTGCAATCGACCGGCACCGGATTCTGGCTGCGGCAGAAAAGCCCCGATGGGCAGTCGATCCTGCACGCGCTTTCCAGCACAGAACAGGGGCTTCGGCTTGGCGGCATTACTATCTTCACGTTTGATTCGGGTGGCACTTATCGCGAGCGCATCGAGGCCAGAGCCGCCGCGCTGATGGACGGCTACTGGCGCCTGGAAGACGCGCGCGTCTATGGCGCCGATGGCCCATTCGTCCAACAGCCGCGCTACGATCTCAAGACCAGCCTGACCCCCGCCCAAGTGCGCGAAAGCTTCGCCACGCCGGAATCTGTACCGTTTTGGGACTTGCCTTCGTATATCGATACCGCGGAGCGCTCGGGCCTCGGCGCGGCGGGCTACCGTCTGCAGTACCAGAAGCTGATTGCGCGCCCGTTCTTGCTTGCAGCCATGGTCCTGCTGGCCGCTGCCGTGAGCCTGCGATTTTTTCGTTTTGGCGGCGTCCAGAAGATGGTGATGAGTGGAATCCTTTCAGGGTTTCTGCTTTATGTCCTCTCGAAGGTCACCGAGGACCTGAGCAAGGCAGATATCATGCCTGCTCTGGCAGCGGCGTGGCTGCCCGTGCTTGTTGGCGCACTAACTGGATTTGTCGCTTTGTTGTACCAGGAGGATGGTTGATGGCCGGTTTGACCACCATCCTTTCTCCCAGGAGAACGGTGCGGTTGGCGCTGGCAACGGTGCTGACGGCGCTCATGTGCGGCGGCGCGCTTGGCGTTCGCGACGCGCAAGCGCAGTTCCTCGACTTCCGCTCGCAGATCCGCCCCGGCAAACCAGCATCTTCCGCTTCCTCCCCGGGACTGGCCCAGCAGGCTACCAAAGGCACGCTCGCGAAGGGCGATGCCAAGATGCTCGTTCGCGCCAACGAGATGAGCTATGACAACAGCAACAGCACCGTTGCTGCGGTCGGCAACGTCCAGATCTATTACAGCGGCGCGACGCTTGAGGCCGACAAGGTCATCTACGACCAGAAATCCAAGCGGCTGCACGCCGAGGGCAATGTCCGCCTAACTGAATCCGACGGCAAGGTCACCTACGGCGAAATCATCGACCTGACGGACGACTTCCGTGACGGCTTCGTCGATTCGCTGCGCGTCGATACCGCCGACCAGACACGCATGGCGGCGGCGCGCGCCGACCGCAGTGCCGGTAATTTCACCGTCCTGCAAAACGGCGTCTACACGGCTTGCGAAGCCTGCCGCGAAGACCCGCGCAAGCCACCGCTGTGGCAAATCAAGGCCAAGCGCATCATCCATAACCAGACCGAGAAGATGATGTATTTCGAGGACGCCAACCTCGAATTCTTCGGCAAGCCAATTGCCTGGTTCCCGTACATGTCGGCCCCCGACCCGACCGTGAAGCGCAAGACCGGCTTCCTGATGCCGCTGTTCTCCGTGAACTCGGTCTATGGCGGCGGCGTCGATATTCCCTATTACATCGCGCTTGCGCCCGACCGTGACGTGACGCTGACGCCGCGCATCACGACCAAGCAGGGCGTGCTGATGCAGGGCGAATACCGTCAACGGGTCGAGAATGGCAACTTCACCATTCGTGCCGCCGGCATCAACCAGCTCGACCGCGGCTATTTCGTGCGCGACGACGGCACACCAACCACCGGCTGGCGCGACTGGCGCGGCAGCGTCGAAACGAGCGGAAAATTTGCACTGTCGCCAAAGTGGACATGGGGCTGGGATGCGGTTGCGGTTTCGGACCCGACCTTCTTCCAGAACTACAAGATCATTTCGCTGCAACAGAAAAACCCGGATCCGCTGGGCAACGGCGCCACCGAAGGCGTCTCACAGCTGTTCCTCAACGGACGCGGCGACCGCAGCTACTTCGACATTCGCGCCGTCCACTACACCGGCTTCTCCGAAGCCGACGTTCAGAGCGCATTGCCGGTGATCCATCCGGTGCTGGATTATTCCAAGACCATTGGCACGCCTATATTCGGCGGCGAGCTTGGCTACAGCATCAACCTCACCAGCCTTTCGCGTGGCAGCGCACAGTTCGATCCGATCAGCAGCGCGGCCTATCTCGGCGGACAATGCGCGCCAACCAGCGCCGACCCCGCCGTCAAGACACGCACCAATTGCCTGCTGCGCGGCATCCCTGGCGACTACAACCGCCTCTCCGGCGAAACTCACTGGAAGCGCCAGATCGTCGATCCGGTCGGTCAGGTATGGACGCCGTTCGTTTCCGTGCGTGCCGACGTCGCAAACGTAAATATTGCCGCGCAGACCGGCGTTTCCAACTTCATCACCCCGGGTCAGTACGAAGTCACGCGCGTCATGCCGACGGTCGGCCTCGAATACCGCTACCCCTTCATCGGCGTACAGTCCTGGGGTACGCAGACCGTCGAGCCGATTGCGCAGGTCATTGTGCGTCCCGACGAACGCAATATCGGAAAGCTGCCGAACGAAGACGCCCAGAGCCTCGTCTATGACGACGCCAACCTTTTCAAGGTCGATAAATTCTCCGGCTGGGATCGCCAGGAAGGTGGCGGACGCGCCAACTACGGCGCGCAATATACCGCGCAATTCAACCAGGGCGGCTTCTTCAACGTCCTGTTCGGACAGTCGTACCAGATCTTCGGCACGAACTCGTTTGCCGTCGGCGATGTCGCCAATACGGGCCTCAACAGCGGCCTCGATACCCGCCGGGCGGACTATGTCGCGCGCGCCGCATACCAGCCGAACAAGATCCACAGCTTCATTTCGCGCTTCCGGTTCGACGAACAGGACTTCACGCTGCGCCGACTTGAAATGGAAGCGCGCGCCAACTTCGACCGCTGGAATATTTCGGCATTGTACGGCAATTACGACGCCCAGCCCGAACTTGGCTTCCTCAATCGCCGCGAGGGTGTCCTGTCCACCGCCGCGTTCAAGTTGAATGAAAACTGGGTCGTCAGCGGCGCCGCGCGGTACGACATCAATGCCAGCAAAATCAACCAGTTCCGTACCGGCTTTGGCTACATCGACGATTGTTTTATCATGTCGCTGAACTACATTGCCGACTACAACTACAACGGCAATGTCACCACCAACCACAGCGTCGTTATGCAATTCAGCTTGCGTACGCTTGGCGGCGGCGGGAACGGCCCCCAATAATCAAAGTCCCGCCACACCTGTTTGCGAAACTGCGCCGCGCGACCATGCGGCTTCGACTACGGGTTAATATGAATATGACATACGTCCTGATGACAAATACATTCGCCCATCGGCAAAGCATGCCGCAGATATTGCTTGCCGGGATGATGGCCGTTGCCGCCTTGGCGTTTGCCCCCTCTCCGGCGCAGGCTCAGCACGTCGCCATTATCGTCAATGGCGAACCCGTCACGACATTCGACATCGATCAGCGCAGCAAGCTCATTCAGCTCACCAGCCGCCGAAACCCACCGCGCCAGGAAGTCCTCGACGACCTCATCAATGACAAGCTCAAGGTCCAGCTCGGCAAACGCTACAAGCTGGAAATGAGCGATCAGGACATTGAATCTTCCTTTGCCGACATGGCAAAGCGCATGCGCATGGATTCGGCGCAGTTGTCCAAGACGCTCTCCTCGCAGGGCGTACAGCCCTACACGCTCAAGGACCGCATCCGCGCCGAGTCGACGTGGCAGCAGATCGTGCGCGGCAAGTACCAGGCAAGTCTCCAGGTGAGCGAAAAGGAAATTGCCGCCGCGCTCGAAAGCCGCAAGAAGGATGACAAGGAGATTATCGGGTTCGAATATACGCTACAGCCGATCCTGTTCGTCGTGGCGCGGGGTAGCGGCGAAGAAGTTGTCAGCGTCAAGAAGCGCGATGCGGAGTCGCTGAGGGTGCGTTTCGATGGATGCCAGACCGGGCTCGCGCTGGCGCGCAGCTTGCGCGATGTCGCAGTCCGCGACCAGATCACCAAGACCTCGGCCGATCTCGCGCCGGCCCTGCGCGAGATCCTCGACAAGACCGCGGTCGGGAAACTGACCGAACCGGAAGTGACGCCACAGGGCGTCGAGCTTTTCGCAGTGTGCAACAAGCGCGAGACGCGCCTTGGCTCGGCTGCGAAGCGCGAAGTCCAGAACGAGATGTTCTCCGAACAGTACAACACCAATTCCAAGAAACTGCTGGACCAGCTGCGCAAGCAGGCCATGATCGAATACAAGGACGTGCCCGATGCGGCTCCCGCTCGCACTAAGTCTCGGTGAGCCGGCAGGCATTGGTCCGGACATAACGATCAAGGCATGGCTGCGGCGTTCGAAACTCGGCCTGTCTCCTTTTTATCTCATCGGTGATGCCCACCACATCACGCAACGCGCAAGCGCGCTCGGCGTGCGTGTGCCAGTCACGACGGTAACGCCACAGGAAGCCGCGGCAGCATTTCCGAACGCGCTTCCGGTTGTCGATTGCGGCATTGCTGTCACAGCAACACCCGGCATTCCGGACAGCAGCAGCGCACCGGCAGCCATCGCCGCCATTGAACGCGCGGTCGCGGATGTCTTCGCCGGCAAGGCAAGCGCGGTTGTCACCAATCCCGTCGCCAAGAACGTGCTTTATAAGGCCGGCTTTGCCGAACCGGGCCACACTGAATTTCTTGCCAAGCTCGCGAGCGCGAAAACCGGCAAGCCGCTGCATCCGGTGATGATGCTGTGGGCGCCGGAACTGGCGGTCATACCCGTTACCATCCACCTGCCGCTCACCGAAGCGCCGCGCGTCCTTACCACCGATCTTATTGTCACCACCGGCAGGATTGCCGCGCATGATTTGCGCGAGCGCTTCGGGATTGCACGTCCTCGCCTCGCGATTGCCGGACTTAATCCCCACGCCGGCGAAGACGGCACCATCGGCACCGAAGACCGCGACATTGTCGCACCAGCCGTTCGCGCCCTTGTCGCCGAAGGAATCGACGCGCGCGGTCCGTTGCCCGCCGACACGATGTTCCACGCAGCAGCCCGGGCGAGCTACGACGTCGCGCTGTGCATGTATCACGATCAGGCGCTGATTCCGATCAAGACACTGGCGTTCGATCACGGCGTCAATGTCACGCTCGGCCTGCCGTTCGTGCGCACCTCGCCCGACCATGGCACCGCCTTCGATATTGCCAGCACCGGCAAAGCCGATGAGTCGAGTCTTGTCGCTGCACTCCAGCTGGCTGCCCGGCTCACCGAAAAGCCCGCGCTCGCACTTGCTGTTGCGAAATGAGTGCAACGGACGATCTGCCGCCGCTGCGAGACGTGATCCGCCGTCATGAACTGTCGGCCAAGAAGTCCCTCGGCCAGAATTTCCTGCTCGACCTCAACCTCACCGGCCGCATCGCGCGCGCCGCCGGACCGCTGGAAGGCGCGACGGTCATCGAGGTCGGCCCCGGACCCGGCGGGCTGACGCGCGCACTGATTACCAATGGCGCCAGCAAAGTCATCGCCATCGAGCGGGACGCGCGTGCGGTCGCCGCGCTGCAGGAGATCGCCGCGCATTATCCGGGACGGCTGGAAATCATCGAAGGCGACGCCCTCGACTTCGACTGGCAGGCCCATGTGGCAGGTCCAACGCGGATCGCCGCCAACCTGCCCTATAATATCGCGACCGCCTTGCTGATCGGCTGGCTGACCGCCGAGCCCTGGCCGCCGTGGTACGACACGATGGTGCTGATGTTCCAGCGCGAGGTGGCGGAGCGCATCACCGCCGCGCCCGGCTCGAAAGCCTATGGCCGCCTCTCGATCCTGGCGAACTGGCGCTGCGAGACCAAGATCCTGTTCGATATTGCGCCGACGGCCTTCGTGCCGCCGCCGAAGGTCACGTCGTCAGTCGTCCGGTTCATACCGCGTATAACGCCGCTGCCGTGCGACCGGCGTATGCTGGAGCGCGTGACGGAAGCAGCGTTCGGCCAGCGCCGCAAGATGCTGCGGCAGAGCCTGCGCTCAGCCTCTGCCGACCCTATTCCGGCCCTCGAAGCTGCCGGAATAGCGCCGACGGCCCGCGCCGAGGAAATTTCCGTCGAAGGATTTGTGGCATTGGCCAATGCCCTGTCCAGCGGTGCGGCGAATACCTAGATAGGGCCTGCTGAATTCGGAGACGCTGAAATGGAAAAAGAAATCGTCCGCATTCACGGCGTAACCCGCCGTGGCCCCTCGGAGCAGGTGCACGACAAGCAGGTGATCGTGCAGGCCGGCGACTATGCCGCCACCACGCCGTTCCTGATGCTGTCGGAAGACTGGTTCGCCGCGCCCCGCGGTTTCGAGGAGCATCCGCATCGCGGCATGCAGACCGTGACGTTCGTTCTCGATGGTGCGCTCGAACATGCCGACCATACCGGCGGCCACGGCGTGCTGCGCAAGGGCGACGTGCAATGGATGACCGCGGGCCGCGGCGTCATGCACTCGGAGATGCCGCACGAGAACGAGATGGCGCATACGCTCCAGCTCTGGCTCAACCTGCCCGCCAAGATGAAAATGATGCCGGCGCGTTACGTCAACCAGAGCGCGGGTGAAGTCCCGGTCAACAAGGGGGAAGGTTTCGAGGTCCGCGTTTATGCCGGCAAGTCGGGCAACGCTGAACAACCGCACGGCAGCGACTGGCCGCTGGTGTTGCTGGATATCCGGCTGGAGCCCGGCAGGTTCCTGTTCCAGGAAGTCCCCGCGATGTACCGGGGATTTGTCTATGTGCTGGAAGGCAGCGGCAGGATCGGTGAAGGCGGCACGCCCATCTCAGCCGGCAAGGTCGCCTGGTTCGATCCCTCGCTCGGCGACGGCGACGACAGCCTGACGATCAATGCCGATGCACCGCTGCGGCTGCTGCTGTTCGCCGCGCCGCCGATCCAGGAGCCGGTCGCGTTCGGCGGCCCGTTCGTGATGAACACGGAAGCCGAAATCCATCAGGCGTTCATGGACTTCCGAAGCGGCAATTTCCTGACTTGATATTTTCCGAGGCGTGATCTGATCCGAAAACCGAAGACCACTTTTCGGGATCACGCCTAAAGCTGCGCCTGCAAGCCGCGCACGAATGCCGTCAACCCGACTTGCCGCTCACGCTTGAGACGCTCGGCGGCGAGGATCGCGCGGATTTCATTCAGGCTGCGCGGCAGATCGTGATTGATCACCACATAGTCGTATTCCGGCCAATGGCTCATTTCGTCGCCGGCCTTGGCCATGCGGCCACGGATCGTCGCTTCGTCGTCCTGCGCGCGGGTATGCAGCCGCCGCTCAAGTTCAGGCACCGACGGCGGCAGGATGAATACACTCACAAGGTCTTCGCGCGCGCGCTCGCGCATCTGCTGCGTACCTTGCCAATCGAGGTCGAACAACATATCCCGCCCGGCCTTGAGCGTGGTTTCGACCGGCCCGCGCGGCGTGCCGTAGCTGTTGCCGAACACCGTCGCCCATTCGAGCAACTCGTTCTGCGCCACCATCTGCTCAAACTTCGGCTTGTCGATGAAATGATAGTGCTGGCCGTCGATCTCGCCCGGCCGCTGTGCGCGCGTCGTCACCGATACGGAAAGCTCGGCCTGCTTCTCGTCGAGCAACATCCGCGACAGCGTTGTCTTGCCGGCGCCCGATGGCGACGACAGCACCAGCATCAGTCCGCGCCGCTCAATGCGCTTATCGCCCTCGCCCGTCATTGCGCTCATTCCAGATTCTGAACCTGCTCGCGGAATTGTTCGACGACGGTCTTGAGTTCAAGCCCGATGTTCGTGAGTTCGACGTCGTTCGACTTCGCGCACAAGGTATTGGATTCGCGGTTGAGTTCCTGCGACAGGAAATCGAGCTTGCGGCCGATCGCGCCGCCGTTCTGAATGAGCGACAGCGCCTGCGCCACATGCGCCGCCAGCCGGTCCAGCTCTTCGCGTACATCGGCCTTGCCGGCGAGCAGGATGGCTTCCTGATGCAGGCGGTCGGAATCGAAGCGCGCATTATCGGCAAGCGCCGCCACCTGTTCGGCGAGCCGTTTCTTGACGGCTTCCGGCTTGCGGCCGGGCGCTGCATCTGCGCGCGCCGCCAGCGAAGCGATTTCCGCGAGCCGTTCACTAAGGATACGGCCAAGCGCCGCGCCCTCATGCTTTCGCATGTCGGCAAGGCTTTTCAGCGCAGCGGCAAATCCTGCGGTCACAGTCACCTCGGCCGCGCGCTTCTCGTCCTCGCGCTCCTCGGCATCGACGACCTCAATGACGCCCTTGATGGCGAGGATGCCATCGAGTCTGGGCGGGTCGGCTTCGATGCGGCCCTGAAGCTGTTTCAGCGTCGAGAGCACGGCTTCGAGTACCGCTTCATTGACGCGTACCTGCGGCGCCATGCCCTGCCGTTCGACGGAAAGCGACGCCTGCAACGTGCCGCGCGAGAAGATCTCCGCGGCCCTGGTGCGCGCCGGCTGTTCGACGCTGTCCCAGCCCGACGGAACGCGCAGGCGAAGATCGAAACCCTTGGCGTTGACGGACTTGATTTCCCACGTCCACGCGTAGGGTCCAGAGACGCCCTGACTGCGGGCAAAGCCGGTCATGCTCGATAACGTCATTGTCTCAGAAGCATCCTGGCTGTTGCGGCGCGAATCGGAACGGATTTCATCCGCCAGACTAGGGCGCGCGCCGAACGGGGGGAACCGGAATTGGACGTTTTACTGGGTTCTTGGCCGCAGCGGCGTCTGGCTCTGGGCCTGCGGCGGCGCAGCCTGTGCGGCGGGTGCAACTGCCGGATTCGCGGACCTTGGAGCCTGCGGCGCAGCGGGCCGCGGGGTCGTGGGCTTCTGCCGTTGCGCGGCGGATGCATCCGCGTCGTCATCGTCCGCAGGCGCCGCATCGTTGGCGGGCTGGCGTTCGATGGCGCGCAGGTTTCTCACGTTCCTGGAATGCTCGGCGAGCGTTTCGGAGAATGCGTGTCCGCCGGTGCCGTCAGCAACGAAGAATATCTCGCGCGTGCGCGCCGGGGTCGCGGTTGCTTCGATGGACGCGCGGCCGGGGTTCGCAATCGGTCCCGGCGGCAAGGCGGGGATCGTATAGGTGTTGTAGGGCGTCGGCTGATTGATCTCGCTGCGCATGATCGGCCGGCCCAGCGTACCCTTGCCGCCAACCAACCCATATATAATCGTCGGATCGGATTGCAGCTTCATGCGCTGCTTGAGGCGGTTGGTGAACACTGCGGCGACGCGCGCACGCTCGTCCGCCTTGCCGGTTTCCTTCTCGACGATGGATGCGAGCGTCACCAGCTCTTCCGGCGACTTGAGCGGCAGGTCCGGCGAGCGGCGTTCCCACGCCTCCTGCACGACGCGGCGCTGGGCCTGCTGCATGCGCTGGATCATCTGCTCGCGCGACGTGCCGCGCGTGAAGCGGTAGGTCTCCGGCAGCAGCGAACCCTCGCGCGGAATTTCACGGATATTGCCGGCGAGAATATCGACTTCCAGCAACCGCTGAACGATCTGCCCCGAGGTCAGGCCCTCGGGGATCGTCATCTGATGCTGCACGACCTTGCCATCGATGATCGTGTTGATGACATCCTGCAGGCTCGCCTGCCTGGGAAACTGGTATTCGCCGGCCTTGAGATCGCCGCGTGACTTCTGCAGCAGCGCGGCAGCAATGAAGATGTATGGCTGCGTGATGACGCCTTCGCGCTCCAGCGCGTCGGATACGTCGCGCACGCCGGCGCGCGGAATGTTGACGATCTTTTCTTCCGTTAGCGGACCCTTGGCTTCGAGATGGCTCTTGCCGACCCACACCGCGCCGCCGCCGACAAGCGCAACCAGCACGAGAATGGTGAATACGGCATTCGCCGCCACGATCATCGGATGTTTGGCGCTCGACGAACGCGGCGCCTTCACGCGCTCAGGCACGATCGCCGCACGCGGCGACGTCATGCGACGTGGCGCAGCCATCGCCTCCGTCTCCGGTACGCGGTCGCCCGGCCGTTCCGCCGAATCCTGCGTATCAGAGCCGCTCTTGCGCCGCCAAAACATCCATGAACCTGCCAAATATCTGCCGCGCGCGCACGCTACACTACCAACGCCGACGAAGGAAGTTATCGGCGATTGCGGCGAAAGATGGAAAGTTAGGCAGGCGCGGCGTCAGGCCACATTCCGCTTGAACACCAGCGAGGCGTTGGTGCCGCCGAATCCAAACGAGTTGGACAGCGTCACGTTGACTTCACGCTTGCGGGCCTGATTCGGCACCAGGTCGATGGCGGTCGCGACCTGCGGGTTATCGAGATTGATGGTCGGCGGCACAATCTGGTCGCGCATCGCGAGAATGCAGAAGATCGCCTCGACTGCGCCGGCCGCGCCAAGAAGATGGCCGATTTCCGACTTGGTCGATGACATCGAGATGCGGCCCGCCGCATTGCCGACAACGCGCTCGACTGCACCGAGTTCGATGGTGTCCGCCATGGTCGAAGTGCCATGGGCGTTGATGTAGTCGATCTCGGACGGCGTGATCCCGGCGCGCTTGATCGCCATGTTCATGCAGCGGAATGCGCCGTCACCATCTTCCGATGGCGCGGTGATGTGATGGGCATCGCCCGACATGCCATAACCGACGACTTCTGCGTAGATCTTCGCGCCGCGTGCGCGGGCATGTTCGAGTTCTTCCAGCACGACCACGCCGGCGCCCTCGCCCATGACAAAGCCATCGCGCGCCCTATCGTAAGGCCGCGACGCCTTTTCGGGCGTTTCGTTGTAAGCGGTCGAGAGGGCGCGGCAGGCCGCAAAGCCCGCCATGCTGATGCGGTTGATCGGCGACTCGGTGCCGCCCGCGAGCATCACGTCGGCGTCGTCGAACGCGATCAGCCGCGCTGCGTCGCCGATGGCGTGCGCGCCGGTCGAACAGGCGGTGACGACCGCGTGGTTCGGCCCCTTGAGACCGTGTTCGATCGAAACATAGCCGGAAGCAAGATTGATCAGGCGGCCCGGAATAAAGAACGGCGAAACCCGGCGCGGTCCTTTTTCCTGGAGCAGGATGGCGGTCTCGGCAATGCCGTTGATGCCGCCAATGCCCGAGCCAATCATCACACCAGTGCGGGTCTGGTCTTCATAGGAGGTCGGCTTCCAGCCGGAATCCTCGATGGCCTGGCGCGCCGCGCACATGCCATAGATGATGAATTCATCGACCTTGCGCTGTTCCTTGGGCTCCATCCACTGATCGGGATTGTAGGTGCCGTTGGTACCGTCGCCGCGCGGAATTTGCGCCGCGATCTTGGCCGGCAGGTCGGAAACGTCAAAATTCTCGATGCGGTTAGCGCCGCTCTCGCCCGCGAGGATGCGCTTCCACGTATGCTCGACGCCACAGCCGAGCGGCGTAAGCATCCCCAATCCGGTTACGACTACCCGCCTCATGTCTCACTTCCCGCTCCGGCTTCGCGCGCCGGTTCAACTACATGTAACCTCTAAGCCTGCCGCCGAAAAGCGCCAACACATGCGACTCCGGCGCGGAGCGCCGAAGTAAAATTACCGTGGATTTGTCGGGCTTTTGCGGCGCGCTCCAATAGCACGCCGCACCGGCTTACACAGCCGCAGGCCAAATGGCCGGGCCAGTCTCAAGAGCTTCGATCAGCCCTTGGCGTTCTTTTCAAGGAACTTGGTCGCATCGCCCACGGTCAGAATCGTTTCGGCGGCGTCATCGGGGATTTCGCATCCGAACTCTTCCTCGAACGCCATGACGAGTTCGACCGTATCGAGACTGTCGGCACCGAGGTCGTCGATAAAGCTAGCGGCTTCCGTCACCTTTTCGGGTTCTACCCCAAGGTGTTCCACGACGATCTTCTTAACGCGCTCGCCGATTTCACTCATTTTTCAAACCCCGTGCTTGATTGGCCAGACCTGGCCCGCGACCTTGTTATTCGCCGCAGTTCGGTCGTCGTGATCGGTATTGCCTACCAGATTAGCTTATTCTCAGTTGGTTGTGGTGCAGTAGAGCGCCAAATGCAACCGCATCCGGCCCCCGTCGCCCTGCCCAAGCCGGGTTCGGGTAGCATACTTCAAAACCCATTGCCAGCTTGCCCGGCCCGCGTCCGATCCGGTGTGGAACACATCCACCGGGACCGGCAGAGGTCCTTGCAAAACAGGTCTTTTCAACCCCGCCCGGCCTTAAAAGTTTCAATGTCCGCCGGCGTGCCAATGGCGGTCCCGGCGGCGCCGTCGGCGATCCGCTTGACCAGGCCGGACAGCACCTTGCCGGCGCCGATTTCGTAAAAGGCCGTCACGCCCTGGCCGGCCATATAGGCGACACACTCGCGCCAGCGCACCGTGCCCGTCACCTGCTCGACCAGCCGCTTCCTGATTTCCGCCGGATCGGTAATCGGACCCGCGACGACATTGGCAATCAGCGGCACCGCGGGTGCATTCACGGTAATCTTGGTCAACGCATCGGCCATCACATCGGCCGCAGGCTTCATCAATGCGCAATGGAACGGCGCGGACACTTGAAGGAGCATGGCGCGCTTGGCGCCCTTGGCCTTGGCGATTTCGACGGCGCGTTCGACCGCGGCCTTGTCGCCGGAAACAACGACCTGCCCGCCACCGTTGTCGTTGGCGGCCTGACAGACTTGTCCCTGTGCCGCTTCATCCGCGACGGCCACGGCCTGTTCGTATTCGAGGCCCAGCAACGCCGCCATGGCGCCAACGCCGACCGGCACCGCCTTCTGCATCGACTGTCCGCGCAGGCGAACGAGCCGCACGGCATCCGGCAGCGAAAACGCGCCTGCCGCCGTCAGTGCGGAATATTCACCGAGCGAATGACCCGCGACGAACGCCACGTCTTTCTTGAGATCGATTCCCGCTTCGGCCTGCAACACCCGCAGCACCGCAACCGACATGGTCAGCAGCGCCGGCTGGGCGTTCTCGGTCAGGGTCAGGGATTCGGCCGGGCCGTCCCACATCAGCGACGACAGGCCGCCCCCGAGCGCCTCATCGGCCTCGTCGAATACCGCTTTTGCCGCCGGGAATGCGTCCGCAAGGGCCTTGCCCATGCCGACCGCCTGACTGCCCTGACCCGGAAAGACCAATGCAATGGACATGTTCGACCCCTAATTTGGGGCGAATGACACCGTCGGCCGGTTCACTGTCAAGCCGAAGCGCCGAAAACCCGGTTCCGGCCCACAAAAACGGCCCTTCGCCTTGCTTTTGCCCGCAAGTCCCCTATAAACCGCGCTTCCGCTCGACCCCGGCCGGGGGCTGAACGGACGGCTGTTTCAATTGAAACGGTAGGACCGCGTGGTCCGGCGTCCGGTGTCCCCGCCTTCCTGAGAACTTTCGAGCCTCCCAAAGGGCACGAAGGGCTTAGCGCCGGAACGGGCTAAACATGGGAGAGGCATTTTCATGCCGTTGTACGAACACGTCTACCTTGCGCGTCAGGATGCGTCCGCGCAGCAAGTCCAAGAACTGACCAAGCAGTTCACAGGCATCATCGAAGGCCTGGGCGGCAAGATCACCAAGTCGGAATACTGGGGCGTCAAGTCGCTCACCTTCCGCATGGACAAGAATCGCAAGGCGCACTTCACACTGTTCAACGTCGATGCACCGCCGGCCGCGCTGGCGGAAGTCGAGCGTCAGGAACGCATCAGCGAAGACGTGCTGCGCTTCATGACCATCAAGGTCGATGAACACGAAGAAGGCCCGTCAGCCATGATGCGCAAGTCCGACCGCGATGATCGTGGTGATCGCGGCGGCCGTGGCTTCGGCGATCGCGGCGGCTTCGGCGGCGGCGGTGGCGGCGGATTTGACCGTGATCGTGGCGAGCGCCGTCCGCGCCGTGACGAAGAAGAATCCAACGCCGGCGGGAAGGAATAATCATGAGCTTCGCACAATCCGGTGGTGGCGGTGGTGGCGGCGCACGTCGTCCGTTCTTCCGTCGTCGCAAGACCTGCCCGTTCACCGGCGCCAATGCGCCGAAGATCGACTACAAGGACGTCAAGCTGCTGCAGCGCTACATTTCCGAGCGCGGCAAGATCGTGCCGAGCCGCATCACTGCGGTTTCCGCGAAGAAGCAGCGTGAACTGGCGCGCGCCATCAAGCGTTCGCGGTTCCTCGGCCTGCTGCCCTACGTCATCCGCTAACTGAAATACGGCGGCGCGTGAAAACGCGCCGCCGCTCTCCTACTGCGAAGCGTCCGGAAATAATTTCGGGCGCCGATGGTTGGGCCGGATACGTCCGGCTCTAACCGCTCATTGAAGCGGGACAGCTTGCGATGTTGCAACACGTACTCATCGGCATTGGCGCGGGCGCAGCTTCGGCGTTGCTTTCCGTTGCCAGCATTTTCGGCCCGCCAACGGCGGTCCTGCTGGTGATATTCGCCAGCCTGCCGGTCATGATCGCGGCCATCGGCTGGAGCCACCGCGCCGCGCTGGTCGCGATTGCGACGTCCGGCGTCATCATGTTCGCCCTGTTCAACTTCAAGGTTGCCATTGCCATTGCGCTGACGGTCGGCCTGCCCGCGTGGTGGCTTGGCTATCTTGCGCTGCTGGCGCGTCCGGCATCCGACAACACCCTCGAATGGTACCCGGTCGGCGGGCTGGTGTTCTGGGCGGCCCTGCTCGGCGGCGCGACGATTGCCTTTGCCTTGCCGTTCTACGGCACCGACGAGGCGAGCCTGCAGGCATCGCTGCGCGCCGTGATCGAACGCGCGATCCGGATGCGCGCCGGCACTGGTGCCGGAGGCCCGCTCACCCTGCCGGGCGTTGCCGATCCTGAGAGCCTCGTCAACTTCTTCGTGTTTATCGCGCCGTTCATGTCCGCGATGGCAAGCACCGTCATCAACCTCCTTAACCTGTGGCTGGCCGGACTGATCGTGCGCATCTCGGGCCGCCTGACGCGCCCGTGGCCGGATATTCCGGCGATGCAGTTTCCGCGTTATGCCTTCGCCATCGCGGCGATTGCGCTTGCCGCGTCGTTCGTCCCCGACATCGTCGGCATCTTCGCCGGCATTTTCGCAACCGTGACGATGATCGCCTATGGCGCGCTCGGCCTTGCCGTGCTGCACGCCGTCAGCCGCGGCATGAAAAACCGCAGCTTCGTCCTGTCGTCGATCTATTTCGGATTTCTGCTGCTCAGCATGCGCCAGGGCTGGCCGATCATGATGCTCAGCCTGATCGGACTTGCCGATGCCGCCTTCAATCTGCGTGCACGCTTCACGGCGTGGCGCGGTCAACCTCCCGCTCACACCTAGAATTTCAATTTCAATCAACGGAGAAAAGTCATGGACGTCATTTTGCTCGAACGCGTCGCCAAGCTCGGCCAGATGGGCGAGACCGTAAAGGTCAAGAACGGTTTTGCCCGCAACTTCCTGCTGCCCAAGGGCAAGGCTTTGCGCGCCACCAAGGAAAACAGCGCCAAGTTCGAAGGCATGAAGACGCAGCTTGAGGCGCAGAACCTCCAGCTCAAGAGCGAGGCCGAGAAGGTTGCCGCCAAGCTCGACGGCCACAACATCATCGTGCTGCGTCAGGCCGCTGAAACCGGCGCGCTGTTCGGTTCGGTTTCCGCCCGCGATGTCGCCGTCCTGCTCGGCGAAGCCGGCTTTACGGTCAACCGCAGCCAGATCGCGCTCAACGCCCCGGTCAAGACCGTCGGCCGCCATGTGCTGCCGTTGACGCTGCACCCGGAAGTCGAAGTGAAGGTCAACCTGAACGTCGCGCGTAACGCCGACGAAGCCGAACGCCTCAAGCGTGGCGAAGACATCACCGTCAGCCGCGACAAGACCGAAGCCGACGAGGCGCTGGCCGCCGCGCAGACGATGTTCGACAAGCGCGAAGATGCCGACGAAGCCGTTGGCGCAGACGGCGAAGCGGAAGCTGCCACCGAGAAGTAATCCCGGCGCTTTCTCAACGCTGCAAAAATAAAAACGGCCTCGCAATGCGAGGCCGTTTTCGTGTTGAGAGAATTTGCGAAGCGCCGGATCAGCCCGGCGGGGTCGATGCGGGACGCTCGCCCGCGGGCGGCGCAGCGGCAGCCGGCGGCTCGGATGCGGCGGGCTCGCCTTTCGGACGCGCTTCCTCGCCGCTCGTTGCATAGGCACGAACCTTGGCGCGGGCAGCCTCTGCCTTCACGGCTTCAGCTTTCGCAGCCTCGGCCTTGGTGGCTTCCACCGCCGCAGAAACTTCCTTCGCGGACTCTTCAGAGGGCTTGGTATCCTTTGCGGCCTCGGACGGCTCGCGTTTCTTGCCCTTGCCATTTTCCTTGGCCCGCGCCGGTGTCTCGGGTGGCTGCGCGGCGGTGCGCGGCTTGGCGCCCGGTTTCGGTTTGGCACCCGGCGCAGGCCCCTCGCCCGCCTCAGGCGCGGCGATGGAGCCATCCGGCTCCGGCTCGGTGACGGAACGGAACACGCGGCGGAACGGATCTTCGCCAGCTGGCGCAGCCGGACGCGCGGCGGGCGCAGAAGCCGGGGTGGTCCGCGCATTGCGGCCTTGCGGATCGGGCGCCCCCGGATTGCGGACCGGCGCAGCCGTGCCCGGATTACCCATCAAGTATGCCGCCAGTGCACCGGCGGCCTCGCTCCGGCTTGTGTAATGCTCGCGCAGGAAGCTCGTCAGCCCGCGCTGGTCCTGATTTTTGGCGAGCCCCTTGGGTGACGAATGGCACGCCGCGCAATCGCCCGAGAAAAGCTGCTGCGGCGTTTTTCCCGCTGAATAATCCGTCTGTTGCGCCAAAGCCGTGCCCGGCAGCGCCAACAATCCGGCAACAATCAGCAATCCCCGCATCGACACTTTCGATTCCCCGGCATTGAGAGAGCGATCCATCGTTTATCCCATTTCCGAAGGAACGCGATTGCCTTTTTTCCTTATCCGCTTGAAAGCGGCAAAGGCCCTGGCCAATTGCTCCTATTACCGGATTTTGGTCTAGCAGGATGTTGAAAAAACCGATCGGGGGCTCAGATTTCTACTGAAATCAGGGTGCTATTGGGAACTTCGACATCCAAAGGAACCGGCGCCCCCTGGGCCAAGATCTGCTCAAGAATCATAAAAAGACGGGAATGGATGTGGGTCA
>CANJBX010000063.1 GCA_947472885.1 Hyphomicrobiaceae bacterium
ACCCACATCCATTCCCGTCTTTTTATGATTCTTGAGCAGATCTTGGCCCAGGGGGCGCCGGTTCCTTTGGATGTCGAAGTTCCCAATAGCACCCTGATTTCAGTAGAAATCTGAGCCCCCGATCGGTTTTTTCAACATCCTGCTAAGGGCCGCCCTCGTCCTTCGAGACGCCGCTTCGCGGCTCCTCAGGATGAGGACGGAGTAATCAGCGGCGTTTGGATTTTTTAAGAGACTTCTTGGGAGCTTTCTTCGCGGTTTTCTTCACCACAGCCTTTTTCTTCTTCGGCACGGTCTTCTTCACTGCGGCTTTCTTCCTTGCCACCGTCTTCTTCACAGCTTTCTTCTTGGCCTTCGTCTTCCGCGCAGGCCTCGCCCGGCTTTCGTTCAGCTCGTCCTCTGCCGCGAGTTCCAGCACGCCGAGCTGCGAACCCGTCGCCGCGACGCTCACCGCATCCGCGATGTCGCCGAACGCATGGCCGAGCCTGCCTACAATCGACGGACGCTGTTTTCTTGCCATGTGCTGATTTCCCAATGCGCGACGGCGGTCATCTTCAATGTCCGCACCACGGCATTGTTCCCGATTCTCACCGGCGATGAAACGACGATCGGCGATACGGCGGAAAATCTAGACGGTGATGTCGAGGTTCTGCCCGATGCCGGCTGCGGTCATGGCCTTGGTGGCATTCTGAGCGGCGGCGTCGAGGAGCTGTGCGATGGCCTGCGCGCCGTCGGCATTCATCTTCATCATCTTCGCTGCCGCCGCCGTCTGGAACTGGCTGGCCTGCTGCCTGACGAATGCGGTTGCGATGCTGACGGGGTCCATAGAACCTATGCTCGACAGGCCGCAGGGCGGCCGGAAGGCGCAGTCTCGGACGATATAGTTAAAGTTTTATTGAATTGCGTCTTAGCGCGTCGGAACGGGCTTTTCGCCGCGATAATCGTAGAAGCCGCGCTGCGTCTTGCGGCCGAGCCAGCCGGCCTCGACGTATTTCACCAGCAGCGGGCACGGGCGGTACTTCGAATCCGCCAGCCCTTCGTGCAGCACCTGCATCACCGACAGACACGTATCGAGGCCGATGAAGTCCGCCAGTTCCAGCGGCCCCATCGGATGATGCGCGCCGAGTTTCATCGCGGTATCGATGGCATCGACCGAGCCGACGCCTTCATACAGCGTGTAGATCGCTTCGTTGATCATCGGCAGCAGGATGCGGTTGACGATGAAGGCCGGGAAATCTTCCGACACCGCGATCTTCTTGCCGAGCTTGGTGACGAACGCCTTGGTTTCCTCGAATGTCGGGTCGGCAGTGGCGATGCCGCGGATGATCTCGACCAGTTCCATCGCCGGCACCGGGTTCATGAAATGAATGCCGATGAACTTTTCCGGGCGGTCGGTCGCGGCGGCGAGCCGCGTGATCGAGATGGAGGACGTGTTGGTGCCGATCAGCGCACCCGGCTTGAGATGCGGGCAGAGGTCGGCGAGCGTCTTGCGCTTGACGTCCTCGCGCTCGGTGACGGCCTCGATGACGAGATCGCAGTCGCCAAGCTTGTCGAATGACGCCGATGACGAGATGTGCTTGAGCGCGGCCTGGCGCTGCTCTTCGGTGATGCGCTGGCGTGTCACCTGGCGGGCCATATTGCCGTTGATGGTGGCAAGCCCGGCCTTCACGCGGTCTTCGGAAACGTCGTTGAGTACCACGTCGAGGCCCGCGAGCGCGCAAACATGCGCGATGCCCGAGCCCATCTGCCCCGCGCCGACCACGCCAACCTTACGAATTGTATGTGCCATGATCTTCCGTCGCCCTTAACCGCTTTCGTCCGTCCAGCTTACCCTCAAGCGGGCGGGTAAGCGATGCCGCCTAGCCCTTGAGTTTGCCGAGTTCTTCGGCAAGTTCCGGCAGCGCCTTGTAGAGATCGGCCACCAGACCGTAGTCCGCGACCTGGAAAATCGGCGCTTCCTCGTCCTTGTTGATCGCAACGATGACCTTGGAATCCTTCATGCCGGCGAGATGCTGGATCGCGCCTGAAATGCCGACGGCGATATAGAGTTCCGGCGCAACCACCTTGCCGGTCTGCCCAACCTGCCAGTCGTTCGGCGCATAACCGGCATCGACCGCGGCGCGCGATGCGCCCATGGCGGCGCCGAGCTTGTCGGCCACCGGCTCGATGTAGGTCGTGAAGTTCTCGCGCGACTGCATGGCGCGGCCGCCCGAGATGATGATTTTCGCCGAGGTCAGTTCGGGGCGTTCGGACTTCGAGAGTTCTTCCCCGACGAATGTCGAGATGCCCGGATCGGCGACGGCGCTGGCGGCTTCGATGGAGGCAGAACCGCCCTCGCCGGTCGCGGCAAACGACGCCGTGCGCACGGTGATGACCTTGATCCTGTCTTTCGACTTCACGGTCTGGATCGCGTTGCCGGCATAGATCGGCCGCTCGAACGTGTCGGGCGCAACGACCTTGATGATTTCCGACACCTGCATGACGTCGAGCAGCGCGGCGACGCGCGGCATGACGTTCTTGCCCGACGTGGTCGCCGGCGCGACCAGCGCGGCGTAGTTCGGCGCCAGCGACACGATCAGCGCCGCAACGGGTTCGGCTAGCAGGTGCGCGTAAGCGTCACCTTCGGCGAGCAGCACCTTGGCGACGCCCTGCAGCTTCGCGGCAGCATCGGCGACGCCTTTGCAGTCCTTGCCCGCCACCAGCACATGCACGTCGCCGCCCAGCGCGGCGGCAGCAGTCAGCGCCTTGTTGGTTGAATCCTTGAGCGACACGTTGTTGTGTTCGGTAATGAGCAGCGTGGTCAAATTACACCTGCGTCTTTGAGTTTGCCGACGAGTTCGGCGACCGAGCCGACCTTGGCGCCGGCCTTGCGGCCCGGCGGTTCGACGGTCTTGACGACTTCAAGGCGCGGCGCGACATCGACGCCGTAATCGGCCGGCGACTTTTCATCAATCGGCTTCTTCTTCGCCTTCATGATGTTCGGCAGCGAAGCATAGCGCGGTTCGTTGAGCCGCAGATCGGTCGTGACGATGGCCGGCCCCTTGAGCTTCACGGTCTGCAGGCCGCCATCGACTTCACGCGTCACGGAAACTGCATCGCCGTCGAGCACAACTTTCGAGGCGAACGTGCCCTGCGGCCAGCCGAGCAAGGCGGCCAGCATCTGGCCGGTCTGGTTAGAATCGTCGTCGATCGCCTGCTTGCCGAGAATGACAAGGCCGGGCTGTTCGGCATCGACGATGGCTTTGAGAATTTTCGCCACGGCGAGCGGTTCGACCGGCCCGTCGTGCTTCACGAGGATGCCGCGGTCGGCACCCATGGCGAGCGCGGTGCGGATGGTTTCGCCCGCCTGCTGCGGCCCGATGGAAACGGCGATCACCTCGGTCGCCTTGCCGGCTTCCCTCAGCCGCAGCGCCTCTTCGACGGCGATCTCGTCGAATGGATTCATCGACATTTTGACATTGGCTAGCTCGACACCCGAGCCGTCCGCCTTGACGCGAATCTTCACGTCCTTATCAACCGCCCGTTTGACGGGCACGAGGATTTTCATGACTCTCTATACCGGCGTGGGGAGCGTATGAGTCCCGGAAAACAGTGTAATTTCCCCGTCACTTAACGGCGGCGCGCGGCGAGTGTCAACTTGGCCGGATGAGGCAGATTAGCAGCCTGTTCAGCGGTTTTTGCCGGGCGCCCAGAGGACGTCCGCCGCGCCCTTGTCGTTGGCGTAACGGCTGGCGACAAACAGGAAATCCGATAGCCGGTTGACGTATTTAAGCGAGGACGCCGTGACGCTCTCGCCCGGCCTGTCGGCCAGCTCGACCATGATGCGCTCGGCCCGCCGGCAGATGGTGCGGGCGAGGTGCAGGTATGCCGCCGCCGGACGGCCGCCGGGCAGCACAAAGGATTTCAGCGGGGCGAGATCGGCATTGAGAAGGTCGATCTGCGCCTCGATCCATTCGACCTGCGTGTCGGTGACGGTCATGCGCGCGCCGCCCGGCCCCTTTTCAGAAAGGCACAGGTCGGCTTCCACGTCGAACAGATCATTCTGGATATGCGCGAGCTGCGCATCGAAGGCCGCGTCCTGTGCCGTGTGCAGGCGCGCAAGACCGATGGCGGCATTGGCTTCATCGAGCGTACCGTAGGCATCGACGCGCGGATCGTATTTCTTGCGGCGCTCGTTGTTGCCAAGCGAGGTCGTGCCGTCGTCGCCGGTGCGTGTGTAGATGCAGTTGAGAACGACCATGTTGATGCCCGCCTAGCGGCCCATAACCCATAACGTGAGCATGATAATCACAACCGCGATGAATTGCAGCAACACCCGCAGCCGCATCAGTTTCTGCGACGTGTTGGCCGAGCCGCCACGCATCAGGTTGCCGAGGCCCAGCACCAGCACGATGGCGACGGCGCCAATGGCGATCGGAACAAGGATGGTGGAGAGCGTGCTGGCCATTTAGACTTCCTTGCAGACCTGATCCCGGTGCGCGGCTGGTTTGGCGCAACAATAGCGGCATTGGGCGCAGCCGCATAGCAACCCGCAGTCCTGTGCCATATAGAACTACCCTGTATAAATAAGTATCGAACGCCCAAAAGGCACACCATGGCCAGCAAAAAAATTTCTTCGCCAAAGTCCCGAATGCTCAAGCCGCGCACGCTTGCGGCACAGGCTATGGGCCACATCGATCCGGCAACCAAAGCTGTCGTGATGCCGCTGCATGTGGCGACGACCTACCTGCGCGATTCCGACAACCAGTACCGTTCAGGGTTTTCCTATGGCCGCGCCGACAACGCCACCGTGCGGCAGGCGGAGGAAGTGATCGCCACGCTGGAAGGCGCGCGCGCGGCGTTGCTGTTCGGCTCTGGCATGAGTGCGGCGACCGCATTGGTAATGGCGCACAAGCCCTGCCACATCGTCGCGTCACAGGTCATGTATTGGGCGTTTCGTTCCTGGCTGGTGAACGAGGCGCCGCGCTTCGGGCACACGATAAGCATCGTCGATACCAGCAACATCGCGGCGGTGAAACGCGCGGTCGTGCCCGGCAAGACCAAACTCGTGTTCATCGAGACGCCGGGCAATCCGCTATGGACCATTACCGACATTGCGGCGGTGGCGAAGATTGCCCATGCCGCCGGTGCGCGGCTGGCGGTGGATTCAACCGTCGCGACGCCGGTGTTCACGCAGCCATTGAAATTCGGCGCCGACATCGTGATGCACTCGGCATCGAAATATCTCAACGGCCATTCGGATGTGATCGCCGGCGCGCTCGCTTGTGCAAAGCCCGACGCCTTGTGGAAACGGATCGAAACCCTGCGCAGCCAGCATGGCTTGCTGCTGGGTCCGTTCGAGGCGTGGCTGCTGATGCGCGGGATGCGGACGCTCGACGCGCGCGTGCACGCAGAAACCAGGAGCGCGATGTGGCTTGCGGCGCAGCTCGTGAAAAACCCCAACGTCGCGGGCGTGCTGTATCCCGGCCTGCGCACGCATCCCGATCATGCGATTGCGAAGCGCCAGATGAGCGGCTTTGGCGCGATGCTGTCCATTCTGGTGAAGCGCGACGAACGCGCGGCGATCAGGACAGCGGCGAATGTGAAACTATGGAAGCGCGCGACATCGCTCGGCGGCGTCGAAAGCCTGATCGAGCATCGTGCATCGGTCGAAGGACCGTCGTCGCCCTGCCCGCCGAATCTACTGCGATTGTCGGTTGGGCTTGAAGACCCGCAGGATCTTTACGACGATCTCGCGCAGGCATTGGCGAAGGCTGTGCGGCGGAAATAGCAGACCGCGTAGGACGGATTAGCAAAGCGTAATCCGTCGCTATGACACGGGGATGGCGGATTACGTCTTCGGCTAATCCGCCCTACGGTGCTTCCCTGACCGGGATTGCTTCGTCGGCCTTACGGCCTCCTCGCAATGACCGCACTACTGCACGAGATGTTTCTCAATCTCATGCAACGGCTGCTTCGTCAGATCCTTGTCCAGCTCCGCGATAATGATTTTCTTCACATCGGCATGGAATGCCTGCCGCAGGTCGGCAAGCGTGCGCGGCGGGGCAACGATCACCAGCGCGCCGACCTTGCGGTCACGCACAACTTTCTCAAGCGCCACCGCAACGTCCTTTGCGAACTGGTGCTCCTCAAGATCGTGCCAGTCGGTTTGTTCGACGCTGCTGCGACGCGCGCCGCCGTTGGCGGAAGATGATGCTCTGCCCGGACGATCGGTTCCCTGTTCGTGCGTGGCGGGATTATGATGATCGTTGAACACCTGCTCGGTCTTCAGATTGGGGAATTTCTCGTCGCCTTCGTTGCGCAGAAACAGCGCCTTGCGGCCATCGCCGACGAATACGAACGCATTATGGGGAATTTTTATTTTTTCTATTTTATCTCGCCTTTTCGAACCAACAGGTGAGACAACGCGCAGCTATACCCCGATGTTCCCCGATTCTGATGTTTAGTTGGAGCCATCCAGCAATCGCCGCGCGATCACCTGGGCCTGAATTTCCGCCGCGCCTTCAAAGATACTCAGGATGCGCGCGTCGCACAGGATGCGGGACGCCGGGAACTCCACCGCAAAGCCGTTGCCGCCGTGAATCTGCACCGCACCATCGGCGCAGGACCACGCGGTGCGCGCGGCGAGCAGTTTCGCCATGCCGGCCTCGAGATCGCAGCGGCGGCCTTCGTCCTTGGCGCGCGCGGCGAAATACGTGAGCTGACGCGAGATCGCGATCTCGACCGCCATCATGGCGATCTTGTCGGAGACGCGCGGAAACTCGATGATCTTGCGGTTGAACTGGATCCGCGAGCTTGCATACTTGACCGCCTCTTCCATCGCCGCCTGCGCAACGCCGACGGCGCGCGCCGCGGTCTGGATGCGCGCGGACTCGAAGGTCTGCATCAGTTGCTTGAAGCCCAACCCCTCGACGCCGCCGAGCAGGTTCTCGGCCTTCACGACAAAGCCCTCGAACGCGATCTCGTATTCCTTCAGCCCGCGGTAGCCGAGGACTTCGATCTCCGAGCCGGTCATGCCCTTGGCGGGGAACGGCTCCTTGTCGGTGCCGCGCGGCTTTTCGGCGAGCAGCATTGAAAGGCCGCGATAGCCCAGCTCGCGCGAATTCGTGCGCACCAGCAAGGTCATCAGGTCGGCACGCACCGGATGCGTGATCCAGGTCTTGTTGCCGTAGACATAGTAGTAGTCGCCGGACCTCGACGCCCGCGTCGCAATCGAAGCCATGTCGGAACCGACGTTGGGTTCGGTGAACACCGCCGTCGGCAGCACCTTGCCGGATGCAATCAACGGCAGCCACTTTTGTTTCTGCGCCTCGGTGCCGCTGCCGAGGATCAGCTCGGCGGCGATCTCGGCGCGCGTGCCGAGCGAGCCGACGCCGATATAGCCGCGCGAAAGTTCTTCGGAGACGACACACATCGTTTCCTTGCCAAGCCCGAGGCCGCCGAACTCCTCCGGGATTGTCAGGCTGAACACACCCAGCTCTGAAAGCTGTCCGACCACTTCAAGCGGCACATATTCGTTATTGATGTGCCACTGCTGCGCGTGCGGCACGACCTCGCCCTCGGAGAAGCTGCGCATCTCCTCGCGCACCTGCTCAAGCGCCTCGTCGAGGCCGCTGTCCCCCACGATCATCGCCTGATGGTCACGGATCAGTTCCGTGAGGCGTGCGCGATTGGGCGCGGTGTTGCCCGACGCGATCAGGCCATCGAGCGCCGGCGTCCAGCGCTGCGCGACGTCGGCCTGGTTCAAGCCAAGATCGGATAACCGGACGATCTCGCCCTGGCTCATGCTGATGCCGCCGGCGATCTGCGCGAGATACTCACCCGTACCGATACGGACGATGAGTTCCTCGATCTCGCCCAACCGCCCGGCCGCGCCAAGCCTTTGCGTATACGCGGCAAGCTGGCGCAGCGCCTCGACGTAGGTTGCAAGCCAGGCCAGGCCGTGGGTTGCCCGCTGCTCCCTGTCGAACAGCTTGGCGATGCTGCGGCCTTCGATGTTGATGCGGCCGCGCAGCTTTTGCGTCGCGTCGGCCAGCAACGCTTCCGCCGCGCCAACCGCCCCGGACACCACGGCATGAAGGTTGCGTGCCGAATCGGTGCGTGGGGCAGCAGGCGGCATTGCGGACTCCAGCCGGTCAGGGATTTATGGACGAGGGAGGTATTGAATCGTCCTGAAAGCGTAACGCCGAACACCTTACCAAACTCTATTGTGCGTTGCACCCGTCTGCCGCATGGCGCGAGCGCCGCAAATGTGGCAACGATCCGGCAGGCAACATTGCTCACAGGTTTGTCCTTGCGCCTCATCCAGCTCTGGTACCGCGCCACACTGATCGCCTACGACCGCATCAACGCCGATGACGGCTGGGCGATTGCGAGCCACATCGCGCTGTCGGCGCTGATGGCGATGTTTCCCTTCTTTATCGTGCTGACATCCATCGCCGGATTTTTCGGGACCAAGGAAATCGCCGACGCCGTCGCCAGCCTGATGCTGGCGACATGGCCAGAGGAAATTTCCGAACCCATCGCCCTCGAAATCCACAATGTGCTGACCACATCGCGCAGCGACATCCTGACCGTCGGCGCGGCATTTGCCGTCTATTTCGCATCGAGCGGCATTGAGAGCCTGCGCATCGGGCTGAACCGCGCCTATGGAGTGATGGAAATGCGCAACTGGATGCTGCTGCGGCTGGAATCCATCGGCTACGTGCTGGTCGGCGCCGTCGCGATGCTCGCGCTTGGTTTTCTCATCGTGCTGGGACCGCTGATTTTCGCAACCGCGCTGCGCCACGCGCCATGGCTGGAGCCGCTGGAGAACACGGTTACGTTCGCACGCTACGGGATCGCCACCGGCGTACTCGTGATTGCGCTGGTGCTGGTGCACAAATGGCTGCCCGCCGGACGGCGCAAGATTTCGGAAATCGCGCCGGGCATTATCACGACCATCGTGCTGTGGCTGATCTGCGGCATGACCTTCGGCAGATATCTGTCGGACTTCGCCTATACCTACGTGACGTATTACGCCGGACTTGCGTCGGCGATGATGGCGCTGGTGTTCCTGTATTTCACCTCGCTGATTTTCGTCTACGGCGGCGAATTCAACTACGCCATCCGCAGCATCAAGTCCGCGTCGCGGCTGGTGCACCCGAAACGCAAGGCCACAGACACCGCGCCTATTTCACCAGCTTGACCGACCAGTCGGTGCCGCCGCGCGGCGAGTTTGTGAAGGTCACATCGACATCGGCCCTGGCGCCGCACTGGTCGAGGCTCCAGCGCTCCTGCCAAAGACCGCCGCTCATCGGCGTTGTGACTTTCGTATCGGTGACGATGGAGCGGTTGCAGTCCTTCGGATTGGCCGGAATAGCGGACGCTTTCACCCCAACCAGACTGTCGCGTTGCAGCGCCGGGTCGGCGAGGGTCTGACCCGGCAGCATCTCGATCATGCGCGCCTCGCCTTCGACGATGGCGAGAAAGTTGCGCAGCGCCGCAGGCTGGCAGGCAACGGTATAACGTTCGATCCATGATACCGCGCCCGGCTTGATCGGCCATGGCGTGACGTGATGCAGCGAAATTTTCACGTCGTCGGGACATACGTAGCCGGGAATGAATTTCGCCGACCGCGCCATCACCTGCTGGCGCATCTGTGTATAGGCGGACGAGAAAATCCTGTCGGCGACTTCTTTTCCGAATGCCTTGGCGACAGGTTCGCGGTCGGCCTGAATATAGGCCGGCACCTGTGCGTGCGCCGGCGTGGCGGACCCTGCCGTAACAACAGCGGCGACAATCGCAAAAGACAGTCTGTGCATTTTCGCTCCGCGCATGGAAGTCCCGCGTGACAAGTCTAGCGCGCCTGTGCAGGCTCGCAACCGGGGCGGCGCACTTGTTGTCTTAATGCTTCTTCAATAGCGCCGCGGCTATCTCTTGCACTTGACGCAACATGGACCGCCACCCGCATGCCGGATGCGCATTCGCCGCGTGAGCAGAACGAGCGGCTGGCCGCCGTCCTTGGCCTGTCGCTGACGCTCGCCTACGCGGTGTTCCTGTTTGGCTCGTTCATGCAGGGCCTGTGGCTGATCGACGAGCGTGGCAACCCGATTGCCTCGGACTTCATCGGCATCTGGTCTGCCGGTCGCGCGACGCTCGATGGTGCGGCGGCCAGCGCCTACGACTGGGCCACCAAGAGCCGCCTTGAAGCCATCGCCACCGGCGTTGCGTCGGACAGTTTCTATCCATGGCTTTATCCGCCGCCCTTCCTGCTGGTCGCGGCAGCGTTTGCCGTGCTGCCGGTGATCCCGGCGTCGATAGCATGGCTCCTTGTGACCGCGCCGCTCTATGCCGCCAGCATTTGCGCCATCCTCAAGCGGCGCAGCGGCATCTGGATCGCGCTCGGGTTTCCCGGCGCATTGTGGAACGCCAGCGCGGGGCAAAACGGCTTTCTCTCTGCCGCCGCCATCGGCGGCACGCTGGCGCTGATGGAACGTCATCCAACGTTGGCGGGCGTCTGCCTCGGCGCGCTGACCTACAAGCCGCAGTTCGGCATCCTGTTTCCGCTCGCGCTGATCGTGTCGGGACGCTGGCGTGTATTCATCAGCGCGGCGATCACGGCCGTTGCGCTCGCGGCGATCTCATGGCTCGCATTCGGGCCGGCTGTCTGGGATGCGTTCTTTGGCGCGATGGCCGCGTCCAACAAACTCAACTTTGAACTCGGCGGTACGGGCTGGAGCAAATGGCAAAGCCTGTTCGGGGTGGGGCGCAGTCTGGGGATCGGTGCAACGGTTGCATGGACGATCCATGGCGCGACATCGCTCGGCGTCGCCGCAATCATCGTTGTTCTGTGGCGCTCGGATGCGGCGTTCGATCTCAAGGCCGGTGCATTGGCGGCCGGCGCGCTGGTCGTGACGCCTTACATGTTCATCTATGACCTTGTCGTGCTTGCGGTGCCGGTCGCATTCCTGCTGCGCCACGATTTCGAACATGGCTTTCCGCGCATCGACATCGTGGGCCTGATCGCGGCCGTGGTGCTGCTGCTGGGTTATTTCTTTTTCACGGGGCCGGTCGGACTGATCGCCATTCTCGTGGTCTTTGCGCTGATCGTGCGGCGCACCATGACTGGCGGGAAATCTTCCACGCAGGCACCGGCAGGCTGACACCTCCTTATACTTCCGCTAGGCTCCGCATAGTGCGGGTATGCATTCGTTGCCGGGGAGGCACTCATGGACGGCCAATCGCTGCTTGTTATTATTATGGTCGGCATCATCGCGGGCTGGATCGCGGGCAAAATCGTGCGAGGCGCGGGCTTCGGGCTGATCGGCGATCTGATCGTCGGTATCGTCGGCGCATTCATCGGCCGCTGGCTGTTGCCGCAACTGGGCGTCGGTGTCATCGTTCACAATCCGATCATCGACAGTATCATCGTCGCAGCCATCGGCGCGATCATCCTCCTGCTGGTCCTGCGCCTGATCCGGCGCTAGCTACTTCACGCGTCCGACAACCACCGTCAGGCGGAACGTGCTGCCACGGCCCGGCGCGCTCGTCACATCGAGTTCGCCGCCCATGGCCTGCGCCAATCGCTTGACGAGGGACAGGCCAAGACCCGAACCGCCAAAGCGGCGCGCGATGCCGTCGTGCGCCTGCGAGAACGGCTTGAACAGCCGCTTGATCTCCGCAGGCGTCAGGCCAATGCCGCTATCCGACACATCGAAAGTCAGACGCCACCGGCGGGCCTGCTTGTCGGCCACCAGGCTCAGCCCGACATTGCCGCGCAAGGTGAACTTCACGGCATTGTCGATCAGGTTTTCGAGCGCGGCGCGCAAACGCACCACATCGCCGACGACCATTTCCGGCAAGTCCGCCGCGATATCGGCCTTGAATTGCAGGCCCGCGCCCTGCGCGCGCGTCGTCATCGACACCACGACCGTGTCGGCCAGCGCGCGCAAATCGAACGGCTCGCGCCGCAACGGCAGGTCACGGACGTTCATGCGCGCGGCATCGACGACCAGCGTCGTCAGCAGCGCGAGATGGTCGGCGCTGCTACGCAATGCAGCGACCCACCGCTTTTCGCGGTCGCCGAGATTTGAACCCGCGAGTAATTCCGACAGTGCAATGATGCCGGTCAGTGGCGTGCGAATGTCGTGGGCCAGCTCGGCAACCACGCGCTCGACCGCACTCACCGACGGGCCGGATTTTCTGCGTGCAGATTTGCGCGCTGGCTTTTTGCGGGCTGGGGTTTTGCACGCGGCTTTCTTGCGCACCAGCTTCTGGCCGCGTGGCTGCACGCGCGCATAGAGCGCACGCTTTTTACGCGAAACTGGTTTTCCGGTCGCCATTTCCATCAGCCCCACGCCAGCATCGCATGAAAAAAGCCGCTTACGCGAGGCCGATCCTCCGCCGGATATCGGCCAAATCCACGCCCTCCTGCCGCAATTGCCGAAGCGACACCGCACCTGTGGACTTGGCGAGCTTGCGCCCCTCGCCATCCAGAATCAGCCGATGGTGGCCATAGTGCGGCGACGGCAGGCCGAGCAAAGCCTGCAACAGCCGGTGCAACCTCGTCGCCGCGAACAAATCCTGTCCGCGCACCACATGCGTGATTCCCTGCAGCGCGTCATCCACCGTTACGGCAAGATGATAGCTGGTCGGCGTTTCCTTGCGCGCCAGCACGACATCGCCCCAGGCTTCCGGCGCGGCCGGCATCGCCTCCGGGGCCTCGGGCGGCGCGCCGGTCTCGGACCAGAACAAGGCCCTTGCCTGTTCGATGGCCCTGACCATGTCGAGGCGCAGCGCATAGGGCTGGCCGCTGGCTATTCGCTGGGCGCGCTCGGAAGCCGGCAGCAGCCGCGCGCTGCCGGGATAAAGCGGCGCACCATCGGGATCGCGCGGCCAGTGATGGCCCGGCGATTCGCGCGCCGCGACCAGTGCGGCGATTTCGCTGCGGCTCTCGAAGGCCGGATAGATCAGACCAAGGGCTTCGAGTTGCGCCAGCGCGCGGCAGTAATCCTCCAGATGCCCGGACTGCCGCCGCACCGGCTCGCTCCAGGTGATGCCGAGCCACGCCAGATCCTCGTAGATCGCCTGTTCGAACTCCGGCTTGCAGCGGGTCGAATCGATGTCCTCGATGCGCAGCAGGAATTTTCCGCCCGCCTCGCGCGCCATCTCGAAATTGAGCAACGCCGACAGCGCATGGCCAAGATGCAGGTGGCCATTCGGCGACGGTGCAAAACGGAAAACGGGTTGAGTCATTCTGCGCGTGCGAACTCTTGTTTCACCCTCCCCTGGAGGGGGAGGGTCGGCGCAGCATCGAGCAAGGCGAGATGCAAGCCGGGGTGTGGTGATACTATCGTTGTTCACTTCTGGGAGTGAGTCACCCCACCCCGCTCGCCATATGGCTCGCGCCCCTCCCCCTCCAGGGGAGGGTATTTGCCTCAAGCGAGTTCTCATTCTTATATCGGCACCCCATGACCCACTTCATCCGCACCGACGCCGACCTCGATGCCGCCATTGCCGCGCTGGTCGCCACCGATCCGCGCATGGGCGACGTGCTGGCATTCGGCGGTCGCCCGACCTTGCGCAAACGCGACGGCGGGTTTGCCGGGCTTGCCCGCATCGTCATGGGGCAGCAACTTTCAACCGCCAGCGCCGCCGCGATCTGGGGCCGGCTTGCGGCAGCGTTCGACCCGTTTCACCACGACACGGTGCGCCGCGCGCGCGCCGACAAGCTCGCGCGCATTGGCCTCTCGGCACCCAAGATCAAAGCCGTCAAGAAAATCGGCGAAGCGATTTCCAAAGGCACGCTCGACCTCGATGCGTTGGCGGCCAGCGAAGCCGATGCGGCGCATGCAGCATTGACTGCTGTGCATGGCATCGGGCCATGGACCGCCGACATCTATCTGCTGTTCTGCCTCGGCCATGCCGACGCCTTTCCCGCCGGCGACCTCGCCGTGCAGGAAGCGGCGAAACTCGCGTTCAATCTCAAGGCGCGGCCGAATGCGAAAGAACTGATGGCGCTTGGCGAACAGTGGCGGCCGTGGCGCGGAGCAGCGGCGTATCTTTTGTGGTCGTATTATCATGTTGCCAAGGGCCGCAGCGGAACGCCGGCTTCCGCGAAGGCCGCATCGCCAAAAACACCGCGCACAAAATCTGCTAGAAAACCAGCAGCGAAAAAGCCCGCCGCCAAAAAACATAAAGCTAAACGCAAGGACACGTAACCATGGCCGAGTTGCCGAAGATTGACGGACCGCGCATCGAACCGAAGTCAGGCGCCGCGAAGCAACTCGTCGTATTCCTCCACGGCTATGGCGCCGACGGCAACGACCTGATCGAACTCGGCCGCGCGTGGCAGCAGCTCCTTCCCGACGCCGCCTTCGTGTCGCCGCATGCGCCGGAGCCGTGCGGGCAATCGCCGATGGGCCGCCAGTGGTTTCCACTGACCATGCGCGACCCAAGCGAACGCTGGCGCGGCGTCACCATCGCCGGTCCCGTGCTGGACAAATTTCTCGATGACGAACTCCAGCGCCGCAATCTGCCGCCGGGCGCCCTCGCCCTGGTCGGCTTCAGCCAGGGCACCATGATGGCGCTGCACGCCGGACTGCGCCGCGCCGCCGCCCCGGCCGCTATTGTCGGCTATTCCGGCATGCTGGTGCTGCCGAGCGATGGCCCGCCGGAGGCGATGGCGACACAAATAAAATCAAGGCCGCCGGTATTACTGGTCCATGGCGACAGCGACGAGGTGATCCCGGTGCAGGCCGTGATGATGGCGGCACAGGGGCTGGCGGCACTGGAAGTGCCCGCCGAATGGCACATTTCGCCGGGCGTCGGCCATGGCATCGATCAGGAAGGATTACGGCAGGGCGGCGAATTCCTCGCCCGGCAGTTCAAGGCCCGCCCCGCGGTCATGTAATCCCCATCCAACCTTCACAATCCTGCCACCTCCGCCTATAAATTGAACCCGGAGCCGCAGCTCGCGGCCGAATCGGGGGTCGAGGCGCGTTGTGAACGCTCACGTATCGCCAAGCGGATTTCCTGCGCTCGTCCTGAATGCGGACTTTCGTCCGCTGAGTTACTATCCTCTGTCATTGTGGAGCTGGCAGGACACCATCAAGGCGGTGTTCCTCGAGCGCGTGAACATCGTCGCCCACTACGACCGCGCGGTGCACAGCCCGACCTTCGAGATGAAACTGCCGAGCGTGGTGTCGCTCAAGACCTACGTGAAGCCTTCGGCGCATCCAGCCTTCACGCGGTTCAACGTGTTCCTGCGCGACCGATTCTCCTGCCAGTATTGCGGCTGCCGCGACGAACTCACCTTCGACCACATCGTCCCGCGCTCGCGCGGCGGACTGACGACGTGGGACAACGTCGTCGTCGCCTGCTCGCCGTGCAACCTGCGCAAGGGCAGCATGACGACGCGCGAGGCGCACATGTTTCCATCGCAGACGCCATTCCAGCCGAGCGTGCAGCACCTGCATCGCAACGGACGGCTGTTCCCGCCGAACTACCTGCACGATAGCTGGCTCGACTATCTCTATTGGGATACCGAGCTGGAGCCGTGAGGTTCAAGCGACTCTTTTTTATTGGGCAAGCGGCAACTCACCGTCTTTGTGAACTCCAAGCCACACCTCTTGTTTGAGCGCCGGTTTTTCCAGCCCTTTAGCCGCATAGCTTTCGCGCGGCATCAACTGCAACGCGCTAAAGACGGCCATACGATGGGTCCCGTCCAAGGGACTTAAACCCTCCGGCCGCTGCATGACAATCGGCGCGATCGGAAAGATACCTGCGTTTAATGTGTATCGAAAAATGTTGTCCCAACGCCGCTTAGTGATCTCACTTGGCTGACGACCGCTTATTTCCGTTCGAATGCCGATCACATCACGTTTTGCTTTCGGTGTAAGCCCGTCAAAGCTGCAGTCGACTTTCTCAAGAGTCCATTTGACGTCTCGCCACCAAGTTAAAGGCCTGTTGCCTAACAGTCGCCCCCAGCGATGATCGCCAAAGGGATCGGGCGGCGGCCAACCCATGTCAGGGTCATTCGCAAATTCGATTAGCCACGGCTTGATAACTGCCTCAGGCCAGTTCGGCAGATCTTTCTGAATATCTTCAACCACCACCATCAAAGATTCTCGAAATATTACACTGGCACTCTCGACTTGTACCCGTTCGGCAATTTCCACGACGTATACAAAAACGAGTCGAGGTTGACCGCATTGCCGGGCGCAGCGGCGGGGCCGGAACGTGGCAGCTTGTCAGCGCCAGGAAACGGCTTCACGCAGAATAGTTCGATCATGTTGCCGGATGGATCGCGAAAGAACATCAGCGCCTCGATGCCCTGGCGCGTCCAGAAATTCGAACTTGGAATGCCGCAGGCGGTAAGCCAAGCCTTCATGTGCAGCATCTGGTCGGGGTCGGCGTAGAACGCGATATGCGGATATTCGGTGTTCGGCGCAATGAAGGTGCAGCCCTCGTTGCCGATGCCGATTTCGACACCGGCAATCACAATCATTGCGAAGGTCGGCGTATTGACGCGCATCTCGCCGCCCAGCACATCGACGTAGAAGCGCTTGCCCTCCGCCATGTCGCGGCATGGCAGGCTGCAATGCGCGAACGATGAAAGTTTTGGCGGACCGGCGACGCTGCTTGCAACCGCGCTTGCCTGCGCCGTCATGACCGTCATCACCTGCCCCGCGCGTTCAAGAATTATTCAGCGGCTTCGGAAATCTCGTCCGCCGGGTCTTCGTCGTGCTGCGTCGTCATGGTGACGCCGGCAAGGTTCGGCAGGCCGAAGTGCATGATTTCCATTTCGGCGGTTGCCGTGATCTTCGCGGTCTCGCCGAGTTCAAGATGCAGCGTGGTGAGCGCACGCGCAGCAGTGTCACCAATCATGCCCGTACCGCGCAGCACGAGATACACGCCTCGGCCCTTGGCCTGATACGACGCGCCGGGATCGAGCTTGAGCCGCCCCATTTCCGTGCGGCGCTCGGTGAATACGCCGAGCAGCTTCTCGCTGACGCCGGGCGCACCTTCAACCGGAATCCAGTTGTAGTTGCCGGAGTCCATCATGATCGCCTTGGGATAACGCGGCTTGGGAATGACGATGGGGCGGCCGTGGTGATGTTCCCAGATCGCCTGATTGCCGTCGGCGTTCTTCTTGCCGTAGAGCGGTTCCTTGCGGCGGAACACACCGTTCTTGAACTCGCCAAGCGTATTAAGCACTTCCATCGCAGCGCGGGTTTCCTTGCCCGAGAGGTAGCCGCAGCCCGATGCGCCGCCGAACTGCAGCACCGCCGTGGTCGAGACCATGCCCGGCTTCTGCGACTGCGGGCCGTAGAACACGCCCTCGGGGAAATAGCCGACGACGCCCGGCGTCATCGTGCCATCGCGGTCGAAATAGGCTTCACCGTCGAGCTGGACGCGGATCTGTTCGAAGTTGTGCCGGTGGCGCGGCGAATAGAAGTCGCCCTGCGACACGCCGATGGAAAGCTGGAAGTTATCGACCGTGCCCGGCGTGCCTTCGAGCAGCCGGCGCGAATGGAACATGCCGCCGCGATATTCGAGGCCGCGCACCAGCGGAATTTCGTCGCCCTGTACGGTCTTCATGGCTGCTTCCTCCAGATTCTTGCAGATGTGGCAGAATTCGTTGTCTGGAGAATAGCATGCCGGCCACCGCCCGGCACCTGCCCATAAGAGGGGAATGCCAGCCTTGCAGTCGTGTTTCCGGCGGAAGGTACCCCTGGAATCACGTCGCCCCTGACATTTGCGGCTGCTGTCAGGGGCGACGGATGCGCAGAGGCTCGCTGCGCGCGACAACGGCCGATTTGCATCAACCGCTGATCTCTATGCGTGGGGTCTATGCGATGCGGAAAATTCCCCGCAGGACGCGCCGAATGCTGGCCTCGTAGATCGCATCGGCAATCAGCCCGATCAGCCCCGAAAGGTGCTGAAAGTTGCCGGGCAGCCCGGCGCTGAAACTCGTGATCTGAAGCGTTTTCGTCGTCATCTCATGCCCCCCGTCGGTGTTTCGACGTTGCATGGCGTCAAACTAGGGGCACGACCGACCCGGGGCTGTGACCGTCATCACAAACCGGCCGTTTTATCTAACCTGTTGATAAATTTTGGAAATATAGCCCCCCAAATGGGAGCGGTCTTGTGGATATGCGCGGCGTGATTATCGCGCTGCGGCACGCGCCAGGCCGAAGGCGGCAATGGCAGCCATGGCCAGCGAGATCAGCACGTTATATCCGGCGAGCGAGAGGCCGAGGAACCGCCACGCGGCTTCGTCGCAGCGCACCAGGCTGGTGGTCTGGATCTGCTTCATCAGGTCCATGCCGCCGCCAAGCTGGGGAAGCTGCCCCGAACATTCGGCAGGGCCCGGCCAGAACTTCCATTCAATGCCGGCGTGGTAGACGCCGAGCCCCGCCCCCACCAGCAGGATCAGGATCAGCAACGCAAAGCCGAGCCGCACCAGTGTCACCGGCGCATGGTTGCTGGCGACGAACGCCACCGCCGCCGCAACGGCAATCGCCATGTAATAGGGAATGCGCTGCTCAAGGCAGAGCGGGCATGGCGACAGGCCGACAATGTATTGAAAGAAATACGCGCCGAGGATGGTCGCCGCGCCGATGGCCGCAATCGCCATCGCGAGAAATGCCGGGCGCAAACCGTGAATGGACATCGCCGAACCGTTGGTAGCGCCAGCCGCTGTTGTCACGATACCCTCGCCAATTCCCAAAGCCGATGTTCATTGCGCGGCACGCCGCACCCCGCCGATTGACGTTAGTGCGCGCTACAAGCGGAAACAACCGCGCCGTTTTTGGGGCAAAGCCGCGAAGGCGAGCTAAAATTGCCGTGACAAGTCGATCAGGACGAATTGATTTCAGAACGACCGCTTGATGCCGACGCCGCCACGGCCCAGCCCGACGGAAGTATTGTCATCGAGCTTCATGCGCCGGTCGTGCGGGTCCGGTACGCGCTCGCCGGGCTTCAACTGCTGGAACTGTTGCGGGGATTTATCGGTCTTGCTGACATCCAGTTCCTGCAAACGCTCGGCCGGCGGCAGATCGAGGCAAAGCTGGTACTGCGACGGCGTGCAACCCTTCTGCGCTTGCGCGGGAACGCCAAGCGCCAGTATCGCAATCATCACACATGTGGCGAAAAGCCAGCGCATCGCTCAGGCCCCCTGTGGCGATGCTAGCACAAGGGCAAGATCGGCATCATTAAGGATACGATATTGTCCGGCAGGCAGATCGTCCGGCAGCACCAGGCCGCCGACGCGGTCGCGATGCAAGGCCGCAACATGATTGCCGACGGCGGCGAACATCCGGCGGACCTGATGATAGCGGCCTTCGGTCAGCGTGACATAGGCGCGCGTCGGCGAAACGGTTTCCATCGGCACCGGCAGCAGCGGCTTTTCCTCGCCCTCCAGCATCAGTTCACCGGACGCAAAGATTTTTTCCTCATCGCCGCGCAACGGGCGCGCCAGCGTCACGTCATAGCGTTTGTAAACCTGGCTGCGCGGCGAAATGATCCTGTGCAGCAGCGTGCCATCATCGGTCATGAGCAACAGGCCCGAAGTCTCCTTGTCGAGACGCCCGACCGTCGAGATCGCCGGCTCGCGCCGCCGCCAGCGTTCCGGCAGCAGCGCATAGACCAGCGGCCCCTGCTCCTTGTGCGAACACGTTACGCCGAGCGGCTTGTGCAGCATCAGCGCAAAGCCCGGCGGCGGATCGAGCGGCGCGCCGTTGACGGTCATGCGCGAAGACAAATCCGGCGTGACGCGTATACGCTGATCGGCGTCTTCCAGTACGACGCTGTCGAGTACGACCAGATCGGCCCAGACCATGCGCTCGACCTCGCGGCGCGTGCCGTAGCCGAGATTGGCCAGCAGGCGGTCAAGCCGCAGCGTGGGGGGGCCTTTGGTCATTTTCGCGCTTCATAAATCTTGTAGCCAGCGGCTTCGATCCGCAGATCGACGCGCTTGAACAGCGGTTTCATCACCGCTTCATAGGGCAAATGGCGGTTGGCCGTAAGCCAGCACACGCCGCCGCTGCGCAAGACTTCGGCGGCGCGTTTCACAAAACCCTGCCCCAGCGTGCGGTCCTCGGCGCCGGCATCGTGGAACGGCGCGTTCATCACGACGAAATCGAGATCGCCGGGCACAGCATTGCTGTCCCGCACATCGCCCCAGTGAAAACGCGCGCGCGGATCGTCCACATTATGCTGCGCGGCCTGCACCGCCCGCCGGTCGATGTCGATGAGATCGACCTGCGCGACAGCGGGAGATGCCAGCACCGCGTGCGACAGGATGCCGATACCACAGCCAAGATCCGCGCCGCGCCCGGCGAGCGCCGGGAGATGTTCCAGCAGCAGCGCCGAACCGGGGTCGATGCGATCCCATGCGAACACACCGGGCTGCGACCACAGGCCAAGATCGGCGACAAGCTGCGGTCCGCCTTCCGCAAGCGCTGCGTCAATGCCATTGAGTTTGTCAGGCCGCGTGCAAACCGCGACGCGATGATGCCGGCGCGCCGATTCCGTGACCGTGCAGCCGAACGCCTGCAATTCCTTGCGCAGCCGGGTGCCGCCCTGATCGTTCGGCGCCAGCGCGGTGAACGCGCCGCCCGGCACAACGGCGCGCAACGCGAGCGCCATGGCATAACGGCGTTCCAGCGTGCCCGGCGGCGCCAGCATCGTCATCGACGCCAGCGTGGCCTCGCCCTGCTGCCCGAGTTCGGATGCACCGGGCATCAGCGGCGAGAATTGAACCGCGCCTGCGGGAAGGTCCACGACTTCCGCCAAGGGTTTGCCATAGATGCCGGCACTCACGGGAACAGCTCTGGATATTGGCGCATGATCTGATCCGAAAACCGCTTCACACTTTTCGGGATCATGCGCTAGGCCGGCATCATGTCGAGCAGACCGGGCTTCACGCCCAGTTGCTCAATCAGCCGCGTGAGTTCACCCAGCGCCTTCGGGTTGCTGCGCTGATGGCGCTCCGCCAGAATCAATTCGTTCTTCATCGAATGCTCAAGGCCGATCAGTTCCGTCACGCGCACCTTGTAGCCGTGCGCCTCCAGCAACAGGCCGCGAATGACATTCGTCACATGCGCGCCGAATTCGCGCCGCTGGATCGGATGACGCCACAGCTGCCGCAGCGGACCCGCTTCACCTTCCAGCAATCGCGCCACTTCGGCCTGACAGCAGGGCACCAGTGCAATCACCTTGGCTTCGTGCTTCAGCGCAAAACGGATCGCATCGTCGGTTGCGGTATCGCAGGCATGCAGCGCCGTCACCATATCGGCGCGGCCGCCAGGGATTGCCGCCTCCACAATCGGCGAGGCAATGAATTCCATGCGCTCGAATCCCGATTGGGCGGCGAGCTTGCGCGTCACATCGACAAGTTCGCTGCGCGCCTCGACGCCGGTCACGCTGCCGCGCCCGGCGGGACCAAGGATCAGATCGTAGAGCATGAAGCCGAGATAGGATTTTCCGGCGCCGACGTCGGCGATCACCGGCGCTTCGGTTTCCTTGAGCAGGCCGTCCAGCGCGGGCCGCAGCAACTGCGTCAGGTGCAGCACCTGTTTCAGCTTGCGCCGCGAATCAGCGTTCAGCGCGCCGTCGCGCGTGAGAATGTGCAGCGCCTGCAGCAGCGGAATGGATTTTTCGGGGTGCTGGCTCGGCCATAGTTCGGCCAAAGCCTTCTTTTCCGCAGCGGCTTTGTTTTCACGCTTCATGAAATCTCTCCGCCTTTTGTCTAGCGGGGCGGCTGCGCCGTAGCCAGAACCAACGGTAAGGGGCGGCGGGCGGAACGCTGTGGAAGCGTTGAAAGGTGGTGCCCCCAGCCGGAAACACCCTAACGCTCTAATCAATTGATTTCTAACGTTTCTATTTGCCGTGTCCGTCGTCAGGCAATTTGAGACTGATCAGGCGTTTCGAGAAGAGAGGCTCTGGCTCATCAGGGTTAGAGTTTAGGCGGCCTGCAGTCGGTGCTGCAAGCGGCGGTTTGCGATAGTTGCATGTTTGATGCGTTTGCGTTCTGCGA
>CANJBX010000064.1 GCA_947472885.1 Hyphomicrobiaceae bacterium
ACCCACATCCATTCCCGTCTTTTTATGATTCTTGAGCAGATCTTGGCCCAGGGGGCGCCGGTTCCTTTGGATGTCGAAGTTCCCAATAGCACCCTGATTTCAGTAGAAATCTGAGCCCCCGATCGGTTTTTTCAACATCCTGTTAAGGCTCCAAAACGAAGGCTGGATTTTCTGCGGCGGCAAGTCTGGAACCTGCACGTCATCCCCGTCTAACTTTGCCAGAGCCTCAAGGGGGTCCATGCACGGAAGAAGCCGACACGTCGCGTGTATTCTCCCGCTTTTCAAGGCAACGAAGATTTGAGAAGCAGGGTACTCTACCGCCGTTTGATAATAGGGCTCCCAAGTGACGCAGTCGCGTTCGAACCTTTGATCACTCTCTCGCTGGACTTCCTGCACAATTCGGAGCGCCTCATCGTGCCCGTGTTTGTCGGCAAGTTCGTTATAGCGGTCGTGCGGATTGGTTCCTTTGTCGGTCGCGGAAACGAAACGTGGATCAGTGGGGATGCCGGCCCGTGTGGTCTCTTCCAGGAACAGCATTCGATCAAAGGGGGCGGGCTCGTATCCGTTATTTTCCGTACTGTCGCGAATTTGGATGCCGTCGAAAGTAAATTCGGAGAGGGGAAGACGTTGAAAAGCAATCCAAAGCAGCGCTTCGGATAGGAAACACCGCTCGGGAAGAATGACCGCCTGAAGAAATGAAGGCATCCCAAACTATACGGCCCGATTTACGATTCTTCATGCTCGACCACGACGAGAATGCAAAACCCACCCCGAATTTTCGCTTGGTGTTGCCCCGGTGCTTCCCCAACTTGCATTCTGTCAAGGGGCAAAAAATTGATCACAAAAAAGAATTCGAATTCAATGGGTTAGTGGCGCGCCCGAAGAGATTCGAACTCCTGACCCCCAGATTCGTAGTCTGGTGCTCTATCCAGCTGAGCTACGGGCGCATGCCGTGGGCCAAAGGCCACGCGGCGCGGGCATTGCTATAGCCTTCGTCACGGCTTGGCAAGGTTGGGATTTGCAGCCGCCGCCAATGCCTTATCCTCGGCCCGGATACGGACGGCGAGGACCCCCAGATTGAGCAGGAAAAATACCACGGCGTAGGCCTGAAGGCCCAAAGCCAGCGGAACCGCGGCGATTTCCACCGCGACAATCACGTAATTCGGGTGCCGCATATAGCGGTACAGGCCCCAGGTGGCGAGCGGCATGCCCGGCAGGACAATGATCCGCGTGGTCCAGCGCTCGCCGAGACTCTGAATGACCCACATGCGTCCCGCCTGTAGCGCAATTACCACGATCAGCCACGGCCGGCTGACCGGCTGATCCCACGCCAGAACAGCCATGCCGATCAGCCAGACGGTGTGGAAGGCGATCATCAGCGGGTAGTGCCCGGCGCCATATTCGACGCCGCCGCGCGCCATCAGCTTCGCGGTGTTGCGCTTGGACAGCATCACCTCGGTGAGCCGCTGGCCCGCCATCAACAACAGCAGCAACAGACCTTCAGGCATCCACGCGTTCCGGTGCGGTGCGGGCGCTCGCGCGCTGTGCCGTGCCGGTGGCTTCCATGGCGAGGAAGCTGGCGGTGAAGCCGGGGCCGAGCGCCGACAAGGCGGCAGGGCCGGTGAGGCCGCGCCGCAATGCTTCTTCCAGCACGAACATGACGGTCGGCGCGGACATGTTGCCATAGCCGCGCAGCACGGTGCGTTCGTCCACCAGCGCGCCGGGCTTCTTGTCGAGCGCGGTCTCGATGGCTTCGAGCACCTTGGTGCCGCCGGGATGACAAACGAGGCGGACATCGGGATCGAGCTTTTGCGCGTCGATAAACTGTTTGACCGGCGCGGCCATGCGCTCCTCGACGAACTTCGGCAGCGAACGCGACAGCAATACGCCGAGGCCGACCGGATCAATCGACCAGCCCATGATGTCGAGCGTGTCGGGCCACAGGTGTTCGGCGGCGGCACCTATCTGCGCCACGGCGGACGACGAAGGTTTTGCCTGCAGCACCGCTGCCGCTGCGCCATCGCCGAACAGCGCGGTTGCGATCACGTCGGCCTTGGTGGCGCGGTCGCGGCGGAAGGCGAGCGTGCAAAGTTCGATGACTTCCAGCAGCACGACCTTGCCCGGCTCCGCACGCGCCAGCCGCGCGGCAAGCGCAAGCCCCGCAACGCCGCCGGCGCAGCCGAGGCCGAACACCGGCACGCGCACGCAATCCGGGCGCAATCCAAGGATCGGACCGGCGCGGGTCTCGAGCGAGGGCGTCGCAATGCCGGTCGATGAAATCGTGACAACGATATCGACGTCCTTCGGCGCAAGGCCGGCGCGGTCGAGCGCCTTCTTGCCGGCCTCGACGAACAGCTGCGACGCGCCTTCAAGGTACGAAGCGGTGCGTTCGTTCCAGTCGAGCTGCTTGTAGAACCAGTCAATCGGGCGGACGGAATAGCGCCGGTCGATGCCGGCATTGACGAACACTTCGGTGAGTTGCGGAAAGCGCGTGAACATCGGCCCGAAGATGTCGCGGGCGCGTTCGGCGATGTTGCTTTGCTCAAGGACGTGGGGCGGCACCGCGGTGGCGAGGCCAAGCAGCGAAACGGGACTATCCATCCATCACCAGAGGTTCACGAATGCCCACCGCATCGCCAGTGTCCCATGCCTGCGATTACTTGCAATGCCCAAAGATCAAACAATCGTGAGACGGATGTAGCTATGCGCAGGGAACCGGATGGGACCACGCTTTGACTCGGTCGATATCGCTCTCGTGTCCCGGATCGTCGCGCCAACTCCGTTGGCGCTCGTCCGGGACACGAGAGTTTGCCTGATGTCTAAACCGGCTGGCCGACCACATAATTGCCCTCGCGCATGATGCGCTGGCCGGACTCATAGAGTTCCTGCGCGCGTTTCTTCAGCACGTCGGTGGCGAACGTGAGTTTACCGTCCTTCTTGCGCGTGACGCCATCGATGATGACGGTATCGACGTTGCCCGGACCCGCGATCTCGACAATCGAACTCACCGCATCCCACACCGGCACCATGTTGATGTCGTCGGCGCGCAGCATGACGATGTCGGCCTTCTTGCCGGGGGATAGTGTGCCGATCCTGTCTTCCATCAGGAAGGCGCGTGCGCCGCCGACGGTCGCCCACCTCAGTGCTTCGCGCGATTTCACTGGCATGATCTGGAACGGCGAATTGCCCCGCGCGGCGTTGATGCGGATTTCCTTGCCGCGCGCGAACAGCAGTGCCGCCTGCATCTCGCGGAACATCTGGCCGGAGCAGAACGGCTCGACGTCGATGCCGAGCGAGGGGAGCATGCCGTATTCGCGCACGCGCGCCACCTGCGTGTCGCCGATGTGATGGTGCAGCTCGACCAGCACGGTGGACGTGAGCGACGCGCCCGAGTCGACGACGACGCGCAGATCATGATCGTCGTAACTCGTGCCATGCACCAGATTGTGGTCGGGACCGAGCAATCCGGCCTTGAGCATCTTCGCGTAGCCGTCCTTGACGACGCAGTCCTCGCGCCGCCGCGTATGCGACGACGAGACGAGGCCGAACTCGCGCGCCATGCGGATGTCATGCTCGACGACCTCCCAGCTCCCCCAGTCGGGTCCGAGAATTGCCATGGCGAGCGTGACGATGGAATCGTCGGAGGACAGGCGTCCCTTGCGCAGCGCCTCAATTCGGTCGCGCGGATGCGGCGTTTCGTGAAACGGTTTTTCGCCGGGTCTGGCCGGCGGCTTCGCGGTGCCATGCGCGAACACGGCGCGGATTCCTGAATCGATCAGGCCATCGACCGCACGTTCGGCCATTTCGAGATTGGTGATGTTGTGGCACCAGTCCACCAGCGTCGTGCAGCCGGCGTCGATCTGCGCCAGCGCGCCCATCAGGTTGGCGATGTAGTTGTCTTCCGCGGTGTAGCGCGTCGCCAGATTGGCGTGGATGTGGCGCATGTAGTTCGGCGAAAGCCAGTCGGCGCCAATGCCGCGGATCGCGGTCTCCCATGTGTGCATGTGCGCGTTGACGAGGCCCGGCATCACGATCTTGTCGGTGGCGTCGATGACTTCGTCGGCCTGCGCGTTGAGATTTTTCCCCGCAGCCTCGATCCGGTTGCCGGTGAACAGCAGTTCGCCGTCCTTGTGGTCGCCGATCTTGTCGTCGAGCGTGACCAGCCAGCCGCATTTGACGAGGGTGCGTTTCATTTCTTTTCTCTAACCGGCCTCGTCCTTCGAGACGCGCCCGTTGGGCGCTCCTCAGGATGAGGCCTCCTTTCCCGGTGTTGCTCCGTCACCTCATCCTGAGGAGGCCGCGCAGCGGCCGTCTCGAAGGACGAGGTGACGGCCGTAACTCACAACATATCCCTCAAGCCCGCCTGCTTCAGCAGCGGTAGCGTCACATCGCGGAACTCGCGCATGCCCTGCTCGAAGCGCGGCCAGGAGAGCAGTACGCCGTCGAGCCCAAGCCGCGACATCATGCTCAGCCCATCGACAATCTGTTCGCGCGTGCCGACCAGCGGAAAGCCGCCCCAGCCGGCGACGAAGGATTCCGCCATCGCCTTGCGGCGCTCGGGTGGATAATCACGCTCGTTGATTTCCGCCGCCATCGTGTTGACGACGTTCATCCCCGCCTGCCAGTCGCCCTTGGCATGGACGAAGTAGTTGTAGAAATCGCGCGCTTCCTTCTCGGTCTCGCCCTGCACGATGACGGCGAGGCCCCAGGCGCGCACCTCGCGGCCGTACTCCTCGCGCGCCATCCGGTGATAGGCCTTGATGTGCGCGGCGTTGACGTCGAAATCGAACGTGCGCAGGCCGGTGAAAACCAGATCGCAGTTTTTGGTCGCGAAATGCCGTCCGCGCTCCGAGCCGCCCGCATTCATGATGGCGGGATGGGCGGACTGCAACGGTTTCGGTTGCAGATATCCCTTCTTGATGTTGTAGAACTTGCCCTGAAAATCGAACGTCTCGTCTTCGCTCCACAATCGCTTGACGATGGTGATCCATTCCTCCGCGCAATCGTAGCGCTCGTCATGGCCTTGCAGCGGCAGGCCAAACATTTCCATTTCCGGGCCGTTCCAGCCGCACACGATGTTGAGCGTGAAGCGCCCGTTGGAAATATGATCGATCACCGCGCCCTGCTTCGCCGCCATCAGCGGGTGGTTCAGCATCACATGCGAGGTCGAGAGGACGCCGGCTTTGTGTGTCGATGCCGCGATGCCCGCTGCCCATGTGTAGCTCTCGAAGCCCGCTCCCTGCGGATTGGTCGCGCCGCCGAAGCCCTGCCAGCGCGCCACCGGCACCAGCGCTTCGAATTCCATTTCGTCGGCCAGCTTTGCGAGCTTCACCGTATTGGGCCACGTAATGTCGAGCCGGCCGTCGAGGTCCGACATCACGCAGCCGGAATCGAGATTGGTCTGGAACGTGCCGAGCTTCAGCTTGCGCGTGCTGAACGCCGGATTGGTGTCGCGCCGGTCTTTACGCATGCGGACTGCCGCCGGGCCTTTGCGGGATGGACTTCAAAATACTCACTTGAAGATATCCTTGGCGAGCTGGAGCAGTTCCTTCTCGCGCCTCCAGTCGCTGGTGCTCATTTCCTTCGCGGTGACGAGCGGGCGCAGTTCTTCCGGAATCTTGTTGTCGATGCCGTTGATGACCGGGCCGAGACCTTCGTTGGCATAGATCGTCTGGGCTTCTTCCGAGAGCAGGAAGTTGATGAACACCAGTGCGGCATTCGGATGCGGCGCGTTCTTGATCATCGAGGCGACGAACTGCACGTAGGCGACGCCCTCGACCGGCACGATGGCCTTGATCGGTAAGCCCTTGAGCGAGGAATAGTTGTTGAACAGGAACGGCGCATAGACCGGGAATTCGCCGCGCGCGGTGCGGCGCTCCGATTCACGCAGATCGCGCGAGAAGGTCAGCTTCTGGTCGTTGAGTTTTTTCAGGAAGTCCACGCCGAACGTGTCGTGCTGCGCCACGAAGGCGTTGAAGCCGCCGCCGAGCGCGCGCGGATCGTCGGCCAGAATCTTGCCGGTCCATTTCGGATCGAGAAGGTCTTTCCAGCTCTTCGGCTCGTCGGCGGGCGCCACCATCTTCGAGTTGATGAGGATGCCGTATTTGAGCATGTAGGCCGGCACCTGCGTGCCGGTCGGATTGTCGATTTTGGCGCGCAGGTTTTTCTTGTTGGGATATTCCTTGATCGGCTGGATATAGCCCTCGTTCATCTCGATGGATGTGGTGACGTTATAGGAGGTCGTCAGCACGTCGCCGATGACGCGGCCGGCAACCTGCTCGGCGCGAATGCGTTCGCGGATTTCGCTGATGCGCAGGTCGAGGAATTCCGCGGTGATGCCGTATTGCTTCTCGAAGGCGCGCGCGACGGCGGCGGTGCTCGGTGAACCGACGAGGCCGGAGTAGAACACGACCTTGCCCTCGGCCTTGGCGGCGGCGACGGTCTTGTCCCAGTCGGCGGGGGTCTGCGCCAAGGCAGTTGCGGCAACAAGGCTGGCGGCAATCGCGCCTGTAACGCCCGGCAAAATGCGCATGATGATTTTCCCCCGTGTTGTGTTCTCGCGAAATGATAGCGCCCCTGCCGGGGAGGCCAAGCGATTTCGGTGTGAATTTCGCGCGGGGCGGCTGCGCGATTTGCGCGCGCCCACGCAGCCGTCAGCCCGATTGCGCGTCGCGCCAGGGTTGCAGGTCAACCGCACGGTCGGGAATGGTGATGCGGAAGGTCGCACCGATGGTGCCATCGACCAGCCGGATGTCGCCGCCATGGGCCTGTACAAGTTCCGCCGCGATGGCGAGGCCGAGGCCGGTGCCGCCCGGCCGTCCGGCCGACTGGAACGCCTCGAACAGGTGAAGCCGCGATTTCGGCGGCATGCCCGGTCCGGTGTCCGACAATTCGATCACGGCGACCGCGCCTTCGCGCCGCCCGGTGATGCGGATCTGGTCGCGCGAAGGATCGTTCGGCGCGCGGCTCTCCAGTGCCTGGATCGCGTTGCGCGCGATGTTGATGATGACGCGCAGCATCTGGTCGTGGTCGGCGTCGATGGTCATGTTGCGCTCGATGGAGAAGATCCAGCGGATCGCCGACTTCGGTTGCACGACCAGCGTGTCGCGGACTTCCTCCACCAGGGCTTCAAAACTGATCGGCTTGCGGTCGGGCGCGGCTTCCTGCGCCGCGCCGTAGGACAGCGTCGACTGGCAGAAGGCGATGGCGAATTCCAGCGAACGCATCAGCTTGGGCGCGAAACGCTGCACCTGCGGGTCGGGCAGGGCGGCAAGGCGGTCTGAGAACAGTTGCGCCGACGACAACAGGTTGCGCAGGTCATGGTTGATCTTCGATACGGCGAGGCCGAGCGCGGAAAGGCGGCTCTTGTTGTGCAGCATCGAGGCAAGGTCGTGCTGCATTTCGGACAATTCGCGCTGCGCGATGCCGACTTCGTCGGTGCGCCGCGACGGCGCGATAATGCGGGTCGGGTTTTCCGGCTCGCGGCGGAATTCCATGATGTTGCGCGTGATGCGGTTCATCGGCCGCACTAACAGGAAATGCAGCGTGAAATAGACGAGCGCGGCGGTGAAGATCGAGATCGCCAGCGACAGCAGCATGATGTTGCGCGAGTATTGCCACATCGCCTGGCGCAACCGGCTTTCCTCGACGACGATCTCGAGGAACTCGCCGCCGCGCGGCGCTGGGCCGAGCGCACGCACCAGTTTGGTGTCGTCGTCCGTCAGCAAGGTCAGGAACGCATCGACGATGGCGCGATCGGCCGAGACATTGCGCACATCGACCAGCTGGTCGATTTCGTCGGCGGAGAAATCGTTGCCCGCCAGCATCCGGCGCGTCTGGTCCATCTTCATCACGACGGCCTTGGCGCCGATGCTGTCGAGCAATTGCTGGACAAGGCTTTCCGGCACCATGCCGCGCGGCGCCGCGTCGAGTACCAGCGCCGCGGTATGCGCCGATGCCAGCCGGTCGTTCAGCCACATGATGCGGAAGTTCGCAATCGACGGAACGTAGATCATGATTTCCGCGATCATCACGAACAGTGTCGTGAGCAGCAGCAGCTTGCCCGACAGGCCAAAGCGCCGGCCAAGGCCGGGTTTCCGTTCGCCGGATGGTTCCGGCGTTTCCGGCTTCGTCGTGTCAGCTATCGTGTCGTTGGATGACACCGCTTCTCCGTCAACCGCGCCGGCGCAGGAAGGCAACGATGCGCTGTAGCAGCGGGCTTCGCAGTCCGGGTGTAAAGTACGTGATTGCCGCGCGTTTTCCAACCTCGGCGAGGGTCGGGTAGGGCACCACGAGTTCCGCAATTGCCTTAATGTTAAGGCGCTGTGAAACCGCAAGGGTCCAGGTTGCGATCAATTCGCCGGCGTTTTCGCCGACAATGGTCGCGCCCAGCACCTTGCCGCCCTTGTCGGTGATGACCTTGATGTGGCCGCGCGTGTCGCGCTCGGCCTGGGCGCGGTCGTTGTCGTGATAGGCCCAGCGCAGGATGCGGACCCTGGTCTTGTTTTTGATGGCGTCTGCTTCCGTGAGGCCGACGTGCGCCAGTTCGGGATCGCTGAAGGTGACATGCGGGATCGCGCTGAGATCAACCTTTGTCGGCAACCTGAACAGCGCGTTCCGGATCACGAGATTGGCGTGGTAGCTCGCGACATGGGTGAAGCGCGGCCCGCCGGCAGCGTCGCCGATGGCATAGACCTTCTTGTTTGTGGTCTTGAGCTGCTTGTTCACGGTCACGCCGTTGGCGTTGAATTTGATGCCGGCGGCGGTGAGGTCGAGACTGTCGATGTTCGGCCGCCGTCCGGCGGCGACGAGGAGATGGCTGCCTTCGACGGTTTTCTCGCCAGCGGATGTCTCAAGCGTCAGCCGGATTTTCGCACCCTCCCTGCTGACCTGACGCACGCCGGTATTGGCATGGATCGCGATGCCATCGCGTTCGAGTTCAGCCAGCACCACATCGACGCATTCAGGATCGTCGCCGCCGAGTACGCGATGGGTCTCGACGATGGTCACGCTGGCGCCGAAGCGGCGGTAGGCTTGCGCGAGTTCGACGCCGATGGGGCCGCCGCCGATCACCAGCAGGTGTTCCGGGCACGCATTGAGATCGAAAATGTTTTCGTTGGTCAGTACCGGCACGCTGTCGAGCCCGGCGATCAGCGGATTGGCCGGTGACGAGCCGGTCGCGATCACATAGCGCGCGGCCTTGATGGTGGTGCCGCCGACGACCACCGTGTCGGCGTCGGTGAAGCGTGCCGTGCCGGCGATGACCTGCACGCCGAGACCGCGCAAACGCTGGGCCGAATCGTTCGGTGCAATGGCGGCAATCACGCCCTGCATGTGGGCGCGGACTTTCGCGTAATCGATCTTCGCGCCATCGATATGGATGCCGAATTTCGCGAGCGCCTTGAGTTGCGCAAAGCGCCGCGCCGCCGCCAGCAGCGACTTCGACGGCACGCAGCCATGGTTGAGGCACTCGCCGCCCATCTTGCCTTGCTCGATCAGCACAACCGGCACGCCGAAGGCGGAAGCGGCCGCGGCAACGGAAAGCCCGGCCGCGCCGGCGCCGATGATGCAGATGTCCGGGGTAAGCGTCGTTGCCGCAGGTGTGGCCGTCATCAGCTCATCCGTTTTTGGTTCGCATCGCACGGATGCGTTTCACGATCACCGGCAGCAGGGCCGCAAGGCCGAGCGCCACCAGCGCGGCGATAATACGCGGCGTGAATGCCGCCGTAATATCGAATTGCATCTTGCATCCGGCCTGACCGGCCGCGACGCAGGTCTTGTACATTGCCTGCTGCTGCGAAACCGCATCGACAAGGCTGGCGCCAAAGAAAGCGCCGATGATCGCCAGCGGAATGATCCCGATGACAGTTGCCAGAATGAAGGTGCGCAAGGGAACGCCGCAAACCGCCGGCACCAGATTGACCAGCCAGAACGGAAACAGCGGCACCAGCCGCAGGAACAGCAGATAATTGAAGGCGTCCTCGCGAAAGCCCTGCGCGATGGCGCTGACTTGCGGGCCAGCGCGCTTGAGGAGCCACTCTCCGGCGGCGCTGCGCGCAATCAGGAAAATGAGGGTCGCCCCGACGGTGGCAGCGGCGATGGCCGCGAGCGCGCCGAACACGGTACCGAACAGCAATCCGCCGGTGATCGTCAGCACGGCCGCGCCAGGAATAGAGAGCGCCACCACGGCAATATAGACGGCGATGTAGGTCGCAATCGCCAGCGGGACATTGGCCATCACGGAGGCTTCCACCGCCATGCGGTGGCGGACGATGGATTCCAGTGTCAGCTCGCGGTGCAGCCCAAAAAATCCTGCGGCCGCCATGGCGAGCAATATCGCCAGCAGCGGCGCCAGACGGCGCAAGCGCGCGGCGACGCCCGCAGCGGGGGGATTTTGGCCATCGGTCGAGGACATGGATTACCTTGTGCCGCATCTATACAGGAGGCGGGGTGCCCAAGAACCCACATCCGCCCGGATTTGCCGGCGATCACCTCGAATTTACGGCCAGCTAGGCAAAACAGGTATTTGGTGACAATCGCCAAAGATTAAATTGCTCGGCCGCAAAAGCTGGTTGGAACTGTGCCGGGTTGCTGCGGCAAGTGCATGCAAACTATGGACAGGCCTCAAAGGGCTCGGAACCGTAAGCAGCAAGCTCGGGACTCATGATAGAGTTCCGGCTTCCACAGGATCAAAATTATGCCCCCCGTTCCCACAGAGCCAGTTCATTTGGTCGAGGACGCCACGACAGGCGACCGCTTTCTGATCTACGGAACCGATAAGGGTTTTAAGATAGAGCTTCGATACGACGGGGATACCCTATGGATGACTCAGGCACAGATTGCGGAGTTATTTGGCCGAGACGTCTCAAATATCTCTCGACATATCAATAACATAGTCGAGGAAGGGGAGTTGAGCGAAGAAAGTTCTTTGCAAAAAGCGCAAATATCCACAGGCCGCCCCGCAGCCCTTTACAGCTTGGATATGATTATTTCGGTCGGTTACCGGGTCTCATCATCCCAGGCGACCCTGTTCCGCCGATGGGCTACTGACAAGTTGGTCCAATTTGCCACCAAAGGCTTTGTGATCGACGCTGAGCAACTCAAATCCCCCGAGGGCCGCGACCGGGTTGCTGAACTACGAGATATCATTCGGGATATCCGCTCTGACGAAGCCAATGTTTACAGAGAACTTCGCAGTATCTGCGCAATGTGCAGCGACTACGATGCAAAGTCTCCTGTGTGGCATGAATTCTATTCGCATACCCAAGCGAAATTCATGTGGGCTGTTACACAACATACGCCGTCAGAAATGATTATGAGCCGGGCCAACTCGGATCATGAAGATATGGGCCTGCGGTCCTTCAAGGGTGATCGTGTTACGCAGGCAGACGTAGATGTGGCGAAAAACTATCTGGCCCAGCATGAAATCAAAGAATTGAATCGGTTGACCGTCATTCTGTTGGATATTTTTGAAGACCAGCTAGATCTTGGGCGTATCGGCACGATGTCTCAAATTGAGACCTTGCTTGATAACCAGCTTCGTTCGCTGAATCGGCAAGTTCTGCGTGGTGGGGGCACTGTGAAAACAGTAAAGGCCAAGGCTCATGCGCTGGAGCAATATCGGACTTTCAACGAGCGCCGGAGGGCCCTTCGTCATGCAGAAGCGGACAAGGCTTTGGCCGCGCTAAAAGCGCAGGATAAGGCCCTTCCCAAAGCTCGAAAGCCGCCCAAATCCACGCCCGCCAAGTCTTGACCTCAAATCTACCTTCGCGGTCCTCCAGAATGGCCGCATTGACGCGCAAAAGCCCCTCCCGTATAAGCCCCGGAGCCTGAAAGGGCGGCGGTGCCGGGAAACTGGCACAACGCGATGAAAATGCGGTCCAAGTGACATGGTTGTGCCGCACTTATCCATCTGGAATCATTCAGTTTTTTAAGAAGCGGAGACTGCCGTGAAGCGGACCTATCAACCGAGCAAATTGGTGCGCAAGCGCCGTCACGGCTTTCGTGCCCGCATGGCGACCACGGGTGGCCGCAAGGTCCTCAACGCCCGCCGCGCGCGCGGCCGCAAGCGGCTGAGCGCCTGACCGGCCGCGTATCGCCGCCCTGGATACAGTCCGACATGGACCGTTTGAAGCAACGCGCCGACTTCCTGGCAGCGGCCAACGGCGCCAAGGTCAATCGCCCTGGCTTCATCCTGCAACTGCGTGATCGCGGCGACGAAAATCCCGCGCGCGTCGGTTTCACCTGTTCAAAAAAAGTCGGCAATGCGGTTGCGCGCAATCGCGTCTGCCGGCAATTGCGCGAGATCGTCCGCCTCTCGGATGCGACACGCCTGCAGCCCGGCCGCGACTATGTCGTGATCGGCCGCAAGACCGCGCTCGAACTTTCCTACGCGCGTCTTTCCGCAGATTTCTCCAATGCACTCGCGCATGATCCTTCCAAAAAGGAACGTGCGCCACAGTCACAGCCGCGAACACGAGTACCGTAATGGGTGATCAGAAGAATACGTTTCTCGCGATTGCGCTCTCCGCGCTGGTGCTGATCGGCTGGCAATATTTCTTTGCCGGCCCGCAGCTGCAGAAGCAGGAAGCGCAGAAGCTCGAAATGCAGAAGGCGCAGCAGGCCCAGACGCCGGCAGCGCCGGGCGCTGCACCGGCGGTCGCGCCAGGCACGGCTCCGGGAGTTGCGCCGCAGGTGCCGGGTGCACCGGCTGCCGGCGCGCAACCGGCGACGGCTGCGACCCGCGATGCCGTCATTTCGCAGGGCGCGCGCATCGCCATCAATACCAACCGTCTCAAGGGTTCGATTGCGCTCAAGGGTGCGCGGCTCGATGACCTGTCGCTCGACCAGTATCGCGAGACGGTCGATCCGAAATCTCCCGCCATCGTATTGCTGTCGCCGTCCGGCGCGCCCAATCCGTTCTACGCGGAATTCGGCTGGGTCGGCGCGACCGGCACCACGGTCAAGCTGCCGGCAGCCGACACCGTATGGAAGCAGGTTGGCGCAGGCGCGCTCACCGCCGACAAGCCGATCACGCTCACTTACGACAACGGCGCGGGCCTCCTGTTCAAGCGCATCATCGCCATCGACGACAAGTACCTGTTCACGGTCAAGGACAGCGTCGTCAACAACAGCCCGGCGCCGGTGTCGCTGCATCCCTACGGCCTGATCTCGCGCCACGGCGCGCCGAAGGTCGAAGGCTTTTACATCCTGCACGAAGGCCTGATCGGCGTTCTCGGCGAGAAGGGCCTGCAGGAAGAAACCTACAAGAACGTCGAAGAGAAAAAGAACATCACGTTCAGCGTGACCAATGCCTGGTTCGGCATCACCGACAAATACTGGGCCGCGGCATTGCTGCCGGACACCAAGGCCAAGGTCGATGCGCGCTTCTCCTCGAACCTCGTCGGCACCACGCACACCTATCAGACCGACTACCTGCTGCAGCCCGTCACCATTGCGCCCGGCGCAACCGGCGAGGTCGATGGCCGCCTGTTCGCGGGTGCCAAGGAAGTCTCGGCGATTGACGGCTATGACAAGACGCTTGGCCTCAACCGTTTCGAACTGATGATCGACTGGGGCTGGTTCTACTTCATCACCAAGCCGATGTTCTGGGCGATTGACTGGTTCTTCAGGCTGCTGGGCAATTTCGGCGTCGCCATTCTGGCCGTCACCGTCATTGTGAAGATCCTGTTCTTCCCGCTTGCCAACAAGTCCTACGCCTCGATGGCGAAGATGAAGAACGTGCAGCCGCAGATGGCCGCGCTGAAGGAACGCTATCCCGACGACAAGGTGAAGCAGCAGCAAGAGCTGATGGAGCTTTACAAGAAAGAGAAGATCAACCCGATCGCGGGCTGTCTGCCGATCCTGATTCAGGTGCCGGTGTTCTTCTCGCTCTACAAGGTTCTGTTCGTGACGATTGAAATGCGTCACGCGCCGTTCTTCGGCTGGATCAAGGATCTTTCCGCGCCCGATCCGACGACGATCTTCAATCTGTTCGGACTGATTCCGTGGGACCCCTCGACGGTGCCGGTGTTCGGTCACTACCTGATGCTTGGCGTCTGGCCGCTCCTCATGGGCGTGACCATGTGGTTCCAGATGAAGCTCAATCCCGCGCCGCCGGACCCGACCCAGAAGATCATCTTCGACTGGATGCCGGTGATCTTCACCTTCATGCTGTCGTCGTTCTCGGCCGGCCTCGTGATCTACTGGGCCTGGAACAACACGCTGTCGGTGTTGCAGCAGTCCGTCATCATGCACAAGAACGGCGCCAAGATTGAGCTGTTCGATAATCTCAAGGCGCTGTTCAAGAAGAAGCCGCCGGCGGCGAAGACCTAGCGCGTCCCTATCTCCGCCCTCATCCTGAGGAGCCCGCGAAGCGGGCGTCTCGAAGGACGAGGGCGGCAACAGTCGGGCGGCCGATCCTTCGAGACACGATGCTGCGCATCGCTCCTCAGGATGAGGCCGATCAACACCGCACGAGCCCTATGATGTCCGACTCCGCATACACCGCCGGCGAACTCGAAGTCGGCCGCCGCATGTTCGCCGCCGACTGGCAGTTCACGTCCGCGGCGTCGTCGCTGGAGTCGCTGCCGCCGATGGCGGGGCTGGAGATCGCCTTCGCCGGGCGTTCCAACGTCGGCAAGTCATCGCTGATCAACGCGCTGACCAACAAGAACGACCTCGCGCGCACCTCGCATACGCCGGGCCGCACCCAGGAACTGATTTTCTTCAACGGCGGCAGCACGCTCAACATCGTCGACATGCCGGGCTACGGCTTCGCCAAGGCGCCGAAGGAAATCGTGCTGTCGTGGAACCAGCTGATCCAGGACTTCCTGCGCGGCCGCGCCAATCTCGCCCGCGTCTATGTGCTGGTGGACTCGCGCCATGGCCTCAAGCCGCCGGACGAGGAAGTCTTCAGGACGCTCGATGAATCCGCCGTGAGCTATCAGATCGTGCTGACCAAGTGCGACCAGGTGAAGAGCCGCGACATTGCCGCCTATCAGGAAATCACCGCACGCGCCCTCAAGGGCCGGCCCGCGGCGTTCCCGGACGTGCTGGCGACCTCCTCGCGCGAAGGCACCGGCATGCCGGACCTGCGCGCCGCCATCGCCCGGCTGGTCGCCGAGCGGGGCTAGCTTTTACCTCTCCCCGCCTGCGGGGAGAAGGAGACCACTGTCTCCGGCCGCAACCTTCATCGTTATGCCATCTGAAACCGGCAAGACGGCCCTTTCCCTGTCTGCCGCATACCGCTAAAAATCCTGCATAGTTTCAGGACATCGAAATGACCGTCTCCCCCCACGACATTGCCCATGTGCTTTCCGAGGCGCTGCCGCACATGCAGCGCTACGACGAGGAAATCGTCGTAGTGAAATACGGCGGCCACGCCATGGGCGACGAGGCCACCGCGCGCAGCTTTGCGCGCGATATTGTTCTGATGGAACAGACCGCCATCAATCCGGTCGTCGTCCACGGCGGCGGCCCGCAGATCGGCGAAATGCTGAAAAGGCTCGGCATCGAGTCGCAGTTCGCGGCGGGGCTGCGCATCACCGACGAGAAGACCATCGAGATCGTCGAGATGGTACTCGCCGGTTCGATCAACAAGGGGCTGGTCGGCTTCATCAACGAAGCGGGCGGCAAGGCCGTCGGCCTCACCGGCAAGGACGGCAACATGGTGATGGCGCGCAAGGTCACGCGCACCGTCGCCGATCCGGGCTCCGCCATCGAGCGCGTCATCGATCTCGGTTTCGTCGGCGAGCCGGAGAAGGTCGATACCATGGTGCTGGACCAGATTCTGGGCCGCGATCTCATTCCGGTGCTGGCGCCGATTGCGACCTCGGCGCAGGGCGGCACCTACAACGTCAACGCCGACACGTTTGCCGGCGCGATTGCCGGTGCGCTCAAGGCCAAGCGTTTCCTGCTGCTCACCGACGTGCCGGGCGTACTCGACAAGTCGAAGAGCCTCATCAAGGAACTCTCGGTCAACGATGCGCGCCGCCTGATTGCCGACGGCACGATTTCCGGCGGCATGATCCCCAAGGTCGAGACCTGCATCTATGCGCTCGACCAGGGCGTCGAGGGCGTCGTCATCCTCGACGGCAAGGTTCCGCATGCCGTGTTACTCGAGCTGCTGACCGACCACGGCGCCGGTACTCTGATTCATAAGTGATGCTTTTGCTTGCCGCACGGCAGCTTTTACTCCGCCTCATCCTGAGGAGCCACGCCGAAAGGCGTGGCGTCTCGAAGGGCGAGGCGGCCACAGCGGCAACCCTCGATGCTTCGAGACGCGCCTTCGGCGCTCCTCAGCATGAGGGTTGGGAGAGGGCGCCGGTGTGGAAGTGCTTCTTCTTTTCTATTTTTGCATTGGTAACGTCCGCCCTCGCGGCCCACGCGCAATCCTTCGCCGACCTCGCGAAATCTTCCGGCACGCCGCAAATTCCCGGCCTCAAGATCGTCTATCTCTCGCCGCTCGGAAATCCCGCCGCTGCCACGCGCATCAGGCACATTCTCGTGCACCAGACTGAAGGCGGCGTGGGCTCGGCGAAGAACGGCGCGGCGGCGCAGAATAAAAATCCCACCAGGCGCGGCGTGATGATCTGGGTCGAGACCGACGGCACGGTCTACTTCGCGGTGCCGGAAACCGTCGTGACGCTGCAGGGCGACGGCGCCAACCGCAACGACAACAAGTATGTCGACAACAGCAAGACCTTCCGCATCGTCGTGAAGGAAAATACCGTCGGCGTCGAATTCGCCGGCAACTTTCCCGACGTGACCAAAGGCGCGACACCGGAGCAGGCGAAGATCTGGCCGATCCTCGCGCGCTTCCTGCAGGAGCGCTACACGATCCCGGCGGATAAAATCTACGCGCACAACTGGATCGACTACAAGGACGCGCGCTATTGCGAGGGCTGCGAACTCGCCACGCTGGCGCGCAAGCAGAATTACATTCCGGGCGGATTGGCGAAATGACCGACGAAAAACAGCCGCGCGGATTTTCCCATGTCGAGACCTGGGTGTTCGACCTCGACAACACGCTCTATCCGCACAATGTCGCGATCTGGCAGCAGGTCAACGATCTCATCCGTGGCTATATCGCGAAATATCTCAACGTGCCGCCGGATGAAGCCACGCGCATCCAGAAAGATTATTACCTGCGCTATGGCACTTCGATGCGCGGCATGATGGCCGAGCACAACATGCCGCACGAGGATTACCTCGAAGCCGTGCATGCCATCGACCATTCGGTGATTGCGCCGAACCCCGCGCTGGGTGCGGCAATCAAGAAGCTGCCGGGCCGCAAGCTGATCCTGACCAATGGCACGCGCAAGCACGCCGACGCGGTGGTGGCGCGTCTTGAACTACGCGGCCATTTCGAGGACACGTTCGATATTGTTGCCGCCGATCTCGAGCCCAAGCCGGCGCGGGAAACTTACGAGAAGTTTCTGAAGCTGCACAACGTCGTACCGGAGCGCGCCGCGATGTTCGAGGACCTCGCGCGCAATCTCGAAGTGCCGCATGCGATGGGGATGACGACGGTGCTGGTGGTGCCGCCGGCGGGCGTCGAGCCGTTCGGCGAAAGCCAGCGCCAGAGCTGGGAAAACGCCGGCCGCGATGCGCCGCATGTCGATCACTTCACGGACGATCTGGCGGGGTTTATCGAGAGTGTGGCAGCGAAGGCCAGATAGGGCGCTGATCGCTCTCAGCGTATCTTCCCGCAGACATCCCGAACGAGGCCCCGCAACCAGCGGTGCGCGGTGTCTGCGTCCAGCCGCGGGTGCCAGAGCAATGACACGGTGAACTCCGGCATGGAAACCGGAAGCGGGAAACTGTGCATTCCGCTGCGCAGGTTTCCGGTGTGCCGTTCGGGAACGCTGGCGATCAGGTCGGAGCCGCGCGCCAGCGCCAGCGCGGCTGAAAAGCCGCCGACAATCGTAACGATCTCCCGTTTCAGTCCGAGCGGTTGCAGGGCTTCATCGATCGGCCCTGCGTCGAGACCACGCCGCGAAACCAGGATGTGCCTGCCGGCTGCATAGCGGGCTGGCGTGATTTTGTTGCCCTTGCTCAGCGGGTGACGCTTGCGCACGACGCCAATGAAGCGGTCGCGGAACAGGGCCTGCGCGCGCACCTCCGGACCAGTCATATCTCCGACGACGCCGGTTTCCAGATCGACGGTCCCGTCGCGAAGCTGCACGCTGTCCCTGTCTGGCTTCTCTATGAAGTGCAACCGCACGCCGGGGGCTTCCTTGCCGATGCGGGCAATGAGATCTGGTCCGAAGTTCTCTGCAAAACCCTCGCGGGTCCGCAGCGTGAATGTCCGGACGAGTTGCTTGAGGTTGAGCTTTTCGGCAGGGCGCAGCACCGCCGCTCCGTCGTGTACGAACTGGCTGACGCGCGCGCGGAGTTCGAGCGCGCGGGGCGTGGGAACCAGTCCGCGTCCGGCGCGAACCAGCAGCGGATCGCCCGTCGCCTCACGCAATCGCGCCAGCGCGCGGCTCATCGCCGAAGGGCTCAGCCGCAAGCGCCGTGCTGCGCGCGCCACACTGCCCTCGCTCAGCAGGACATCGAGGGTGACCAGCAAATTGAAATCGGGTGCGGACATACGCGCTTATAGCACCGTTTATCGGGATGTGGCGTTTAACGCACGAATAGAATGCAATTGGTGCGTGTACCGCCATATCAGGCTGAAGCCTAGCTTCCTGACAGGCCCGGTTCAGGACCTTTCAGAAAGCGTCATCATGTCAAAGCCATTCATTGCAGGACGAGGCGGAACAGCCGCCGAAAGCGCAGAATTGACGCCATCGATCCGGTGGGCGCTCGCCGGCCTTTCGCTGTCCATGCTGCTGTCTTCGCTCGGCACCAGCATTGCCAATGTTGCCCTGCCGGCGCTGGCGCAGGCGTTCAACGCTTCTTTCCAGCAAGTCCAGTGGATCGTGCTGGCCTATCTCCTCGCCATCACCACGCTGATCGTCAGCGCCGGACGGCTTGGCGATCTCGTCGGCCGAAGAAAGCTGCTGCTGGCGGGCGTGTTCCTGTTCACGGCAGCTTCGGTCTTGTGCGGCTTCACGCCGACGCTCTGCCTGCTGATTGCCGCCCGCGCGGCGCAGGGCGTAGGCGCAGCCATGATGATGGCCCTCACCATGGCTTTTGTCGGGGAGACAGTGCCGAAGGCAAGGACCGGCAGCGCCATGGGACTGTTGGGAACGATGTCAGCGATTGGCACCGCGCTCGGTCCATCGCTCGGCGGCGTTCTGATTGCCGGGCCTGGTTGGCGGACGATCTTCCTCGTCAACGCGCCGCTGGGCATCGTGACGTTTGTTCTGGCGTATCGGTATCTGCCCGTTGATCGCCCGATAGCGAAGCGCGAGCAGGCCGGATTCGACAGCGTCGGTACGCTGCTGCTGGCGCTGACGCTGGCGGCCTACGCGCTCGCCATGACGGTGGGGCGCGGCAGCTTCGGTCCGCTCAACATCGCCTTGCTGCTGGCTGCTGCCGTCGGAGCAGGTCTCTTCGTGCTTCCCGGGACGCGAGCGTCGTCGCCCCTGATCCCCGTGGCGATGTTCCGTGATCCGGCACTGAGCGGAAGCCTTGCCATGAGTGCGCTCGTCTCGACGGTGATGATGGCGACGCTGGTGATCGGCCCGTTCTATCTGTCGCGCGCGCTGGGGCTCGACGCCGCTGTTGTCGGCATCGTCTTGTCGGTTGGCCCGCTGGTGGCCGCGCTGACCGGCGTGCCGTCCGGCCGCATTGTGGAGCGCTTCGGCGCGCAATGCATGACCGTCGTCGGACTCATTGGGATCGCGGCCGGTTGCTTCATCCTGTCCGTGCTGCCGGCAGCATTTGGCATCGCCGGCTATGTCGCACCGCTCGCCATCATGACCGCCGGCTATGCTCTGTTCCAGACCGCCAACAACACCGCCGTCATGACAGGCGTTCGCCCCGGCGAGCGCGGCGTTATTTCCGGCATGCTTAACCTGTCGCGCAACCTCGGGCTTGTCACTGGCGCGTCCGTGATGGGTGCGGTGTTCGTGTTCGCATCGGCCGTGCCCGACATTACAACAGCGCAGCCTGATGCCGTTGCCGCAGGCATGCGGATCACGTTCGCTATTGCAGGCGTGATGATCGTCTTCGCGCTCGTCATCGCGTCGAGGTCGCGTGCGGCGTAGTTACAAGAGGTCTCGTGTCCCGGACGAGCGCATGTAACGCGCGAAGATCCGGGACCCAGGGCCAGATCGCAAAAAGCCCGCCGTTTCGCTCTGGATACCGGATCGTCGCTCGCGACGCTCGCTCGTCCGGGATACGGGAGCCGTGCTGAAAACGATCAGCCCTTTTTCATCGCCGGCTGCGAGACGCCGGCATGTTGCGTCATCGACGCCTTGAGCGACTTGCCGCCGCGGCCCTTATGCCCGGCAATGCGCTTGTTGCGCAGCGCGGCTTCCATGCGCTTCTGGATTTCTGCCTGGGTCAGGCGTTCAGGTGGTTTGCTGTTCATGGGTGATGACTAACACGGATTGCGGGTTGAAGTTTTGTTATTTCGTCTGGACGATTGTGACGGAATTGAATGTCACCGAGACCGTTTTCCTGTCCTGTTGCGCTAACGCTGTTACACCAGTTCCAGCTTCAGTTCCCGCCCGACGGCGTGTGCAGCCCGCGTCAGTGTCCCCAGCGTGACGGACTCGTTTTCAGGATCAAGCACGCGATCAAGTTGCGCCCGGCTGGTCTGCATCCGTTTTGCCAGTTCGGTTTTTGTCAGGCCTTCCTTTGTCATCAAGGCGTCGAGCTGGCGCGCGATCACGCGTTTGATCGCCCGGGCCGTTACTTCTTCGTAGATGCCGTCTTCCTTGAGGAAGTCATCGAACGATGAGCCGATCTTGCCTTTGATTTTTTTCATGGGACCAGTTCCTTCATTCGTTTTCGCGCCAAAGCGATGTCGGCATCGGGTACTTTCTGCGTCTTCTTGACGAAGGCATGAAGCAGCACCATCAGGCCGCCGGTGGTGCAGAACAGGATGCGGGCAATGCGTCCTTGCGTCAGCTGGCTACGAACCTCCCAAAGGCCGCTGGTGAGCGGCCGGCATAACGGCATTCCAATCGGCCACGAAAACTCGACATCCTTGATGTCTTCTCCAATGACTTTGCGGTCTGCCACATCAAGCTCTTTCAGCCAGTCCCGAACCGGCTCCCGTCCCGACGGCAATTTGTAAAAGGCGGCGGGAAGTCGTTTCACGCGGGCACCCTTTTTAGAGGATGTACCATTATCGGTACGAATGTGCAGATATTTATAATCCTATATATCTTTATAATCCTATTTCTGCCACATTCCTCCGCTACGGTCTTTTCACCCTGCTCGTCGAGGGGCGTCTACCGGAGGCGTTCGGCGGGTGGAGCAGGGTGCGGTCTGGCGGGCGATGCACGCAGCATCATACGCCAGCGGTTTCGGGTACCGCCCGGGCGCAAGCCCTGCCGGGAGCCGG
>CANJBX010000065.1 GCA_947472885.1 Hyphomicrobiaceae bacterium
ACCCACATCCATTCCCGTCTTTTTATGATTCTTGAGCAGATCTTGGCCCAGGGGGCGCCGGTTCCTTTGGATGTCGAAGTTCCCAATAGCACCCTGATTTCAGTAGAAATCTGAGCCCCCGATCGGTTTTTTCAACATCCTGTTAGTGCTTGCTTATCCCTCCCCGCGTAGCGGGGAGGGTGGACACGAGCGTAGCGAGTGGACGGGGGGATGGTAGCGAAGAATGACCCACCCCCGCGCTACACGCGCGGACCCTCCCCTTTCAGGGGAGGGATCAACACGGCCAATGCCGCGTGAGCGTTTTCATCGAATCTCGATCTTCGTCCGGGGTCCGAGCCGCGCGACCAGCCAGCGCAGGCGGTGTGGTTCGAGGCCGACGCAGCCGGCGGTCGGCAGAAATCCCGGCCGGGCGAGATGGATGAAAACGGCGCTGCCGCGCCTTGAAATCCGCGGCCGTGTGTTGTGGTCGATCTCGACAATAATGTCGTAGAGGGCGTCGGCGCGGCGCAGGCGGTCGCCGGGTTCGTTCTTCGTCCGCTTTACCGGACGATTATACCTTCTGTCGTCGGGTTGTTCTGACCAGGCATCGTCGGGGCCAATTTTTCGCATTGGCAGCAATGACTTGGGCGCAGGCCCCCGGTCGCCGCGATACCAAAGCCGGATCGGGTGAAAGGTGCCGCGCGGGGTCGCGCCATCGCCTTCCCATTTATTCGCAAAAATCCCCGACCGGCCAAGCGAGACTGGAATCGCGACGGGATTTGCCCCCTGGCCGGTGGTCAGCCAGCCCTTGGTGCGCTGGCCAGGCCGTGCGCGAACGCGGATCAGCGACAGCGGCGCCTGACGTTTTGCCTGCGGTTTTGTCGCTCCATCACGCATCCATAACCTCTTTGTTATCCCGCGCTTCAACCCGTGGCCCGCTGGTCATAGGCCTGCTACTACCATTAGAATCAACAGCTTGCTGTTTCATGCGTGAAACTATTATCCGCCGGCTCGCCTACCGTGGCGCTGTTTTCCGGTCCTCACAAGGTCCAAGCGATGCCGAATAGCCGCACAATCCTGATCGTCGATGACGATACCGAGTTGCGCGAGGCGCTGGTCGAACAACTGTCCCTCCATGATGAATTCGAGGCGATCTCCTGCGACACCGGCGCCAAGGGCGTGCAGGCGGCGAAGACCGGCAAGGTCGATCTCGTCATCATGGACGTGGAACTGCCCGATCTCGATGGCCGCGAAGCCGTGCGTATCCTGCGCAAAAACGGCTTCAAACCGCCAATCATCATGCTGACCGGCCACAACACCGATTCCGATACGATCCTCGGTCTGGAATCCGGCGCCAACGATTACGTCTCCAAGCCGTTCCGCTTTGCGGTGCTGCTGGCGCGTATCCGTGCGCAGCTGCGCCAGCACGAGGCAAGCGAAGACGCCGTGTTCGATATCGGGCCTTACTCGTTCCGGCCCAGCTCGAAGATCCTGCTCAACCAGTCGGGCACCAAGGTGCGGCTGACCGAAAAGGAAACCGCGATCCTGCGCTACCTCTATCGCGCCGGGCAGAAGGCGGTGCCGCGCGAGACGCTGCTGCAGGAAGTGTGGGGCTATAATGCCGGCGTCACCACGCATACGCTCGAGACGCATATCTACCGGCTGCGGCAGAAGGTGGAGAAGGACGCGGCGAAGCCGGCGATCCTCGTCACCGATGCCGGCGGCTACAAGCTGGTGCCGTAGCTCCTTCCGGACAAAGAAGGCTAGCCGAAAAACTGCATGGGTATTGAAGACGACATCACAGTGCTGGAGCGGGTACCGACATTCTCGGTGCTGGGCCGCGAAGCGCTGCGCATTCTCGCCATCGGCGCGGAGAACCGCGCGCTTTCGACCGGCGAAGTGCTGTTCAACGCCGGCGATGTCGCCGACTCCGGGTTCATCATTCAGTTCGGCGCATTCTCGCTCAAGGAAGGCCAGACTGAAAATGCCGCGCAATCGGTGATCGCAGGCAGCGGCACGCTGCTGGGCGAATTCGCGCTGCTGACCGAGACCACGCGCCCGATGACGGCGATTGCGGTCGAACCCTCCAAGGTGCTGCGCATTTCGCGCACGCTGTTTCTCAAGATGCTCGAAGGCTATCCCGAGGCCGCCGTGAAAATGCGCAACTACATCGCCGCGCGCGTGACACGCACCGCGAGCGACATCTCGAAGGTCGGCGCGACAATCGATCCGCGTCCGCGGTAGTTGCGGTTTCCTGACGGCAGGCGCGTCTCTATATCGGCCTCATGCTGAGGAGCGCCCGCAGGGCGCGTCTCGAAGCGCGAGGCCGCCCATCCTTTGAGACGACCGCTACGCGGTCTCCTCAGGATGAGGGCGGAGAGACACTGTTGAATAAGTCCTACAGCTCCATCGTCGTTGTCACCGGCACATGATCTGACGGCCGTTCCCAGCCGCGTGCGTCACGGGTGATCTTGAATTTCGAGAACCGCCCGCCGAGCGCCTCGCTGACCCAGATGTGGTCGAGCCGCCGGCCCTTGTTGGCCGCCGCCCAGTCCGGTGCGCGATAGCTCCACCATGTATAGATTTTCTCAGGCTCCGGGATCAGCGCGCGCGCAACGTCGATCCACTTGCCGGTCTTTTGAATGGCGGTGAGCTTCTCGCATTCAATCGGCGTGTGCGACACGATCTTCAGGAGCGCCTTGTGGCTCCAGACGTCGTGTTCGAGCGGCGCGACGTTGAGGTCGCCGACAAGGACAGCGCGTTCGTTCTTCTTCGGCGTGTAGTCGCCGCAGTCGCGCATCTCGTCGAGAAACGACAGCTTGTGTTCGAACTTGGGATTGATGGTCACGTCCGGCTCGTCGCCGCCGGCAGGGACGTAGAAGTTATGGACGGTCAGCGGGTCTTTCAGCTTCGCCTGTTCGCCAAACGTCACGGCGATGTGGCGCGAGTCGGTCTTGCCGCAAAAGCTGCGCTTGTTGATCTTGTCGAACGGGATGCGCGAGACCACCGCGACGCCGTGATAACCCTTCTGGCCATTGAGCGCGACATGCTCATAGCCAAGACGTTTGAACCGCTTGAGCGGGAAAGCGTCGTCGGGACATTTGGTTTCCTGCAGGCACAGCACGTCCGGCCGCGTGGCTTTCAGAAATTTGGCGACGAGGTCGATGCGCAGGCGCACCGAATTGATGTTCCAGGTGGTGACGGTGAAGGGCATGCCGCGCATCTAAGCACGGCAAGGCGTGCTGGCGAGATGGTTTCGCCGGTGCATCCACACTGTATTGCGAGTGTTGGCGGAAGCTCTGCTCTCGCCTCGTCATCGCCGGGCTTGTCCCGGCGATCCCGGCAATGGACGCACCATGCCCGCCTAAGCGAGATGGCCGGAACAAGTCCGGCCATGACGGAGAAATAAAGCGGGCGTTGGCGCTTACTACTGCACGCGCTGGGAGTTGTTGCCGTAGGTGATCTGGAACAGCGTCGGACTGGGCTTCTTGGTGGTGTCGAGGTTATACACCGCAACCGTGGTGTCGAAGCCCTGCGGATCGGTGACGGTCCACTGGCGCAGCTGCAAATCCCTGGCGCCGAACATCAGCATCAGGCGGCTGGTGCCGATCAGCTGCTGCTTTTCCTCGATAACGACGGTGACGAACACGTCGTCGGAGGCAACGGACACGACGCTGGAGTCGCGCATCAGATCGATGCGTTCGGCCAGCAGGAAGCGCAGCGGCGTCTGCGACAACGGATAGAGATCCTGCGTCGCCAGCCGCGTGTCGCGCACGACGACCGACGAGCCATCGGCGATGACCTGGATCACACTCGGCTTGTTGTAAGCAAAATGAATCTTGCCGGGCTTCTGGATGAAGAACTGTCCTTCGGTGCGGCCGCCGTCGGGGCCGACCTGCACGAAATCGCCGACCAAGGTCTGGATCGTCGAGAGATAGAGGCTGACGCGGTCAATCAGCGCACGCTGGTTGACGTCGAAACCGCCGGGCTGGTGCGCCTTGGCGGAGAACGGCGCGGAAACCTGCGGGCCGCTCATCGGCGGCGGTCCCGGCTGTATCCCGACTGCGGGACGCGGCGGTGCGCTGTTCTGCTTTGGCGGAGCGAGCGGCATCGGCTGCGCAAGCGCCAATTGCACCGGCATGGCTGCGCAGACCAGCGAACCCACAACTCCGACGAACGCGGTTAAAACCGCTGATCGCATTTCCACCTCCGGTAAGGATTATTCGGCGAGAGTGGAACAGGGCAATCGGGCGATTTCGCGACGTGATGGCCGGAAGATTCGCCGATTCGCCAAACTATTGCTCCACTAGTAACGCGGAGCGCCTTCTTCGCCAATCAGGATTTCGCGTTTGCCGGCGTGGTTGGGCTGGCCGACAACACCCTCTTGCTCCATGCGTTCCATGATCGAGGCGGCGCGGTTGTAGCCGATCTGGAGGCGGCGCTGGATGTAGCTCGTCGATGCCTTCTGGTCGCGCATGACGATCTGTACTGCCTGCTGGTAGAGGTCGGTGGCGTCGCCCGCCTGGCCCATGCCGGTGCCGTCGAAGATCGGATTGCCGTCTTCGTCTTCGTCGTCGGCCTTGGTGACTTCTTCGAGGTACTGCGGTGTGCCCTGCGACTTGAGGTGGCGCACGACCTTCTCGACTTCCTCGTCCGACACAAACGGTCCATGGACGCGGCTGATGCGGCCGCCGCCCGCCATGTAGAGCATGTCGCCCTGGCCGAGCAGCTGCTCGGCGCCCATCTCGCCCAGGATCGTGCGGCTATCGATCTTCGACGTGACCTGGAAGGAGATCCGGGTCGGGAAGTTCGCCTTGATCGTGCCGGTGATGACATCGACCGATGGGCGCTGCGTGGCCAGCACGACGTGGATGCCGGCGGCGCGCGCCATCTGCGCAAGGCGCTGGACGGTGCCTTCGATGTCCTTGCCGGCGACCATCATCAGGTCGGCCATTTCATCGACGATGACGACGATGTAGGGCAGCGATTCGAATTCCAGCGATTCCTTCTCGTAGATCGCCTCGCCCGACTCGCGATTATAGCCGGTGTGAACCGTGCGCGAGAGCATCTCGCCCTTGTCCTTCGCCTCGGCGACGCGCGCGTTGTAGCCGTCGATGTTGCGCACGCCGAGCTTGGACATTTTCTTGTAGCGCTCTTCCATCTCGCGCACCGCCCACTTGAGCGCGACGACGGCCTTCTTCGGATCGGTGACGACCGGCGTAAGGAGATGCGGAATGCCGTCATAGACGGAGAGTTCGAGCATCTTGGGATCGACCATGATGAGCCGGCACTGATCCGGCCGCAGGCGGAACACCAGCGACAGGATCATCGTGTTGATGGCGACGGACTTGCCCGATCCGGTAGTGCCTGCGATCAGCAAATGCGGCATGCGCGCCAGATCGACGATGATGGATTCGCCGCCGATGTTCTTGCCGAGGCAGAGCGGCAGCTTGCAGTTGGCGCCGTGTTCATCGACCGCGTTGAGGATCTCGCGCAGCAGCACCTTCTCGCGGGTCGGGTTCGGCAGTTCGATGCCGATGGCGTTGCGGCCCTGCACGACGGCGACGCGGGCGGCAAGCGCACTCATGGAACGCGCAATGTCATCGGCAAGGCCGATGACACGCGACGACTTGATGCCCGGTGCGGGCTCGAGTTCGTAGAGTGTGACGACGGGACCCGGCCGCGCATTGACGATTTCGCCGCGCACGCCGAAGTCGCTCAACACGTGTTCAAGCGCCGCAGCGTTTTCCTGCAGCTGTTCTTCGCTCAGTTTGGTAACGCTTGCCTTGGGCATGGTGAGGAGGTTGAGCGGGGGCAGCACGAAGCCGCCCTTGCGCGAAGCGGGCTTGGCCTTGGGAGCGGCGCGCGCGGCCCTGGGGGCCGGGGCCTCCGCTTCCTCTTCGCCCACTTCCTCTTCGTATTCGTCCTGGCTCTCGTACATGCCGGGGTCTTGCCCGGCGTTGTCATTGAACTTCGGCTCGATGCGCGGTCCGCGGCGCAGCGGGACGACGGCCTTCTTCGCGGGCACGGCGCGCGGTCCAAACAGGCGGCCGACGCGCGCCTTGAAGCTCATGAAGCCGTGCATGAGCCAGCCCAATGAGACGGAGGCGCGGGTTTCTTCCGGCACTTCCTCTTCTTCTTCCTCAACCGCAGCGGCCTTCTTGCGGCGTTTCACCGGCGCTTCTGCTTCTTCTTCCGTGTTGAAGAAGAAGCCGGATGCGACAGCCAGAACGGCGAAGGCGAGCATGCCGAGGATGCCAGCGACAATCATGCGGTTGGTGCCGGCGAGTGGGCCGGTGAGCGCGACCGGCATGCGCAGGATGGCATCGCCAACGACGCCGCCAAGGCCGGACGGCAGCGGCCAGCCCGCGCTGCGCGGCAGGCAGGATGCAAAACCCGCGGCGAGCGGCGCGCCCGCAAGCCACAGCATGACGCGGACGATTTCATGGGTGAGCGCGTGATGTGTGGTCAGACGCCAGCCCCAGGCGGCAATCGGCGCAATCAGCGCAATCGACGCAACGCCGATAAGCTGCATCAGCAGGTCGGCGGTGACGGCGCCGCCAGTGCCGAGGAGGTTGCGCACCGGCGCAGAAGTCGCGTGGCTGAAGCTCGGATCGTTGACGGACCAGGTCGCCAGCGACGTAGCGATGATCGCGGTGAGGACGATCAATGCAAGTCCGCCCAGTTCGCGCAGGCGCTTGCGCGCGATGGCGAAGATGTCCTCGGGAATGAAGCTCGCCTCGAAACCGCGGTATGTCATGGGCCTGGCCCTTGCGCTCTTCCTCAGTCCAGCACGGCAACGAGGCGGTGCAGCGCCTCGGCGGTGATTTCCTGATCTTGCACCATGGCGACGCGGATGAAGTCCGCGCCGGGATTACGTCCGTCGGCCTGATCGTGCGCGAGGTAGCCGCCCGGCAATGTGCGGACGCCAGCCTCCTGCCACAGCTTCAGCGCGACCTTCTCGCTGCCGCCGTACTTCGCGACATCGAGCCACAAGAAAAATCCGCCGGCCGGCCGTGAATAGCCGTAGCGGTCGCCGACGATCTGGTCGGCGAGATCGTACTTGAGCCGGTAAAGCCTGCGGTTTTCTTCCACATGGGCTTCATCGTCGTAGGCTGCGGCGGCGACTTCCTGCAGCGGGCCCGGGACCTGCGGCGCGACAACGTTGCGGTAGTCGAGAAACTTCGCCATGAATTTCACGTCACCGACCGCGAGGCCAACGCGCATGCCCGGCAGGTTCGAGCGCTTCGACAGCGAATTGAAAACAATGACGTTGGTGTAATCGCCTTCACAGGCTTCCAGCATGCCCGGTGGTTTCTCGCGCGTGTAGATTTCCGAATAGCACTCGTCGGAAAACAGCATGAAGTTATATTTGCGCGCGAGGCCGATCAGCCGCTTGAGATAATCCATGCCGGCGACCGAGCCTTGCGGATTTGACGGCGAGCCGAAATACATCGCGACGGTGCGCGAGAGAAGCTTGTCGTCGAGCGCATCGAGATCGGGGAGAAATCCCTTTTCGCGCCATGCCGGCATGAACACGGCTTCGCAGCCCGATGCCGTCGCGCCGGCGACATAGGCGGCGTAGAAGGGATTGGGCACCAGGATCGCGGGATTGCCGCGCTTGGCGACATAGTCCTTGGCGGTGAGGGCTGCGAAGAACAATCCTTCGCGGGTGCCGTTGAGCGAAAGCAATTGCGTGTTGCGGTCGATGGTGCCCTTGAGCGCGAAGCGCCGCTCGAGCCACGAGGCTGCGGCGTCGCGAAAACGCTCGGTGCCCTTGGTCGCGGGATAGCGGCCGAAATCCTTGAGTGAGCGGGCCAGCACTTCGCCGACGAACGGCGGAATCGGATGCTGCGGTTCGCCGAGCGTGAGGTTGATGCCCGGCTTTCCCGGCGTTACGCCGGCGACAAGTTCGTTGAGCCGGATGAACGGCGAGCGCGTGGTCCGCGCGGAAGACGGAAGCTCGCGGTCAGGGGTCATTGGCCCGGTCATGGACATCAATTTTGGGCGGAAACGCCAAGGTTACAGGGGAGGGCCGGCCGCCAGCCGTGCCTTTATCCGCACCTTACCGGGGGCGAGGTTAAGAGCCGATTAACCATCGGCCGCCGCTGAAGAAATTGGCTGCGGGAAGGGGGCGTCATCCACCGCAAACGGACCCCCAAAAAGCAGAGGGCCCTGGATTTCTCCAGGGCCCCCTTAACGGGCAGGGCGCTGCCGGGTGTGCACCCCAACCGTATCTCGTGAGTTCCCTGAAAGCCGGAGACCGGCTTTCAGGGTTTTTGCCTAGCTGTGGTAGGCGCGTTCACCGTGGTCGGTGAGATCGAGACCTTCGTTCTCACGTTCCGGCGACGGCCGCAGGCCGATGACCAGGTCGATCACCCAGAACAGGATGAGCGAGCCGATGCCCGACCAGGCGAGCGTCATCAGAACCGCCTTGCCTTGCGCGATCATCTGCACGGCGAAGTCGTAGTCGGCGATCTTGCTGGTGGTGTAATCCATGATGCCCGTGCCGCCGAGGGCCGGGTTGACCAGGATGCCGGTGCCGATGGCGCCGACGATGCCACCCATGCAGTGGATGCCGAACACGTCGAGCGCGTCGTCGTAGCCAAGTGCCGTCTTCACCGTCGAGCAGAAGAACAGGCAGACAGCGCCGACAACGAGGCCGAGTGCCAGCGCACCCATGACACCGGAATAGCCGGCGGCCGGCGTGACGGCGACCAGACCCGCAACGCAACCCGACAGCGCGCCGAGCAGCGAGGGCTTACCCTTGAGCAACCACTCGAGGAACATCCACGACAGCGCGGCAGCGGCGGTGGCAACGAACGAGTTGACCATCGCGAGTGCAGCGGTGCCGGTTGCTTCGAGATTCGAACCGGCGTTGAAGCCGAACCAGCCGACCCACAGAAGCGAAGCGCCGATCATTGTCATCGGGAGCGAGTGGGGAGGCATCAGATCCTTGCCGAAGCCGATACGCTTGCCGACCATGATCGCGCCCACCAGACCGGCGATGCCGGCGTTGATATGGACGACCGTGCCGCCTGCGAAGTCGATCGCGCCCCAGATGAAGACCTTGCCGGCGTCGGCCATGACAGCGTCGAGCGCAGCCTGAGCCTTCGTCTTGGCGTCGCCAGCGGCCGCAGCAGCAAGTGCCTTGGCAGCAGCGTCAATCGCGTCTGGGCCGGCCCAGTACCAGACCATGTGCGCGATCGGGAAGTAGATCAGCGTGACCCACAGCGGGATAAACACTGCAACCGCCGAGAACTTCATGCGCTCGGCAAAGGCGCCGACGATGAGGGCCGGGGTGATCGCGGCGAACGTCATCTGGAACGCCAGATAAACAAGTTCCGAGATGTTCGCGCCGACCGAGAATGTCGCGGCCTTCGAGTCAGGCGTGATGCCCGACATGAACATCTTGGACAGGCCACCGATATATTCGGAGCCGCCGGTGAACGTGACGCTGTAGCCGTAGATGACCCAGATGATGGTCACGATGCAGACGCAGTAGAAAACATGCGACAGCACCGAGAGGAAGTTCTTGGCGCGCACAAGGCCGCCGTAGAACAGGGCGAGGCCCGGTATCGTCATCAGCAGGACGAGTACGGTGGATACCAGCATCCACGCATTGTCACCCTTGTTGACGGTCGGTTCCGCAACGGCGGCTGCAGCAGCAGCGGCCGGAGCCTGCGCCAGCGCAGGATCGGCGATCATCACGCCCACGCTGAACGCACCAAGCGCCAGCAGTCCGGGCAGAATAAGTTTCTTAAACGTCATTGTTTGGGAACTCCTGTTCGAAATGGTCAGATCAGAGCGCGGCGTTGTCGGTTTCGCCCGTGCGAATACGAACCGCATGGTCGAGGCTGAACACGAAGATTTTTCCGTCACCGATCTGGCCGGTCTTGGCCGCGCCGGAGATGGCCTTGATGATCTTGTCGACCTGGTCGCTGGCGACGGCCACTTCGATCTTGAGTTTCGGCAGGAAGCTCACGGCGTACTCGGTGCCGCGGTAGATTTCCGTATGACCTTTTTGGCGTCCGTAGCCCTTGACCTCAGTCACGGTCAGGCCGGCAACACCGGCTGCCGTCAGGGCATCACGGACCTCGTCGAGCTTGAATGGCTTGATGATGGCCATGACAATTTTCATGGGTTCTTTCCCCGCTTGGGCCCGTCCCCGGCGATGCGGAGCGAGCGGCCTCTACACAGCTGAGCCAAAGGGAAGTGCTCCCGCAGGCATCGCCGGAATATTGCTAATCAAGCCCCGTGCCAGTTGGCGGGACGGCTGTTAACTAGTTGGAAAGGTGTGAGAATTTTCTAGGCGGGCCGCAAAACAGGCGGCTGGGCCACAGGGCGCGGCACAATGACGCGCCAAATCTGCCTAATTTGTAAGCAGGAAGGCGGCGGATTTGTGAATTTGAGGGCGGTCTGCCCAAACGTGGGGCGAATGACTCAATAATGCTCTGAGCAATGTCGGGTCAGGCGCCTCCTGACACAAAAAAATCCGGCGGCCTTCCCCTTTTTCCGGGTGGGAAGGCCGCCGGCTGTTTTTACTGAAGCGCCTCGCCGTGCAGCGAGACATCGAGCCCCACGATCTCGTGTTCACGCGCGACGCGCAGCGGGGCGAACAGATCGACGATCTTGAGCAGCGCGAATGTCGCGATGCCGGACCACGCCATCGTGACGACGACGCCATAGAGCTGCGTCAGCAGTTGTTGCGGATTGCCCTCGATCAATCCCGAAATGCCGGGCGTATCGGGCGCCATCGACACTGCGGCGGTTGCGAACACACCGGCGAGCAAGGTGCCGGTAATGCCGCCGACGCCGTGGACGCCGAACACATCGAGCGTGTCGTCATAGCCGCAGCGCCGCTTGAGCGTCGTGCAGGCGTAGAAGCAGATGCCGCCGGCGAGGAGGCCGATGACGAGGCCATGCCATGGCAACACGAAGCCCGATGCCGGCGTAATGGTGCCGAGGCCCGCGACTGCACCGGAGATGATGCCAAGCACGGAGGGCTTGCCGCGCGTCATCCACTCAAGCGCCATCCATGTGAGGGCGCCGGTGCATGCGGCAAGATGCGTCGCGGTGATGGCATAAACCGCGCGCGAGTTTGCGCCGAGCGCCGAGCCGCCGTTGAAGCCGAACCAGCCGACCCACAGGAGGCCGGTGCCGATCACCGCGAGCGAGAGATCATGTGGCGCGTGATTTTCGGTGCCGTGGCCATGGCGCGCGCCGATCACGAGTGCCGCGACGAGACCCGCAACGCCGGCGTTGATGTGCACGACGGTGCCGCCGGCGAAATCGAGAACGCCCATGGTGGCAAGGAACCCGCCGCCCCATACCCAGTGCGCGATTGGCACATAGACAAACAGGAGCCACAGCGCGGCGAACAGCATGAATGCGGAGAAGCGCATGCGATCCGCAACCGAGCCCGCCACCAGTGCGACCGTGATGATGGCAAATGTCATCTGGTACAGCATGAACAGGGCTTCCGGGATCGTCTTTGCGAGCGGGCTGACGCCGTTCATTTCCATGCCGCTGAGAAAGAGGCGATCCGTCGAGCCGATCCACGCGCCGTCGCCGGTGAAGGCGAGGCTGTAGCCGAACACGACCCACAGCACCGAGACGAGTGCGGTTGCCGCAAGACACTGCGCCATGGTGGCGAGAATGTTCTTCTTGCGCACCATGCCGGCGTAAAACAACGCAAGGCCCGGTATCGTCATCATCAGCACGATGCCGGTGGCCGTAATCATCCACGCCGTATCGGCGGCATCTATTTTTGAATCCGCGGCGAAGGCGGAAGTGGCAGCGAGCGCGAATGCGCAAACTATTAAGCAGCCTTGCAGCAGGTATCGTTGCACAACACGCGTTGCGTTGATCGACATGAGAATCCCCCGGTTGATTGAATATGCGCGTCAGCGCGCAATCACGGGGATGCGTAGCGAAGAGCGGTCCCGGACGACGTTGGTTGCCGAAGACCTTGCCCCGTCACACACCCGGCGATGCGCGCGGACAAAAACCTAGATGGCGTCGGAGTCGGTTTCGCCGGTGCGGATACGCATGGCGTGGTCGAGGCTGGCAACGAAAATCTTGCCGTCGCCGATCTGTCCGGTTTTCGCCGCCGTGGAAATGGCAGCAACGACCTTGTCGACCTGATTGGTCTGGACGGCGACTTCGATGCGGATCTTCGGCAGGAAATTCACGGCGTATTCGGCACCGCGATAGATTTCCTTATGGCCCTTCTGGCGGCCATAACCCTTGACCTCGGAAACCGTCATGCCGGTGACGCCAACACCTGTGAGGGCGTCGCGGACGTCGTCCAGCTTGAATGGCTTGATGATGGCGATAACGAGCTTCATGCAATCCCCCGACAGTAAAACAGTACGGCAGCGTCGCGGCTCCCGCATGCGTACATTATCGGCACTTGGCCCAAAAACTAAGCGGATTTGTTGGTTTTGATCCGGTTCTTCTTATCCCTCCCCCTGCGGGGGAGGGATAAGAAGAAAGAAACCGGCTTACGCCGGGGGCTCTCGCCGCTCGCGGGTCATGCCTTCCTGCGCTACCGAGGCGATCAGCTTGCCGTCGGCCGAAAAGATCATGCCGCGGGAGAAGCCGCGCGCCCCGAAGTTGTTAGGGCTGTCCTGGGCGTAAAGCATCCATTCGTCGGCACGGAACGGGCGGTGAAGCCACAGGGCGTGGTCGAGGCTGGCTGCCATGATGCGCTTGTCGAACACCGAGCGGCCATGGGGGATCAGCGAGGCGTCGAGCAACGCCATGTCCGAGGCATAGGCCAGCACGCACTGATGGATCGCCGGATCGTCCGGCAGCTTGCTGGCGCAGCGAATCCAGATGTTGAACCGGCCGTTCTCGATCCGCTTGCCCATGTAGCGTTCGAGTTCGACCGGGCGCATCTCGATGGGCCGCTCGCGCTCGAAGAAACGTCGCACGTTGTCGGGCATCGAGGCCAGCACGGTCTTGCGGATTTCGCTGTCGGAGGGGAGCGCGTCCGGCCCCGGCACGTCCGGCATCGTCATCTGGTGGTCGAATGCCTGTTCCTCGGTGTGGAACGACACCAGCATGGAGAAAATCGCCTGGCCGTGCTGGATCGCCTTCACCGTGCGGGTGGTGAAGCTGCGGCCGTCACGAATGCGATCGACTTCATAGACAATCGGGATTCTGGGATCGCCGCCGATCAGGAAGTAGGCGTGCAGCGAATGCGGCAGGCGGTCCTTAGTATCGACGGTGCGGCTTGCGGCGACCAGCGATTGCGCGATGACCTGACCGCCGAACACCCGCTGCAGGCTCAATTTCGGCTGGGAGCCGCGGAAAAGGTTGTGTTCCAGGGTTTCGAGATCGAGGATTTGCAGCAGTTCTGCGACAGCGGCGGACATGATTGCTTTCGTTGAGGTTTTTTCCGCCGGAGGCGGGTGGTTTTGAGTGCTGGCGGGATGCTATTCTGGTTCGCCGGTCCAAGAAAGACCGGAACAAGCAGGAATAAGATGCCAGCCGCGCCTCAGCCGAATGAAATTCTGATCGCGGGCGGCGGATTTGCCGGATTAGCGCTGGCGGTCGCGTTGCGTCAGGCGCTGGGCCGCACGTTCAGGGTTACGGTCGCCGATCCGGCATTTGGCAAGCCGTCGCAGGATCCGCGCGCCTCGGCGATTGCTGCTGCGGCGCGGCGGCTGTTCGAGACCATTGGCGTCTGGGATGCAGTCGCGGCGGATGCCCAGCCGATCCTCGACATGGTCGTGACGGATTCCAAACTTCAAAATTCGGTGCGGCCGGTGTTTCTCACCTTCGCGGGCGATGTTGCGCCGGGCGAACCCTTCGCGCACATGATCGAGAACGGCCCGCTGGTGGCGGTGCTGGTCGAGAAGGCGAAAGCCGAGGGCGTCACGCTGATCGCATCGGCGGTGGAAGATTTCGAGACCGACAGTGCGGGCATCACCGCCAGGCTCGCCGACGGCTCGCAGATTTACGCAAAACTTCTCGTCGCCGCCGACGGTGCGCGCTCACGCATCCGCGAACGCGCCGGCATCGCCAATCACGGCTGGAACTACGACCAGTCGGCCATCGTCACCACCGTCGCCCATGAGCGCGACCACAATGGCCGCGCGGTAGAACACTTTCTGCCGGCAGGACCGTTCGCGATATTGCCGCTGAAAGGCAACCGCTCGTCGATTGTCTGGACCGAGACGGCGAAGGAAGCCGAACGCATCATCGCGCTCGACGACGCGGGCTTTCACGGCGAACTCGAAACGCGCTTCGGATTGAAGCTCGGTGACATCAAGGTTGCCGGTGCACGCCGCGCCTATCTGCTTGGCTATTTCGTGGCGCGTTCGTTCGTGGCGGATCGCATCGCGCTGGTCGGCGACGCCGCACACATGATTCATCCCATCGCGGGGCAGGGTCTCAACCTCGGCCTGCGCGACATCGCAGCGCTGGCGGAAGCGATCTGCGACACCGCGCGGCTCGGCCTCGATATCGGCGGTGGCGATGTGCTGGAGCGCTATCAGCGCTGGCGGCGCTTTGACACCATGACCATGGGTGTTGCAACCGACGGATTGAACCGACTGTTCTCCAACCACTCCGACGTGCTGCGGCTGGTGCGCGACATCGGCCTCGGCGTGGTGGATCGCCTGCCTGCGATGAAGGACATGTTTATCCGTCAGGCCGCCGGCGTGACGGGCGATGTGCCGAAGCTGCTGCGGGGCGAGGCTTTGTAACGTGACCTATGCGCGCAGGGTAGTTACGCCAGCGCGGCGGCTTCGCTAATGTGATTTCAACACACAATCTGCATTGCTCCTGGGGGAAACGCCTGATGAAAATTCTAAAATTCGCCTTCGCTGCTGCCGCGCTTGCGCTGGCCGCGCCATCCATCGCGCAGGAATTCCCCGCCAAGCCGGTGACGATGATCGTGCCGTTCGCAGCGGGCGGCGCCGGCGATATCCTCGCGCGGCTGATCGGCGCCAGGCTCGAACCCAGGTGGGGCAAGCCGCTGGTGATCGAGAACAAGACTGGAGCCGGCGGCATTATCGGCGCCAAGGCGACGGCCGCGGCCGACGCTGACGGCTACACGCTGATGATCGCGCCGAGCGCGACCATGGCGGTCAATGTCAGCCTGTTCAAGAATCCCGGTTACGATCCTGCCGCCGATTTCGTGCCGCTCGCGCTCGCCGCGCAGACGCCGTTCGTGCTGGTGGTGAACCCGGATGTTCCGGTGAAGAACGTCGCCGAGTTCATCAAGTGGGCCAAGGAGCAGGGCGGCAAGCTGTCCTACGCCACGGCGGGTCCGGGTGTGCCGCATCATCTGTTCGCGGAACTGTTCAAGAGCATGACGGGCGTCGAGATGACGCCGGTTGCCTATCGCGGCTCGCTGCCGGCGCTCAACGATGTGATTGCGGGCCATGTGCCGGTGATGTTCGTCGATCTCGGGCCGTCGCTGGGTCTCATTCAGGGCGGCAAGGTACGTCCGCTCGGCATCTCGACGAAACAACGCTTCGCCGCGCTGCCCGAAGTGCCGCCGATTGACGACACGGTGAAGGGCTTTGATGCCGCCTCTTGGCAGATGATCGTTGCGCCCGCGAAGACGCCGCCCGCCGTCGTGACAAAACTCCACGCAGATATGTCGGCTGTTCTGGCGACGCAGGAATCCAAAGACGATACGCTCAAGAACGGCATGTTGCCGGTGGCGCCGATGTCGGTCGATGCGCTCAAGAAGTTCGTGGCTGACGAGATCGAACGCTGGCGCAAGGTTGTGAAACAGGCGGGATTAGAAGGGACGATGTAGTCTTTCTTTTCCCTCCCCGCTTCGCGGGGAGGGATAGAAAAGAATCACGTAAACGGCACATCCAGCACGTTGGTCTTGAACGCCGCGCGCGCGGAGATTTCCTTGTACCAGCGCTCGACGTTCGGAAACGCAGGCCGCTCCGGCACCAGCCGGAAATAGCGGTAGATCACCGGGCCGACCGGAATGTCGCCGTAGGAAAATTCGTCGCTTGCCATGAAGCGTGTCTTCGCCAGCTGATCGTCCATCATTTTTGCCATGGCGGCACACTTCATCTTGCCGTCCTCGATGGACTTCGGATCGCGCTTGTCCGGCGGCGTGCGGATCAATCCCCAGAACACCGGAAAGATCGCGGCGTTGGCGACGGAGAGTTGCCAGTCCATCCAGCTTTGCGCCCTGGCGCGGATGCGCAGGTCCGAGGGCTCAAGTTTGATGTTGCTAGCGTTTCCCTGGCTATGCTTGCCGGCGAGATAACGCACGATGGAATTGGATTCCCACAGGATGAAGCCGTCTTCTTCCAGCGTCGGGACCACGCCGTTCGGATTCATCGCGAGATAAGGCGCTTCGTTATTCTTGCCGAAGGGTCCGCCGATGTCGATGCGTTCGCACGGCACGTCAAGCTCGCCAAGCGCCCACATCACTTTCTGCACATTCGACGATGTGTTGCGGCCCCAGATTTTCAACATGCGCGTTTCCTTATATTTGGCTTTTTATTTTATCCGTCGCGCTCCTCTCCGTCATGGCCGGACTTGTTCCGGCCATCCCGCTTAGGTGAGTGCAATGCCCGCCTTATCGGGATCGCCGTGACAAGCCCGGCGATGACGAGGGGAATGTGTGGGAGCCCAAACTCAATCCAGCGCGCGCGCTTCGTCCGCCAGCATGATCGGAATGCCGTCGCGGATCGGATAGGCGAGCTTGGCCGAGCGGGAGATCAGCTCCTGCTTGCCCGCGTCGTATTCGAGCGGGCCTTTGGTGAGCGGGCAGACGAGGATTTCCAGCAGCTTGGGATCGACGCTGCCTGCGGGACGGTCGGCGGATATGTTCATGAGCTACTCCAGCAAAAGATTGAGGTCATTACACACCGCGCGGCAGCGTTGGTGCAACCCTCTCCCCATAGCCCGTCGAAGACGGGCGTGAACGCCCTGATGGAAGGAGAGGGTGGACGCGAACGAAGTGAGCGGCCGGGTGAGGGGTTATGGTGTGAGTTGTGAAGCGACCCCTCACCCGGTCATCCTCGCGGTGCTCGGATGCCCACCCTCTCCCTCAAGGGGAGAGGGTGACACCGCGTATGCCGCAAAAGACGAAGCAAAAATGAACTACTGCAGCGGCGTCTCGCCGCCGTCGGCCTTGTCATTGGCGAGTTCGATCTCGGTGACGGCGACCAGGATTTCGGCGCGGGTCTTGAGGTCGGGTGCTTCCAGCAGCGCCTGCTTTTCCGCGGCGTCGTAAGGCGACATCATGGCGAGCGCGTTGACGAGGGCTTCGTTCGGCGCTTCCTTGATGCCCTTCCAGTCGGCCTTGAGCTTGTTGGCCTTGAGGAATGCGGTGAGCGCAGCCAGCACCGCCTTGCGGTCCACGGCGTCCTCGCCCTGCCGCGCCACGAAATCGTTGGCGAACGGCGCGAACGTCACCTGGCACTGGCGATATTCGGTGGTGACGGAGAGTTCCTTTTCGATGCGGAAGCGCGAGACGCCGGTGAGCTGCAGCAGGTAACGGCCGTCGCCGGATTCCGCGAACTGGGTAATGCGGCCGACGCAGCCGATCTTGTAGAGCGGTGGATTTTTCTGGGTGCCGTGCTGCGTCGGATCGGGCTGGATCATGCCGACCATGCGATGGCCGTCGCGCAAGGCGTCATCGACCATCGCCAGATATCGTGGCTCGAAAATGTTGAGCGGCATTTGCCCGCGCGGCAGCAGCAGCGCGCCCGGCAATGGAAACACCGGGATCGTCGATGGCATGTCGGCGGGTCCGCGATAGACCGCGTTCATGGGCATGTGCCGCTCTCCTTCTACCTTGGGGCCGTGGCCGCGCCCCGCAGAAGACCGCTTACGAAAACAAGATCGTCGATAGCCGCTTGCGCGCGTCGATGGTGACTTCGTCCATTGGACCCCAGGCGTCGAACAATTGCACGAGCTGTTTGCGGGCGGCGTCCTCGTTCCATTTGCGATCGCGCTTCACGATGGACAGCAGATGATCGGCAGCCTGCGCCTTCTCGCCCTTGGCATTGAGCGTGACGGCAAGATCGTAACGCGACTGGTGATCGAGCGCGTTGGCTGCGACCTTCTGTTCCAGTTCCGCAATCGGGCCGACCGCGTTGGCCTGCTCGGCGAGTTCCAGCGCGGCGCGCGCCGCCGCAATCGCGGTGTCGCCCTGCTTGGCTTCAGGCACCTTGGCCAGAATGGCCTTGGCTTCTTCGAGCGCGCCGGTCTGGACCAGCACACGCGCAAGCCCTGCGACCGCAGGAAGGTTGGCAGCGTCCTCTGTAATCAGGTGCTGGTAGATCTCGATGGCTTCTTCGGTTGTGCCTTGCGCCAGCGCTTCCTCGGCGACCTTGAGCAGATCCTGCGCTTTCGGCGCGACCTTGCCCTTGGTGATGCGCTCGATGAATTCGTTGATTTTTGATTCGGGCAACGCGCCCATGAAACCGTCGGCCGGCTGGCCGTTGACGAAGGCGATAATCGCCGGGATCGACTGGATGCCGAGCTGGCCCGGAATCTCCGGGTGCTGGTCGATATCCATCTTGACCAGCTTGACCTTGCCCTTGGCGTTCTTGACGACCTTTTCGAGGATCGGCGTGAGCTGCTTGCAGGGGCCGCACCACGGCGCCCAGAAGTCCACCAGGACCGGCTGCTTGCGCGATTCCTCGATGACGTCCTTCACAAACGCCTGGCTGGTGGTGTCCTTGATGTAACCGTCGGCCGCAGCCATCGGTGCACTGCCGTTTTGCAACATACTCACTGTGCTTCGCCCTCGTATTATCCTGCGGATTAGATGGTCATATTTGGCCTGAATGCAATTGGGCCTTATACCGCAAATGGCCCGGAATTGCCGTCCGGATTACCTCCCGAAATCTGCACGATTTGCGGCTCATGGCCGGTGGCGCGCAGGAACTTCACGAGACCGTCGCGGGCAATGGTCGTGCTCATGGTGTTGGTCAGCGGGTGATAGTTCAGCACGTCATGCTGCATCATTGCCGCATCCAGTATGACAGTGATCCGGCAATCGGTGTCGTTGAGGGCGGCGAATGGCGTCACCGAGCCGGGCGTCACGCCCAGTATTTCCAGCATCTGTTCGGCCGATCCGAACGAAACCCGGCCCGATGCGCCCAGCGTGCGGTGCAGGGAATTGAGCGCAATCTGGGCATCTTCCAGCGCCACCACCAGAAACAGCGCGCTTTTCTTGTCCTTCAGAAAAAGATTTTTGGTGTGTCCGCCGGGAATTGTGCCGCGCAGGGCCTGCGATTCCTCGACGGTGAACAGTGGCTGATGTTCCACGGTCGGGTGCGGTATGCCCAGACGGTCCAGAAAAGCGAACAGATCGGCAGGTGTGGCCGGTTTTGCCGCAGGTTTGGGGGTGGAAACAGCCGGGTTGGCAGGCTTTTGCATGGGAATTCTTAACTCCCGGACGAATAGTTTGCTACCGGGCCGGCCGGTGACAGGTGCGGGTTGCAATGCGCACCCCCTTTTGGCATACGAACGCCCAGCCGGATGAATTTCCGGCTTACCCATCTCGGATGCGGGTGTAGCTCAGGGGTAGAGCACGACCTTGCCAAGGTCGGGGTCGAGGGTTCGAATCCCTTCGCCCGCTCCAGATTTCTCCAACAGTATCAATTTGTTGGAGAGCGCCGCATTGGTGCGCGTGCCATCTGTCTTATTACGGGGAAGCAGGGGGGAAGCGCAGAGGTCCATAAGGGCACCTCGCGCGTGCGCGCGTACCTGTAAGGAAACATCCCTTACTGGGCTTTCAGCCAAAATACTCTGCGTCGTACGTCTTGCAGAAACATGGGGCCTACCGCCGTGAAGAGTCAGCGTGCCGTTGAACCCTACAGAACATATGCGTAGCCTAAAATTTCCGGTTTTCCCTTTTGGGACTGAGAATGCTCATCAAGACCCGCTCCGGTGCAGAACACGACCTTACGGTTGGCGAGCGCGTTGGGGCACCTATAAACAATTTGCGCAATTCAGGATTTAACAATTCGAGATTTGGCAATGTGATTGCTGTTCACAGCGATCAAGAGATCGTCGAAGTCCTGTGGGACGCTCAAGTTAATGGACCGGACAGCTCCGTTGGCTTTCATCGGCTGGACGAAATTTGGGCGTGCGGCAGTCCCGTTGTTCCGCAGACTACCTCCGACAAGCTCATAACTGCTGGCGGCGTAATTATTTGTGTGCCCATCGCGCTGGCATTCGTAATTGGACTTTTCTGGAATTTTATTCTTCCGATTGCAGGGCTGACTTTCTTGCTCAGTATCGTCCTTGCCGTTCACTTTGGACCGGCATTACTCGTCCTCTGGCTGTCGAAAAATTCGTAGGGACGTGGAGGATGTTGATGGCAGTAAGGCCAATCATTAAATGAACTGGCCTTGAGCGCCTGTCATCTTCGGGGCACGCATTCTCTGCGATTTACTAGCTTGCTCTTTTTCCTTCACGTCCTTCAGCATGTAGCTCAAGCAACTAAGGAACAGCGTCATCATAGCCCTATACCGGGACCGTCGACGTTTGGGTTTACTTGGCTCGTGTCCGTCGTCAGGCAATTTGAGACTGATCAGGCGTTTCGAGAAGAGAGGCTCTGGCTCATCAGGGTTAGAGTTTAGGCGGCCTGCAGTCGGTGCTGCAAGCGGCGGTTTGCGATAGTTGCATGTTTGATGCGTTTGCGTTCTGCGA
>CANJBX010000066.1 GCA_947472885.1 Hyphomicrobiaceae bacterium
GGCTTGGCAGATGCCGCAGGCTCGCCAAGGACTGGGAGTGCCTGAATGGAAAAGCGCTCGCGTTCTTGCGTCTCGCCTCGATCCGACCCATGGTGAGAAAGCTAAGCAATCCTGCTTGAACTTTCCGAACAGACTCTAAGGCATACGAATACTATTTCCCCGGATTATTTTCAGTTCCCGCGCTTTTTCATGTCGTCGCGCAGGAACGTATTGAGATCGGCATGCGGCGCAACGTCCGCGAATGTGTCGAACCTGCCTTCGGTCATGATCTGTCTGGCGGATTTCATCACCGCGCCCCAGCCGACGCGCGCGAGCGTGCCGCCGGTCGAGATGCGCCGCACGCCCATTGCCTCGCACTCCGCAACCGTGAAACCGAGGTTGCCCGGCATCAGCAAGTTCACAGGCTTCGGCGCAACCGCTTTCACCACCGCCTCGATATGCTCGCGCGAACGAATGCCCGGCGCATAGAGGCAATCCGCACCGGCCTCCGCATAGGCTTTCAGCCGCCTGATCGTCTCGTCAAGATCGGGGCGGCCGACGAGGAAACACTCCGCGCGTCCCGTGAAGAACGTATCGCCACCCGCCTTGTCGATGGCCGCGCGGGCGGCCTTGATCCGCGCCACCGCCACGTCGAGATCGTACAGCGGCTTGTCCTTATCGCCGGTCGAATCCTCGATCGACAGCCCCGCAACGCCGGTCGCGATGCACAGCGTCACGTTCTGGGCAACGCCATCGGGATCGTGGGCAAAACCACCCTCGAAATCCGCATTCACCGGCACATCCGTTGCGGTGCAGAGTTCGCGCAGATGGTTCAGCATCATGTCGCGGCTGACGGCGGCATCTGGCAACCCCAGCGTGAAGGCATAGCCTGCGCTCGTCGAGGCCAGCGCCTGGTAGCCAAGGCTTTGCAGATAGCGCGCCGAGCCCACATCCCACGGGTTCGGAATCACGAAACAGCCACGCTCGTGCAGCTTGCGGAATACCTGGCGTTTTTCGGCGGTTGTCGGCATCGCAATTCCCCGGTTGATTGCGCTATAAGGATGCGCCCAGGCGAAACGCATGGCAATGCGCCGCTGGCGAAGGATGGTTTCGGGAGGAAGATAACCGTGCTGCAGACAATTACCGGCTTTGATCGTATCGGCGAGGAGAATGCTTTTGCCGTGCTGGCCCGCGCCACCGCACTGATGGCGCAGGGCAAGGACATCATCAACCTCGGCATCGGGCAGCCCGATTTCCGCACGCCAGAGCATATCGTCGAGGCCGCGATCAAGGCGCTGCGCGACGGCCATCACGGCTACACCGCCGCGAACGGCATCCTGCCGCTGCGCGAAGCCGTCGCTGCCGATCTGCACAAGCGCTACAACGTCACCGTATCGCCGGAAGAAGTGATGATCATGCCCGGCGGCAAGCCCACGATGTTCATGTCGATCCTGATGTTCGGCGCGCCGGGCGTCGATATCATGTATCCCGATCCGGGCTTTCCGATCTATCGCTCGATGATCGAGTTCACCGGCGCGCGGCCCGTGCCGATCCCGATCCGCGAGGAAAATGGTTTCGCGTTCTCGGCGGAAGAAACGCTCAGGCTCATTACGCCGCAGACGCGGCTCATCATCGTCAACTCGCCGGCGAACCCGACCGGCGGCGTGACGCCGAAGGCCGAAGTCGACAAGCTGGTCGCGGGCCTGGAGAAATGGCCGAACGTCGCGATCATGTCCGACGAGATCTACGACCACATGGTCTATGACGGCGAGCAGCATGTCTGCCTCCTGTCCTATCCGTCGATCCGCGACCGCCTGATCATCCTCAACGGCTGGTCCAAGACCTATGCGATGACCGGCTGGCGGCTCGGCTACGCCATCTGGCCGGGCAAGCTCTACGACATGGCGCGCAAACTCGCGGTCAACCTGCACTCGTGCGTGAATGCCTCGGCGCAATACGCCGGCCTTGCCGCGCTCACCGGCCCGCAGGATGCCGCCAACATGATGATCGCGGAATTCGACAAGCGCCGGAAGATCGTCACCGACGGATTGAACAAGCTGCCGGGCGTGTCCTGCATCGTGCCGAAGGGCGCGTTCTATGCATTTCCGAATGTTTCAAAGACCGGCTGGAAGGCGAAGCCGCTCGCCAATGCGCTGCTGGATGAAGCTGGCGTCGCCATCATCGGCGGGCCGGACTTCGGTATCCTCGGCGAAGGCTATGTGCGGTTGAGCTATGCCAACTCGACGGAGAATATTTTGAAGGCGCTCGGCCGGATGGATGAGTTCCTGAAGACGAAGAAGCCAGCGTAGCATGTCCGCTCACCTCTCCGAAGAACAACGCATGATGCGCGACTCGTGCCGCGCATTCGTTGACGACGTCATCATCCCGTTCGTGCGCAAGAACTGGAAAAACGAATGGTTGATGACACCGGAGGTTCGCCTGCCGCCGGAAATTCTCGAAGGTGCGGAACGCATCGGCATTCGCACTTTGGGAGTACCCGAAGCATTCGGCGGCCTTGAGCTTGATCCGAAAACGGAGGTGCAGACCTTCGCGCTGATCTCGGAGGAAATCGCCCGCGGCGATTCAGGGCTCGCCGACAAGCTGGTGCAGAACTGGAAAGTCTCGGTACTGCTGCGCAACGTCGCGCCGAAGCATCTCCAGGAAAAATGGTTCAAGCGTCTTGTCGCCGAGCCACAGTTTCTGCTGGCGCATTGCCTCACCGAACCGCGCGGCGCATCCGACCGCTGGCTTCCCTACAATGTCCCGGAAGCCGCGATGCAGACCCGTGCGGTGAAGGACGACAAGGGCTGGGTTATCAACGGGCGCAAGCAGTTCATCTCCAACGGCTATGACGCCTCGCTCTATGTCGTCTACGCCAACACCAATCCCAAGGTTGGCATGCTGCAAGGCACGTCGTCGTTCCTCGTTCCACGCGATACGCCGGGCCTGACGGTCGCGCGCTGCAACGAGACGCTCGGTTGCCGCTACATGAACAACGGCGAACTGGTGTTCGAGGACATGCGGGTGCCGGACGATCATCTGCTCGCCGAAGGCGATGCGCTCGGACAGGCGGGCATTTATTTCCGGCCGGGCAAGATCATCCAGGCGTCGAAGAATCTTGGCGTCGGCGTGCGCGCGTTCGAAGTGGCGTCGGAATACGTCCAGAACTACGTGCAGGGCGGGCGCATTCTCCTGAAGCATCAGGCGGTGGCGCTGCGCATCGCCGACATGGCGACCCGGGTCGCAGCCGTGCGCGCGCTCCTCGAGAGCGCGGCGCGTTCGGTCGATGAGAATTCAGCCGATGCCGAAGTCCTCTGCAACATGGTCAAGCTGTTCGCATCGGAAGAAATCATGAAGGTGGCGCAGCATGCGGTGGAGTTGCATGGCGGCAATGGCATGATGCTCGACTTCGGTGTGGAAAAACTGTTTCGCGACGCCGCGATCTTCCTGCACATGGATGCGACGACGGATATTTCGCGGCTGAAGATCGTCAAATCGATGTTTCCGCAAACGGCGGGCAAGTACGCGGGTCCAGAGTAATTTTTTAGTTGGGCGTGATCTGATCCGAAAACCGGCATCCACTTTTCGGGATCACGCCCTAGGCCTTTTGGGTAAGACGAAACCCGAACAGCACGATCACCATGCCGGCGAGCTGGAACGTGGTCGGCACAATGCCGAGCGCGAGGAAGCCGGTCAGCAGCGTAAATGGCGGCACCAGCGCGGGAAACACGGCGGAGCGCGCGGCGCCCAGCAGAACGACAGCGCGCGTGAACAGGAACGTCGCCGCCGCGCCGGACATCACTCCTTGCGCCAACATGAGGATCGCAAAATCGTACCAGCCGATTTCGAGCTGCTTGTCGAACCCAAACAGGAAATATTGCACCGGGATCAGCACCAGCGACAGCACGCTGGTAATCGCGACCGACTGGATCGGCGTGATGCGCCATAACTTCAGCATCAGGCCATAGGCGGCGAACGAGAACCCCGCCGACATGAACATGACGTCGCCGAGAATGCCGTGCACGCCGATGGTCGCGAACGCCTCATAACCGATCACGCACAGGCCGCAGACAATCGCGATGGCGCCCGCAAGCCGGGTCCCTGGCAGCTTCTCTTTCACGACCAGCGTCGAGAGCAGCAATCCGGCCAGCGCCGCCGACGAAGGCTGGATCACCCCGCCATGGCCGAGCGGCACCAGCATGAAACCGGCGTAACTCAGCAAGGCGAGCGGCGGCCCGCCGCATAGCGTGAGTAGAATGGCACGGCCCCAGCCGACGCCTTTGAAGTTCACCGTCCCCGTTTGCATGAAGGGCAGGAACGCAAAGCCCACCCAGACGAGCCGGTGCATCGTGATGTCGAGCGGTGACAGGCCGATGGCGATGCCGTGGCGCGCGGACACCAGTCCCGCCGCCCAGCACAGTGCCGCGCCCGCGCCGCACAGGACGCCGACGACGCCGGGCGGCAGGCGGCTTGCCCAGACGGCCAAGCGGCTCATCGCCACAATCCCAAAAACACGCCAATCCTGGACACAATCACATCCTCACACAGGAACGTGCAGGCATACGCTGGCGGCGGCGGCGTGACCATGGCAAACAGGGCAAGGGAAGCCCGCGCATATCCGCGCTGCAATCCCGAAGTACCAACTCCAAAGTATCATGGCAGCCACACAGGTCATTTGCATCGGCGAGGTTCTGATCGAGTTCACCCGCGCCAAGGATGGGCGCTTCAACCTGTCCTGCGACGGCGACACATTCAACACCGCGATCTATCTCGCCCGCGCCGGCATCGGCACGGCCTATGCGACCGCGCTTGGCGAAGACCCCTACTCCGAAGGCCTGATCGCACTCACCGGCGTGGAAGGTATTTCGCCGGATCTCATCCTGCGCGCGCATGGACGGCTGCCCGGCGTTACCGTGATCGACAATACCGGGGGCGAAAGGCGCGCGCTGTTCTGGCGCGAGGCTTCGCCCGCACGCGAATTGTTCGAACTGCCGGACTGGTCGCGCATCGCCGAAGCCATGATGGAATCCAGGCTGATTTTCTTTTCCGGCATCACCCTGTCGCTTTACTCCAACGTCGGGCTCGGGCGATTTTTCGCGGCGCTCGAGATGGCACGGCAGAATGGCGTACGCGTCGCGTTCGATTGCAATTTCCGCCCGCGTGGCTGGCGCGGCGATCTTGCCCGTGCACGCACCGTGTTCATGGAGGCGCTCAAGCGCACCGACATCGCACTCCCAGCCTATGACGACGAGGCCGTGCTGTGGGGCGATCCCTCCCCCGAAGCGACGGTCGAACGCCTGCGGGCATTCGGCGTCGGCGAGATCGTCATCAAGAACGGCCCCGGTAGTGCGCTGGTGGCCACGCCGAACAGCGCGGAGCATGTGCCGGTGCCGGAAGTCATCGAGCCGGTCGATACCACCGGCGCGGGCGATGCGTTCAACGCCAGCTACCTCGCCAGCCGCCTGACCGGCGAGACACCCGCCGTCGCCACGCTGAATGCCCACAAGCTCGCGGCGCAGGTTATTTCGCACCCTGGCGCGCTGATGGCACGCACGGGCTCCGTGGCGCACTAAATTATCTCTCATAGGCCCTACCGCTGGCTCGAATACCCTCTCCCCATAGCCCGTCGAAGACGGGCGTAAACGCCCTTATGGTGGGAGAGGATGACAGAGCAAGCCGCCAGAGTTCTCGCAAATTCACCAATTTCTCTTGCCCGCTTTAGCGGGGCGGGCGACGATGGCACCAACAAAAAAGAACGTCCGGGGGAAACATGCTCAAGATCCTCGACAGGCTCGAGGAAATCCTGATTGCCTCGCTGATCGCAGGCGCGACGTTTTTGATCTTCGTCGCCGTCATGCATCGCTACGGCACGGGCATTCCGCTCCTCTATCCTTACCTGATCCAGATTCACCTCTCCTGGGCGCAGGAAATCTGCATCTACATGTTTGTGTGGATGGCCAAATTTGGCGCCGCCTATGGCGTGCGCACCGGCATTCATATTGGCGTGGATGTGCTGATCAACCAGCTCAGCCCCGCAAGACGCAGGCCAATTATCCTGTTCGGATTGCTCTGCGGCGCACTGTTCACCGGCGTGATCGGAACGATGGGTGCAAAGTTCGTTGTTGCGCTGATGCAAACCGATCAGGTTTCGCCTGACCTCGAACTGCCGATCTGGATCGTCTATTTGTGCATCCCGCTCGGCTCATTCCTGATGTGCTTCCGGTTTCTACAGGTGGCGTGGAAGTTCAGGCGTACAGGCGAGCTGCCGCATACCGACGAAACGCACGTCGAAGGTCTTGATGTAGCGGTCACGGGGCCGACACGATGAGCGCCGCCATCATCTTTGGCATGCTGATCGCGCTGATGCTGACCGGGATGCCAATCTCGATTGCGCTCGGTCTGACCGTACTCACCTTCATGTTCACGTTCACGCAAGTGCCGATTGAGGCGGTTGCGCTGAAGCTGTTTACCGGCATTGAGCGGTTCGAGATCATGGCGATCCCGTTCTTCATCCTTGCCGGTAATTTCCTCACCCATGGCGGCGTCGCCCGGCGAATGATCGAGTTCGCGAGAACCATGATCGGTCACTGGGCCGGCGGGCTCGGAATTGCGGCCACAATGGCGGCGGCGCTGTTTTCCGCAGTGTCGGGCTCGTCGCCGGCAACCGTCGTTGCCATCGGATCGATCATGCTGCCGGCGATGCTGTCGGTTGGATATCCGCGGCGGTTCTCTGCCGGAATCATCGTGACGGGCGGCGCGCTTGGCAACCTCATTCCGCCCTCGATCATCATGGTGATCTACGCCGTATCGACCAGCGGCGCGATCTATTTCGGACCGGACGGCCAGAAAGTAAGTTCTGCATCGGTCGGGCAACTGTTCATGGCCGGCATGGTGCCGGGAATGATTCTCGCCTTCATGCTGTCGTTCACAACCTGGTATCGCGCATGGAAGAACGATTACCCGCGAATTCCCAAGGCGACGTGGAACGAACGCTGGCGGGCCTTCCTCGATTCGGCATGGGGCATTTCACTGATCGTGCTGGTGCTGGGCGGCATCTACGCGGGCTGGTTCACGCCGACTGAAGCGGCGGCCATGAGCGCGGTTTATGCCTTCATCATCGAAATCTTCATCTACAAGGACATGAAGCTACGCGACGTGCCGAAGGTGTTGCTCGCCTCGGCCAACATGAGCGCGATGATCCTCTATATCGTCACTAACGCCGTGTTGTTCTCGTTCCTGATGACCAGCGAGCAGATCCCGCAAACGATGGCGGCCTGGATCACCGGCAGCGGCATCAACTGGATCACTTTTCTGCTGCTGGTGAACCTGCTGCTGCTGCTGGCGGGCAACGTGATGGAGCCGTCGTCGATCGTGCTGATCATGGCGCCGATCCTCTATCCGATCGCGGTCAAGCTCGGCATTGATCCGGTGCACTTCGGCATCATCATCGTGGTCAACATGGAAATCGGCATGTGCCATCCCCCTGTAGGACTAAATCTGTTCGTTGCGTCCGGGATAGCCAAAATGGGGATGACAGAACTCTCGATTGCCGTGCTGCCGTGGCTGGCGACGCTGCTGGTGTTCCTCGTACTCGTGACTTACATCCCCGAACTGTCGCTGTGGCTGCCGCGAATGCTGGGGATGCTTTAGCGCAAAGAAAAGGCCCCAGCCGAAGCCGGGGCCCAAGGTTGGGAGAAAACCAAAGTAAGTTTTGCAGTCCTACTCCGCGGGCGCTGCTGCCGGTGCGGGCGCGGCCGGGACCATCATCATGGCCGGATATTTGCTCAGGCCGAACAGAAACGCGGCGACGATGGCATAGGCCACCGCAACCGCCGGTGTGACCGCGATACCGATCTGCTCGCCGTGCATGAATCCGAAGAACGTCAACACCGCCCCCGACAAGGCGAAGGCAGATGCGTTGATGAACTTGCGGTCGATGATGAACACCGCTGTCGCGCCGAGTACCAGGCCGGTGAGGATCGAGCCGCCGCCCATCACCTCCAGGCCGTGGAAGAGGACGCCATTCTGCGCCATCTTGGCGACGAACTCCGGCGCGTGCGTGGCGCCAAAATTCATCCCCGCGGCGCCAAGCGCGCCGCTAATCAGGACCGTAGCCCAGGCCGCGAGATGCGGCGTGATCGCCAGGGCGACGGCCGGTGCGTGCTCCTTCGGCGTCGCCTGGAATGCTTGCGCACAGATCAGCATGCCGATGTAAAGCAGGATCGGTGAGATAGCGACCACCGGAATGATGGCGAGCATCAGCGAAATGACGCCGAACCACGACAGCACGATCACCATCAGTCCGGTCGCAGCAGAATAGCCGATGCGACCACCCATCGCCTTCCAGCCCGGATGGCCGATGTAGACCGCATTGATGAAGGGATTGCCCATCAGGCAGCCGATCAGGCTGACAACGCCGTCGGCCGTCAGCACGCGGGTGGTCGGGAAATGGTCGCCGGCGGCTTCCGCACTCTCGACGTTATCCATCGCCTCGACGAGATCGTAGATGCCGCAGGGGATCGCGGTGATCAGAATGACGCCGAGATACTGGAAGCCGGAAAATACATGATCGAACGCCGGCAGCGGAATCGAGAACCCGAAATTGGCAAACGCAGATTTCACGCCTGCAACCGAAAGGCCGCCATAGTTGAGGCCGAACAGGTTGGAGCCCCACGCGATCACCATGCCGACCGCGATGGCGACAAGACCGGCGGGAATGGCCTTCGGATACTTCACGCCGCCGAACCAGCTCACCATGATGATCGCGAAGCAGGTCAGGCCGATCACCGGCGTCATGAACATCTCAAGCGCGGGACGCATGGAGATGAACGTAATCGACACGCCGGCCAGCGTGCCGAGCAGTGCGGCGCGCGGCGTGATCTTGCGCATGATCGGCGCGATGAAGCCGCCGATCATCAGGATGAAGCTCTGGAAGAAGACCCAGACAAGGCCGGCTTCCCAGCCCTTGATAGGGTCGCCGGTCGTCAACGAGATCGGCAGCATGATCACGAAAGTGACGATGAACATGTGCGGCACACTGACCCCCGAGGGCAGCGCGCAGACATCGTTGCGGCCGGTTTTCCTGGCGAGGTCATAGGCGAGCCAGGCGTAATACACGGTGGAAAGGCACATCATCAGGCCGAGCGCCGGGAGGATGCGGCCAAATACGATGTTGTCCGGCATCTTGATGACGAAGCGCAGCAGCCCGGTCAGCACCAGCATGTTGACGAGGATATTGGTGCCGAAACCGAAAAAGGCATTCCAGTCGCCGGGCGTCCAGAGCACCGGCTTTGATGTTGCAGTCGCCGAAGTCGCCATAGCTTGCTCCCCAGGATTAAAGACCGGCGATTTCCCCCAGCCGGATACCTGGAAACGAAGCAAAATCCGGGCCGCGACTACCCTGCGCGCGCGGGCGCTCGGGCCTTTTGCACCGGAAATTGAAATGCCGGGAAAATCAGGCTGTTAGCGGCAACGGGATCCGTTAGGCGCTGCGCACCGCAGGCTGGCGGGCCAACACATCGAGTACCGCCCGCGACGACGATACCCATCCGAAGATGGCGCCCTGCGCCTTGATCATCGCAAGACCCACCTCGTGAAATTCCGGGAAGTACGACGCGCAGCAGTCCGCAAGCACAATGCAGCGATAGCCGCGGTCGTTGGCTTCACGCACCGATGTGTTGACGCAAACTTCCGTGGTGACGCCGCAGACGAGCAGATACTGGATGCCGAAATTGCGCAGCAGCGCATCGAGATCGGTTGCGTAGAATGCGCCCTTGCCCGGCTTGTCGATCACCGGCTCGCCGGGGATCGGATAAAGATCGGGAATGATGTCATGCCCCGCCTCGCCGCGAATCAGGATGCGGCCCATCGGTCCCGGCGCGCCGATGCGCAGCGACGGCTTGCCGCGTTCGACCTTGGCAATCGGCGCATCGGTGAGATCGGGGCGATGGCCTTCGCGGGTGTGGATCACCAGCATGCCGGCTTCACGTGCCGCAGCAAGCACCTTCTTGGTGGGGCCGACCGCGCGATGGAGAAGCGACACATCGTTGCCGAGCGTTTCGCCGAAGCCGCCCGGCTCCAGAAAGTCGCGCTGCATGTCGATGATGATGAGCGCCGTGCGCGAGAGGTCGACCGGCAATGCTTCCGGTTCGGCCTGAATGATCGTTTTCGCCACGCCGTCCTCCGCCTGCCTGCGCCTCAGCCTATACGCGAACGGAGCAAGATTGGAGCCAGACGGCGAGCCGGTGCGAGACCCCTCCTCCGCGCAAGGACGCGACCCTGATTCCCCGCGCGCCAGACGGCCGAGGTGGCCAGCCGACCAAAGCAGGCGAAGCCGCCTCGCCCGCCCTGCCCAAGATTCGGGCGCGTGCCGCCGTTTTGCACAACGCCCCCAAACCTCCGTTCGCATTGACCCCTGAAACCCCGGCTTCTAGCCTGCCGCGCGAACCTGCAGGAGAAGCGCATGGGTTTTCTGATCGTTTTTATCGGCGGCGGCATCGGCGCAAGCCTGCGCCATGGCGTGAATCTCATCACCCCGCGCCTGCTCGGCACCGGCTTCCCCTATGCGACGATGTTCGAGAACGTCGGCGGCTCGCTCATCATGGGGCTGCTGGCCGGTTACTTCGCCTTCAAGAGCGGCGAGACGGCGCAAAGCTGGCGGCTGTTCCTGACCACCGGCATCCTCGGCGGCTACACGACCTTCTCGACCTATTCGCTCGATTCCATACTGCTCTATGAGCGCGGCGAGTTCGGACTGGCGACGCTGTACGTCGCAGGCTCTGTCGTATTGTCGATTGCGGGGCTCGCGGCCGGACTGGCGCTGGTGCGGCAGTTCGCCTGAGCGCAATCACGCCATCGGCGTCATGCCGAGCTTTTCCAGCAGCGCCATGTCCCGGTCACGGCCGGGGTTCGGCGTCGTCAACAGCTTCGGCCCGCAGAAAATCGAATTCGCCCCGGCAAGAAAACACAATGCCTGCGTCTCCTCGCTCATGTCCTCACGTCCCGCCGAAAGCCGCACGACCGACGCCGGCATGGTGATGCGCGCCACCGCAATGGTGCGGATGAACTCGAACGGGTCGAGCGCCGCCTGATGTTCAAGCGGCGTACCGGCAACGCGCACCAGCAGATTGATCGGCACCGATTCCGGATGCGCCGGCAGCGTTGCAAAAGCCACGATCATGCCGACCCGGTCCTCGCGCCCCTCGCCCATGCCGACAATGCCGCCGCAGCAGACATTGATGCCGGCGTTACGGACGTTTTCCAGCGTATCGAGGCGTTCCTGATAGGTGCGCGTCGTGATGATCTCGCCATAGAATTCCGGCGACGTATCGAGGTTGTGGTTGTAGTAGTCGAGACCCGCCGACTTCAATTGCGCGGTCTGTGGTTCGGTGAGCATGCCGAGCGTCACGCAGGTCTCAAGCCCCATCGCCTTGACGCCTTCGATCATGGCGCAGACTTTTTCCATGTCGCGCGCCTTGGGCTCACGCCATGCCGCGCCCATGCAGAATCGGCTGGCGCCGCCAGCCTTCGCCGCGCGCGCCTCCTCAAGCACGGCATCGAGCGCCATCAGCTTCTCGGCCTTCACACCGGCATCGAACTTCGCGCTCTGCGGACAATAGGCGCAATCTTCCGGGCAACCTCCGGTCTTGATCGACAGCAGCGTCGAAATCTGCACCTCGCGGGGATCAAAATTTTCGCGATGAATGCGCTGCGCATGAAACATCAGATCGGCGAACGGCAGGTCGAACAGCGCGCGGACTTCCTCGCGCGACCAGTCATTGCGGAGCGTGCCGGACGCCGGCACGAGTTAAATCGCAGAACTGCCGGAATGGGCCGGGCGGTCATCCATCGTCACACACTCCGCGCTTAAGAATAGCCGTCCACATTCGATAGGTTCGCATGACTGCGCCGTCAAGCCAAAGCAGCATCCCATCACTTTGCCGGTTCGTATTGCACCGTCGCTGCCTTCACTGCAGCGTATCTCTGCCGCCGACCACCCGCAGTCCGATGGAGCCTATCAGCGCCGCGCGCTCGGCTTCCGTGCGCGCCATTTCGTCGGTCAGTTCGTTCGCCGTGGTGCTATTTGAGCCAAGTAGCACAAAGCCCCCGATGACTGCGGTGATCGAAGCCAGCACGGCCATGATATCCAGACGAATGAGGCCGACCAGACTTGCCGCGAAAATCGCGACGCCCGTACCGATCACGAACTTCGCAGCAAGCGCGACCGTGCGGCAATTCTCCAGCTTTGCGGCAAGCTGTTCGATGCGATCTTCAAGCTGCGCAATTTCTTCGCGCAGCTCAGGCTCGGCGGTGTCGGTCAGTTCCATGGGAGGATATTAAACCGGCGTCATTCGAAAATGACCCCGGTTTATTGACCAGTGAAACAATTATTCCGCCGCCTCGCGCGCAGAGGTAATCGCCTCGACCTTGGCGGCGCAGAACTTGAACTCCGGGATCTTGCCGAAAGGATCGAGCTTGGGATTGGTCAGAAGGTTCGCCGCCGCTTCGACGTAGGCGAACGGAATGAACACGACACCATCCGGCACCGCATCGTCCTGCCGCGAGAACAGCTCCACCGTGCCGCGGCGCGTCGAGACACGCACCGGATCGCCGGCGCTGATGCCGAGTCTGGCAATGGTACCGCGTGAAAGCTGCGCAATCGCGGTCGGCTCCAGCGAATCGAGCACCTTGGCGCGGCGGGTCATCGAGCCGGTGTGCCAATGCTCAAGCTGGCGGCCCGTCGAGAGAATGAAGGGATATTCCTCATCCGGCACTTCGTCCGGCGGCTGGAGCTTAGTGGCGACCAGCTTGGCGAAGCCACCCGGACGCGGGAAGCCCTGATCGAACACGACATCGCGGCCCGGAATGTCCGGCCCGTCAGTCGGATAGGTGACGGCGTATTCGCGATCGACCCGGTCCCAGGTGATGTTGGCGAGCGCCGGCATCAGCGCGGCCATTTCGTCGAACACTTCGCCGACGTGCTTGTAATTCCAGCCGCAGCCGAGACGGTTAGCGATTTCCGTGATGATCCAGAGATCCTGGCGCGTGTCGCCCGGCAGCGGGATCGCCGCGCGGCCCATCTGCACCTGACGGTTGGTGTTGGTAACGGTGCCGTCCTTTTCCGGCCAGCCGGAAGCCGGCAGCACGACGTCGGCATAAACCGCTGTCTCGGTGAGGAACAGATCCTGCACCACGAGATGTTCAAGGTGCGCCAGCGCCTCGCGGGCGTGGTTCAAATCCGGGTCTGACATCGCAGGGTTCTCGCCCTCGATATACATGCCCTTGATCTCGTCGGTGTGGACCGCGTCCATGATCTCGACGACGGTCTTGCCGCGCTTCGGCGGCAGCTTCACGCCCCAGGCGTTTTCATACATGGCGCGGATCGTGGGATCTTCCACCGACTTGTAATCGGGGAAGAACATCGGAATAAGGCCGGCATCGGAAGCGCCCTGCACGTTATTCTGGCCGCGCAGCGGATGCAGCCCCGTGCCGGGACGGCCGACCTGCCCGGTGATCAGCGCGAGCGCGATCAGGCAGCGCGCGTTGTCGGTGCCGTGGGTGTGTTGCGACACACCCATGCCCCAGAAAATGATCGCGCTTTCGGCGCGGGCGTAGGCGCGCGCGACTTCACGCAGCGTGTCGGCATCGACGCCGCAGATCGGCGCCATTTCCTCCGGCGTGAAGTCCTTGATATTTTCCTTCCACGCCTCGAAGCCCTCGACATAGGTCTGGATGTATTGCTGGTCGTAGAGCTTTTCGGTGACGATCACGTTCAGCATGGCGTTGAGCATCGCCACGTCGGTGCCGTTCTTGAACTGCATCATCTTCCAGGCGTGGCGCTTCATGGCGGTGCCGCGCGGGTCCATGATGACGAGCTTGGCGCCGCGCTTGGCGGCCTGCTTGAAGTAGGTCGCAGCGACAGGATGGTTTTCCGTCGGGTTGGCGCCGATGACGATGATGAGATCGGAGTTCTTCACTTCATTGAAGGTCGCCGTGACGGCGGCCGAGCCGACGCCTTCGAGCAATGCCGACACCGACGAGGCGTGGCAAAGCCGCGTGCAGTGGTCGACGTTGTTGGTGCCAAAGCCGGTACGCACGAGCTTCTGGAACAGATAGGCCTCTTCGTTGGATCCCTTGGCCGAGCCGAAACCGGCCAGTGCGTCGGAGCCATCGCGGTCGCGGATTTTCTTGAGACCACCGGCAGCACGGTCGAGCGCCTCTTCCCAGGTGGCTTCGCGGAAATGCGTCCACGGGTTCGACGGGTCGATGAATTCGTGCGGCACCTTCGGCACGCCGTCCTTGCGGATCATCGGCTTGAGCAGGCGCTGGGGATTATCGACATAGTCGAAACCGAAGCGGCCCTTCACGCACAGCCGGTTGGCATTGGCCGGGCCGTCCTTGCCCTCGACGGCAACAATCTTTTCGTTCTTGATCTGATAGGTGAGTTGGCAGCCGACGCCGCAATACGGGCAGACGCTATCGACCTTGCGGTCGGGCTTGCCGAGATAGACGTTGTTATCGTCCACCATCGTCGCCGGCATCAGCGCGCCGGTCGGGCACGCCTGCACGCACTCGCCGCAGGCGACACAGGTCGAGGCGCCCATTGGGTCGTCGAAATCGAACACGATCCTGGAATTGCTGCCGCGGCCCGCCATGCCAATGACGTCATTGACCTGCACTTCGCGGCAGGCGCGGACACACAGGTTGCAGTTGATACAGGCATCGAGATTGACGGCCATCGCGACGTGGCTGCGATCCGGCTCCGGGCGCTCGTCGCGCGGGAAGCGGCCCTGCTCGATGTTCTGGCGCTTGGCGATTTTCCAGAGTTCGGAATCCGGGTCGTGTGCGAGTTCGAGGCCAGGCTGATCGGTCAGCAGCAATTCGGCGACCATCTTGCGCGCGGTCTTGGCGCGGTCGGTCTGGGTCTTCACCTTCATGCCGGGAGCCGGCATGCGGATGCAGCTTGCCGCCAGCACGCGCTCGCCTTCGACCTCGACCATGCAGACGCGGCAGTTGCCGTCGGCGCGATAGCCGGGCTTCGGCGTATAGCAAAGATGCGGCACCTTGATGCCGTGGCGGCGGCCGGCGCGGAAGATCGACTCGCCTTCGCGAATGTCGATTTCCTTGTCGTCCATGAAGAACGTATTGGGCTTCACGGCCTCAGCCGGCTTGTCGTTTGCGTTCGTGCTCATCGCGTCACCACTTTCCGAGCGGTTTTTTCAGCTCGTCGGGGAAGAACTTGTAAACGCTTTGCAACGGGTTCGGCGCCGCCTGTCCCAGCCCGCAGATCGAGGCATCGCGCATCAGCTGCGACAGTTCATTCAGCAGGCCTTCATTCCAGGGTCCCTGCTCCATCAGCTTGGCAGCCTTCTCGGTGCCGACGCGGCACGGCGTACACTGGCCGCAGCTTTCATCCTCAAAGAACTTCATGAGGTTGAGCGCCACAGCTTTCATGTCGTCCTTCTCGGACAGGATGACAACCGCGTGGGAACCGACGAAGCAGCCATATTTATCGAGCGTACCGAAATCGAGCGGCTCATCCGCCAGCGATGCCGGCAGAATGCCGCCCGAAGCGCCGCCCGGCAGATACGCCTTGAACGTCTCGCCGTCGGTCATACCGCCGCAGAATTCCTCGATCAGCTCGCGCGCAGTGACGCCAGCCGGCGCAACCACGACGCCCGGCTTCCTGACCCGGCCGGAAACCGAGAAGCTGCGGAAACCCTTGCGCTCGCGGCGGCCCTGCGACGTGACCCACTCCGCGCCGCGCTCGATGATGTCGCGAATCCAGTAGAGCGTCTCGACATTCTGCACCAGCGTCGGACGGCCAAACAAGCCGACCTGCGCCACATAGGGCGGGCGATGGCGCGGCAGGCCGCGCTTGCCTTCAATCGATTCCAGCATCGCGGATTCTTCGCCGCAAATGTAGGCGCCGGCGCCACGGCGCAGGTGCACGCGCGTATGCGGCATCAGGCCCGCCGCTTCGACCTTGGCGAGTTCGTCGAGCAGCATCAGCCGCAGTTCGGGATATTCGTCGCGCAGGTAGAAATAGACTTCCCTGGCTTCGACAACGAACGCCGCAATGAGCATGCCTTCGATGAAACGGTGCGGATCGAGGCCGAGGTAATAACGGTCCTTGAACGTGCCGACTTCGCCTTCGTCGCCGTTGACGGCCATCAGACGCGGGCCTTTTTCGGCGCGCACGAGGCCCCATTTGCGGCCGGTCGGGAAGCCCGCACCGCCAAGGCCGCGCAGGCCGGCGTCGCTCACCACCTTTATCAGGTCGTCGCGGGTACGCTTTTCTTCCAGGCAGGAAGCCAGCAGCCTGTAGCCGCCGTTGGCGCGGTACGTCTCCAGATCGTTCCGGGTCTTGAACGCATGCGCATGCGGATGCTGCGCGGCAGCGGCGGCGACCGTATCGACGGTAGCATGCGACGTCTGGACATGACCGACGGCCACGACTGGCGCATGATCGCAAGCGCCCATGCACGGCGCACGCACGATACGCACGCCGGGACCGAGCTTGCCCGGCAATTCGGCCAGCAGCTTTTCAGCGCCCGCCATGGCGCAGGAAAGATTTTCGCACACGCGCACCGTTACCGGCGGCGGCGCGGGACCATCCTTCACCACATCGAAATGCGCATAGAATGTCGCGACCTCGTAGACTTCGGTCTGCGAGAGCTTCATCGCGTGCGCGAGCGCCGCCATGTGTGCTGCGGAGATGTGTCCGTAGTGATCCTGAATAAGGTGCAGATATTCGATCAGCAGATCGCGCCTGCGTTCGCGATTGGTCAGCAGCGCCTGGACTTCTTCCAGCGCGCGCAGATCGATCTGACGGCCTTTCGGCGTGCGGCGCGGGCGTTTGCGGCCTTCCGGCGCAGCACCATTTCCACCCGGCGGCGGCATTTGGATGTTCATTGTTTGCTCCCATTCAAAGGATTGGAGCCGTTCCAGGCTATAGACAATGCCCTTGTTTCCATGGAACGATAGAATTCATCTATCAATATGACCAGCATTACTGACAGAAATCAGCGTAACCATTGGATTTTCATAAGCCATTGATATGATTGGAAGTCATGAACGACAAACTTGATTTCATCCTTGCCCTGGCGCGCGAAAGGCACTTTGGCCGCGCCGCCGAGGCCTGTGGCGTGACCCAACCCACCCTTTCCGCCGGCCTCAAGCAGCTTGAGAAACAGACCGGCGTGCTGCTCGTGAACCGGGGGTCGCGCTTCCAGAGCTTCACGCCCGAAGGCGAGCGGATGCTGGAATGGGCGCGCCGCATTGTCGGCGACACCCGCGCCATGCACGAGGAAATCAACTCGCTCCGGCGCGGGCTTTCCGGCCGGCTGCGCATCGCGGCGATTCCGACGGCGCTGGCGATGGTCGCCCTGCTGACGACGCCTTACCGCGTGCGCCATCCCAATGTGCAGTTCACGATACTTTCGCGCACGTCGATCGAGATTCTCGGTCTGTTGGAAAATCTCGAGATCGACGCCGGCATCACCTACCTCGACAACGAACCGCTCGGCCGCGTCAACGCTATCCCGCTGTATCATGAACGCTACCGGCTGCTGACATCCGCGGAAGCACCGCTGGGCAATCGCGAGCAGGTGACGTGGGCCGAGGTGGCGCAGGTGCCGCTGTGCCTGCTGACGCCAGACATGCAGAACCGCCGCATCATTGACCGTCTGCTGCGCGCCGCCGGCGGCGAGTCGCGCCCGACGCTGGAATCGGACTCGATGATCCTGCTGTTCTCCCATGTCCGCACCGGACGCTGGGCAAGCGTGATGCCAGCCAAGCTCGCGGAGACGCTTGGACTGACCGATACGCTGCGCGCAATCCCCATCGTCGAACCGGAAGCCACCCAGACCGTCGGCCTCGTGGTGCCGTCGCGCGAGCCGATGATGCAGATCACGGCGGCGCTGGTCGAAGAAGCCAAGCGCGCCGCGCCGACGCTCGACAATTAAAGTAGGCAATCAAGGGGTTGGATGGCCAGCGCGGCTACGTCCGCGCTTTTTTTTTGCGAGTGCCTTATTGCTTCCGTGTTCGCCCGGCATGACGCTGCCTGCATCGTCATCCTGCACAGGGAGCCACCATGGACCTCAGTTCCATCCCGCCCGGACGCGACCCGCCACGGGACATTCATGCCGTCATTGAAATTCCGCTTGGCGGCGTGCCAGTCAAATACGAGATGGACAAAGCCTCGGGCGCCCTGTTTGTCGACCGCTTCCTGCATACGGCGATGTTCTATCCCGGCAACTACGGTTTCATTCCGCATACGTTGTCGGACGACGGAGATCCTTGCGACGTACTGGTCGTCAGCCAGATTCCAGTGGTCGCCGGCGCGGTGATCCGCTGCCGCCCGGTCGGCGCACTGATCATGGAGGATGAAGCCGGATCGGACGAGAAAATCCTCGCGGTGCCGGTCGATGCGCTGCATCCGTTCTACATGGGCGTGTCGAGCTATCGCGACTTGCCGCAGATCATGTGCGACCAGATTTCCCATTTCTTCCAGCACTACAAGGATCTGGAAAAAGGCAAGTGGGTGAAGATCGCGAAATGGCTCGACGTCCCCGATGCCGAACGGCTGGTGATGGAAGGCATTGCGCGCGCAAAGAAATAACTTCGTTCGCACGCAGACCGCTTGTCTGTTTTGCACGACAGGACCTGAAATGACGACCCGACGCGATTTCATGTTTGGAAGCACGGCCCTTTTTGCATTCTCAAGCGGCATGGCGCCCGCTTTTGCCGCCAGCGTGGACCGGCGCGCGTTCATTGCCGAAATGCAGCGCATCGAACGCGACGTCAAAGGCCGCCTCGGCGTCGTCGTGCGGGATACGGGTTCGGGCATACAGATTGGCCATCGCTCGCTCGAGCGGTTCCCGATGTGCAGCACGTTCAAATTGCTTGCTGCCGCCCTCGTGCTTCGGCGCGTGGATGAAGGCAAGGAAAAGCTCGACCGGCGGATTACCGTCAGGCAAAGCGATATCATCACTTATTCGCCGGTCACCGAGAAACGCATCGGCCGGGACATGACCATCGCGGAACTCTGCGAAGCCGTAATGACGCTCAACGACAACGCCGCGGGAAACCTTTTGCTGGCTTCATTTGGCGGACCACCCGCCATCACCGCTTTTGCACGCACGCTCGGCGACGGCGTGACACGGCTCGACCGTAATGAACCAGCGTTGAACGAAGCGATCCCGAACGACCCGCGCGACACCACGACGCCGACCGCCATGGCGCGCAACATTCGCAGGCTGGTGCTGGGCAGCGCGCTCAAGCCTGACTCGAAAGACCAGCTGACGCGATGGTTGTTGGCAAACAAAACCGGCGACACGCGGCTGCGCGCGCAACTGCCGGCCGGCTGGCGTGTCGGCGACAAAACCGGCTCCGGCGAGCGCGGCAGCACCAACGACGTCGGCGTTTTATGGTCGCCGCAAGACGCACCAATCATCGTGACGGCGTATCTCACTGAAACTTCGGCCAGTCCTGAAGCGCGCAACGTGGCGATTGCAGCGGTCGGCCAAGCAGTTGCGGCGATGAGGGTGTAGCTGGATGATCTGTCATTCCGGGACGCCGCACAGCGGCGAGCCCGGAATCCAGACTCAACATGCGTAAAATGGATTCCGGGCCCGCGCCTTCGGCGCGTCCCGGAATGACGGCCAGTGACTACGCCACCTGTTCCTTCAAATGCGGGAACATCGCGTGCAGCGCCGCCTGGTCCATCTCGGTCTTGAAGGCGTGGCGATCCTTGAGCGTCATCGCCTTCTGCGCCGCCGGACGCGCGCTGATTTCGTCAACCAGACGCTTCAGGTTCTTGTATTTGTCCCAGGCATCCGCGCCCAGTACATTCGGCAGCAGACGCGCCCAGCCCCAGACGTTCATATCGACAATCGTGTAGGTGTCGCCGAGCATGTATTTGTGGGTGGCGAGCCGCGCTTCCAGAATGCCGAAATGGCGCTGCGCCTCGAATGCGTAGCGATTGATGGCGTAGGGAATCTTCTCCGGCGAGTAGTTGCGGAAGTGCACGGACTGGCCGGAATAAGGACCTACACCGGACGCAACAAACATCATCCACGACAAGAGCTCGCCGCGCGCCTTGTCGGTCTTGGCCGGGAGGAACTTGCCGGTCTTCTCCGCGAGATAAATGAGGATCGCGCTTGAGTCGAACACGACGGCCTCGCCATCGACGATGGCGGGAACCTTGGCGTTCGGGTTGATCTCCAGATATTCCGGCTTGTGCTGCTCGCCCTTGCGGGTATCGACCGGGATCGCCTCATACGGCGTGCTGGTCTCTTCGAGGAAAAGCGCAACCTTGGTCGGGTTCGGCGCGGCGCTGTAATAGAATTTCAACATACGAAACTCTCCCTGGGTGATTTCTTGCCGACGCATCTGTACGCCGCACGGCAACCTAGCAAAGAAAAAGGCGGCCCGCCGGTTAAGCGAGCCGCCTCACCCATTCTTGATGGATTTGGACTTAACAGGATGTTGAAAAAACCGATCGGGGGCTCAGATTTCTACTGAAATCAGGGTGCTATTGGGAACTTCGACATCCAAAGGAACCGGCGCCCCCTGGGCCAAGATCTGCTCAAGAATCATAAAAAGACGGGAATGGATGTGGGTCA
>CANJBX010000067.1 GCA_947472885.1 Hyphomicrobiaceae bacterium
CACGTCGCTGGGATAGCGAAGTTTGCTTCGGTCATAGCGCCCGCGATTTTCCTTCGTCCACATCGGCGATCTCCAAAAGAATCGGACCGCCTCCCTTGAATCATAAACGATTCAAGAGATTCAAGTTTTCTCCGGACAGGCTCTAAGTCACTTTCAGTGCGCAACTCACCGGGCGAGACGACCGGCACGACAGGTGTGGGTTTAGCCGGAAGACGTGTAACCACGGATCAGCCTCGGGTGATTCGCTATTGTAGGCTGAATCGGAGTGGCGTCCGCAATACATGTTGTCAGATTATCCGGCGATTTTGCCGTAGTTGGGCATGGTTATGCATGCCCTTCTTCATCACCAAGGAGCGGAGTTGCCGACCATGCGGCATGAGCCCAGGAATTTCGGAACCTCACAACAGTGCGGCAATTTGAGTTGCCTACGAGATATGTGTACGTGGCCAATTACGTACGATCCTGCGTCTCGTCACTTGGGTTCGAGCTGTGGACAAACCCTACTCAGTTAACTCGATTGCATCCGGTCTAAGCAAACGTTAGATAGGGCGCATAAGGGGGACAACGTCCCCTAAGTCCAGCGGCGTTTGCCCGTTGCTAAAGGCTTTTCGCGAGCGGTGGATGCCCCTTCAACGCCCACCATCCTAATTCCCGCAAGATGGATTTCGTCAGCCTTTCGCGGGCCGATATTACAGCACCGTTCCGGGCGTCTGGGTTTCCGGCGGCTTGCTTTCCGGCAGCGGAATGAACTCGTGGTCGCCCGGAACCGGATCGAACTTTGCCGTGCGCCACTGTTCCTTGGCCTGCTCGATCCGCTCCTTGCGGGATGACACAAAATTCCACCAGATATGACGCGGGCCATCCATCGGCTCGCCGCCGAACAGCACGATCTGCGCGGCGCCCGGCGACGTCAGGGTAATAGCGTCGCCCTTGCGCAGCACGACAAGCTGCTGGGGGCCGAACCTGTCGCCCATGATGTCGATTTCACCTGACACGATATAGATTGCGCGTTCGTCATAAACAGCATCGACCGGCAGCTTCGCACCCGGCATGAGCGTGACATCGGCAAACATCGTGTCGGAGGTAGCGGTCAGCGGCGAACGCGCGCCATAGGCCGAGCCGGCCACCACACGCACGGTCTTGCCGGCGTCCTTGATGATGGGAAAATCGCCGGTGCCGTAGTGCACGAAGTCCGGCGCCATTTCTTCCTTGGCCTGCGGCAGCGCGACCCAGCATTGAAGACCGTGGACCTTCTCACCCTGGACGCGGCGTTCAGGTGCGGTACGTTCAGAATGCGCGATGCCCTTCCCCGCCGTCATCCAGTTGACTTCGCCCGGACGAATGGCAGCGACGGTGCCGAGGCTGTCGCGATGCATGATCTCGCCATCGAACAGATAGGTCACAGTTGCGAGGCCGATATGCGGATGCGGCCGCACGTCGAGACCGTTACCGCCGTGAAATTCCGCCGGGCCGAAGTGGTCGAAAAAGATAAAAGGGCCGACCATCCGCGAGCGCGCCGACGGCAGACCGCGGCGAACCAGAAAATGATCGCCGAGATCGACCGTGCGTGGCACGACGACATGAGCGATAGCATCGCATTGGTAGGCGTTTCCGGCAGCCGGATCTGTCCCGCGAAAGAAACTCATTGCAGTCTCCTCGATCTTCACCACGCCGTTCAAACCGTCGGCCGCAGCGCACACCATTACATTGTGCTGCGCTAGATCAGATGAAACGGCGGCCGAAGGTAAAAGCTCAGCGCCTTACCGCTCGCGTTTCAATCCCTTGGCCGCCAGTTCGTCGAGATACTTCTGCCAGTTGGTTTTGTAATCCCGGCCAAGTCCGGCGAAATAGGGCCAACTGAATATGCCGGTCGAGTGCATGTCGTCGAACACCAGACGCACCGCATAATTGCCGACCGGCAGCACTTCCAGGATAGCGACGTTTTTCTTGCCTCCGACGAGCTTGCGTTCTTCCGGTGAATGCCCCTGCACTTCCGCACTCGGACTGTGCACCCGCAGGTACTCCGCCGGTAGCTCGTAGCTTTCGCCGTTGTCGAACGTGACGGCGAGATGGCCGGTATCCTTGCGCAGCCGCAGTTCGGTCGGCCAAATTTCCTTGACGCCTGCCATTGAAATTCCTGTCAGCCCTTCCAGGGCGGCCTTTTCACTATCAGGCCGGGCCACTCCACGTCGAGCAGCCCCTCCCATTTTGCTATGGGATCAACTATATAACTAGGACTGAAGTCATCCGGTCGATAGTCCCGCAGCCGCTAAATGCTGATATAAGTACCGACATGAACGCCATTACGCCCGTCACCATCGCCAAGGCGCCGCCGCTGATCGACCCGTTCGCGCGGGCGATCACCTATCTGCGCGTGTCGGTGACGGATCGCTGCGATTTCCGCTGCGTCTACTGCATGTCGGAAAACATGACCTTCCTGCCGAAGGCCGATGTGCTGAGCCTCGAGGAACTTGATCGGCTTTGCTCGGCGTTCATTGAACGCGGCGTTCGCAAGTTGCGCCTCACCGGCGGCGAGCCGCTGGTGCGCCGGGGCATCATGACGCTGGTATCATCGCTGTCGCGTCATCTCTCGACCGGCGCGCTGGAAGAACTCACCATTACCACCAACGGCTCGCAGCTTGCGAAATACGCGCGCGAACTGGCGGACTGCGGCGTCAGACGCATCAACATATCGCTGGATACGCTCGACCCGGATAAATTCCGCGCGGTGACGCGCTGGGGCGATCTCAACAAGGTACTCGCCGGCATCGACGCCGCGCTCGACGCAGGTATCAAGGTCAAGATCAATGCCGTGGCGCTCAAGGGCGTCAACGAAGACGAATTCCCCGACCTGCTCGCATGGGCGCACGGCAAGGGCATGGACCTCACCGTGATCGAGGTGATGCCGCTGGGCGACGTCGGCGAAGGGCGGCTGGACCAGTATCTGCCGCTGTCCATGCTGCGCGCGAAGCTAGCCGGTCGGTTTACGCTCACCGATCTCGATTACCAGACCGGCGGCCCGGCCCGTTACGTGCGCGTGGCGGAGACCGGCGGACGGCTCGGCTTCATCACGCCGCTGACTCATAATTTCTGCGAAAGCTGTAACCGGGTCCGCCTGACCTGCACGGGCACCCTGTTCATGTGCCTTGGCCAGGAAGACGCCGCTGACCTGCGCACGCCGCTGCGGGCATCGGAAGGCAACGATCTGGTGAACGCCGCTATCGATGCCGCTGTTTTGCGCAAGCCGCGTGGCCATGACTTCATCATCGACCGGCGTCACCAGCGCCCGGCAGTCGCGCGCCACATGAGCGTGACGGGCGGCTGATCGCCCGTGCTTTATTACCGCTATACCAAAGTCGCATGGCGACCGGATGGCCGCTTCCCGCTGCCGCCCATCTCCATTTTCAGTCCGGCCAAGTTTCCATTGACGGCCTCCATCGGGTGCGGCTTAACCTGATGTGCGGCATTATGACCTTGGGGCGAGGTCGTGACTGCCTGAAAATAAGGGCTGCAAGCCAGGCCGGACCGTAACGGCCGCGGAGGGGAAACGGGTGGGCGTGTTACTTAAGCTGAGCCGCGCCATCGACGCGCTCAACGAAAAGTTCGGCATCGTCGCCAATTGGCTCGTGCTGTTCGCCTGCCTGATCAGTGCCGGCAATGCCTTTAGCCGTTACCTGTTTAGCGAAAGCTCCAACGGCTGGCTCGAAATCCAGTGGTACATGTTCGCCGGCATGGTGCTGCTCGGCGGCCCCTACACCCTCAAGATGAACGAGCATGTTCGCGTCGATCTCATCTACGGCATGGTGTCCGAACGCACACGGCTGTGGATCGACATTGTCGGCGGCGTTCTGTTCCTGCTGCCGATCTGCGTGATCCTCGTTTATTTCACCTGGCCGTGGTTCCTTGAATCCTGGCGCATCAACGAATCCTCATCGAATGCCGGCGGCCTCGTGCGCTGGCCGGTCAAGCTCATGCTGCCTGTCGGTTTCTTCCTGATGACGCTGCAGGGCATCTCCGAAATCATCAAGCGCATCGCCGCGCTCGAGCACGTCATCGACGTGGAATTCAAATACGAGAAGCCGTTGCAATGACCTTCATCATCCACAACATGCCGGCGCTGATGTTCGGCGGCATGGTGCTGTTCATGCTGATCGGATACCCGGCGGCATTCTCGCTTGCCGCGACCGGCCTGTTTTTCGGATTTATCGGCATCGAATTCGGGCTGATCCGCCCCGATTTCCTCGGCAATATTACCTATCAGCTCTATGCCATCATCTCGAACGATCTGCTGCTGGCGATCCCGTTCTTCACGTTCATGGGCGCTATCCTCGAGCGCTGCGGACTGGCCGAGGACCTGCTCGACTCCATCGGGCAGTTGTTCGGCCCGATACGCGGCGGCATGTCCTATGCGGTGATTTTTGTCGGCGCCATTCTCGGCGCCATCACCGGCACGGTTGCAGCATCGGTGATCGCCATGGGCGTGATCTCGATGACGCCGATGCTGCGCTACGGATATTCCACGCGCCACACGATGGGCGTGATCGCGGCATCCGGCACCATCACGCAACTCATTCCGCCGTCGCTGGTACTGGTCGTGCTCGCCGACCAGCTCGGCCGTTCGGTCGGCGACATGTACGCCGGCGCGATTGGCCCGAGCCTCATCCAGATCGCGCTGTTCTGCATCTGGGTCGCCATCGTCAGCCTCGTCTGGCCGGAAAGCGTACCTGCGTTACCCAAGGAAGCCCGCACGCTGCATGGCTGGGCGCTGGGGAAGAAGTGCCTGCGCGGTATTGTTCCTTCGCTTGGCCTGATTTTCCTCGTGCTTGGCACGATCTTCATGGGCCTTGCGACACCGACGGAGGCCGGCGCCATGGGCGTCGTTGGTGCACTGGCACTCGCCGCGTTCTACGGCACGCTGACGTGGCCGCTGCTTTATCAAGGCATGGCCTCGACCATGCGCATCACCGCGATGGTGGTCTATATCCTGATTGGCGCCCGCGTGTTCTCGCTCGTGTTCCAGGGCGTCGGTGGCAAGATCTGGATCGAGGACATGCTGGTTGGCCTTCCGGGCGGACAGCTTGGCTTCCTCATTTTCGTCAACGCCTTCGTGTTCGTGGTGGCGTTCTTCCTCGATTTCTTCGAGATCGCCTTCATCATCATTCCGCTGCTGGCGCCCGCCGCGGAAAAGCTCGGCATCGATCTGATCTGGTTCGGCGTGCTGGTCTGCGCCAATATCCAGACGAGCTTCATGCATCCGCCATTCGGATTTGCGCTGTTTTATTTGCGAGGTATCGCGCCGCCCTCCATCAAGACATCCGACATCTACTGGGGCGCGATCCCCTGGGTGTTCCTGCAGGTCATTCTGGTCATCATCGTGATCTTCTGGCCGCAGTCGGTCACCTACTGGCTCGACAAACCGAAAACCGCCGATCCGGCCTCGATCCAGATCAATATCCCGCAATCGGAAGAACTCGCCCCGCCGAAATTCTAGCGTGGCGAAAACACTCAAGCCCGCACAAACAAAAAAGCCCCGGAGCATAATGCTCCGGGGCTTTCGCTTAACTTGTCGCGGCGTGGATCAGGTCCGGCGCAGCGCGCGGATCATGAACGAGTCGTTCTGATATTCCGCAACCGACCACCAGAGATACTGATCGCCACGGAAAGCGACCATGTGGTCGTGCACCTTCTTGAAGGTATCCGGGAACTTGGTCGACATCTCGGCGTACACGTCGTTGGTCGCCTTGAAGCTGGCTTCCAGGATCGCCGGGCTGAACGGGCTGAGCTTGGCGCCACCCGCAACCAGACGCCGCAGCGCGGCGGGGTTCACGACATCGTACTTCGCCATCATCCACTCGTTGGCGAGCGCGCATGCCGACCGCACGATGGACTTGTACGCCGGGGTCAGCGCGTTCCACTTGTCGATGTTGAAGAAGTTGTGAAGCGTCGAGCCGCCTTCCCACCAGCCGGGATAGTAGTAGTACGGCGCAATCTTGTAGAAGCCGAGCTTCTCGTCGTCGTAAGGCCCGACCCACTCGGCCGCATCAATGGTGCCCTTTTCGAGCGCCGGATAGATATCGCCGCCGGCGATCTGCTGCGGCACAACGCCAAGCTTCTGCAGCACGGTGCCGCCGAAACCGCCGATGCGGAACTTCAGGCCCTGAAGGTCCTGAACCGTTTTGATCTCCTTGCGGAACCAGCCGCCCATCTGACAGCCGGTGTTACCGGCGGGGATCCCGTAGATATTGAACTTCTTGTAGAACTCGTTGAGGAGCTCACCGCCGCCGCCGTTCGTGAGCCATGCATTGTTCATGCGGCTGTTGAGGCCGAACGGCACCGAGGTGCCAAAAGCGAACGTCGGATCCTTGCCGAAATAATAGTAGGAAGCCGTGTGGCACATCTCGACGGTGCCGCTCTGCACGGCGTCCGCCGCAGCAAGGCCCGGCACGATTTCGCCAGCCGCAAAAACCTGAATCTGGAACTTGTTGTCGGTCGCTTCGGCCACCGCCTTGGCGAAGACTTCTGCGCCGCCGTAGATCGTATCGAGCGACTTCGGAAAGCTCGACGTACAGCGCCACTTCAACTCCGGCATCGATTGCGCAATCGCCGGGCTGGCGACGGCGGCAGCGGCGGCGGTACCAACGCTGGCCGCCTTGAGGAAATCACGACGCTTCATACGCGTCCTCCCTGGAAGGTTGTGAAACAATTGCACGGACTTTTGCCGTGGAATCCGGATAGCACGAAACCCCGCATGGCGGGAGCCAAAAAAGGTATCTGTGTCGGCGAGAACGCCGATAAAGGCCGGTTTTAGACGAAAGTCCGATACCGGACTGCGCCCTACGCCTCGATCACGATTTTTGGTGCAGCGCGGCCGCCGCTCCCGGCAATGGTGTCACGCACCCGCCCGGCGATTTCCCGGTAGGTCTTGGCGTGCTGGCCGTCCGGGTCGGTGGCGACCACCGGCAACCCCGCATCCGACTTTTCACGGATATCGATATGCAACGGCACTTCGCCGAGGAATGGAACGCCGAGTCGTTCGGCTTCGTGGCGCGCGCCGCCATGACCGAAGATGTCGCTGCGGGTGCCGCATTCCGGGCACAGGAAATAGCTCATGTTCTCGACAATACCGAGCACCGGCACATTGACGCGCTTGAACATCGCGATGCCGCGCCGCGCGTCGATCAAGGCGAGATCCTGCGGCGTCGAAACGATGACGGCGCCGCGCAGTGGCACCTGTTGCGCCATGGTGAGCTGCGCGTCACCCGTTCCCGGCGGCATATCGACCACGATGATATCGAGCTTGCCCCACTCCACTTCGCGCATCATCTGCGTGAGCGCGGATATCACCATCGGCCCGCGCCAGATCATCGGCGTCTCTTCCTCGATCAGGAACCCGATCGACATGACCTTGAGGCCGTAACCCTCCATCGCCTTGATGCGCTTGCCGCCGGCGGATTCAGGCTTGCCCTTGATGCCGAGCAGTTTGGGAATCGATGGCCCATAGATATCTGCGTCGAGCATACCGACCTTCATGCCGAGATCACGCAAACCAAGGGCAATGTTCACCGCCGTCGTCGACTTGCCAACGCCGCCCTTGCCGGACGCGACCGCGATGATCGCACCGACGCCGGGAATACCCGGCGCGGGCGTTTCATGCAACGTTGGACGCGGGCGCGCAGGCGCCGCCGGCGCATGGCCATGATCGTGCGCGTGGTCATGCCCATGGCCATTACCGTGCGAATGAGCGGCCGCTGCCGGACGTGGCGCTGCGGCGCTACCCGGCGCGCGCTCTCCTGTCAGCGACACCAGCGCGGACGCAACACCCGCCACTGCACGCACGGCAGTCTCAGCCGCCTTGCGCACCGGCTCCCATGCCGGGACAACGGCCGCATCGACAGTGATGGAGAAAAACACCTTGCCGTCGGTGACGAATACGTCCGAAAGCTTGCCGGTCTTTGGCAGCGGCGTACCTTCCGGGCTTTTGACAGCTTCGAGCGCGGCGAGAATTTCGGTCTTGGTCACGGGCATTTTTGTCTCCTCGCTGTTTTCTAGTACGCTGGCGCCGGATTGACGAGGCCCCGTTGACGGAGTTTGTAGTCCGTCGCAATCAAGGCAAATCGTACGCCCGGAAATGGCGTCGCAGTGGGAGGAAATCATGGCGAAGGTGGCGTTTCTCGGGCTGGGTGTGATGGGCTACCCCATGGCAGGCCATCTCAAGACCAAGGGCGGTCACGATGTGACGGTCTATAACCGCACCGGGGCCAAGGCCGAGAAGTGGGCGGCGCAATTCGGCGGCCGCGCCGCCAAAACGCCCAGGGAAGCCGCACAGGGTCAAGACTTCGTGATGGCCTGTGTCGGCAACGACAACGACCTGCGGGAAGTGATGGTCGGACCCGACGGTGCATTCCAGGGCATGGCCAAAGGCGCGCTGCTAGTCGATCATACGACGGCCTCCGCCGAGATCGCGCGCGAGCTGCATGCAGATGCGAAGAAGCGCGGGTTTGAATTCATTGACGCACCAGTGTCGGGCGGCCAGGCCGGCGCGGAGAACGGCGCGCTCACCGTGATGTGCGGCGGAGAAGACGCGGCCTACGCGCGCGGCGAGAAAGTCATTGCCGCCTATGCCAAAGCCTGCACGCTGATGGGTGCGCCCGGCGCGGGACAACTCGCCAAGATGGTCAACCAGATTTGCATCGCGGGATTGGTTCAGGGTCTTTCCGAGGGAATTCACTTTGCTAAGAAGGCCGGCCTCGACATCGAAAAGCTGATCGCAACGATTTCAAAGGGCGCGGCGCAGAGCTGGCAGATGGAAAATCGCTACAAGACCATGGCGGCCGACAAGTTCGATTTCGGGTTTGCGGTCGACTGGATGCGCAAGGATCTCGCGATCTGCCTCGCCGAAGCCAACCGCAACGGCGCGCTACTGCCGACCACGGCGTTGATCGACCAGTTCTATGCCGAAGTGCAGAAGATGGGCGGCAAGCGCTGGGATACATCGAGCCTGATCGCACGGCTGGACAAATAATCCAGCGCAGCCCTGCGTTCGGACGGACCGCGCGTTATTGACGGCAAAGCGTCATGCCGTTCTGCACGGTGCAGCCGGGCGGCGGCAGAACGCCGGGCTGCGGCGTCGCAGGCCTTGGCTGAACCGTAACCGGAGGACGCGGCTGCTGTTGCTGCTGAGGCGGGGCCAGTGAGCGTGGCGCAGCCGGACGCGGTGGTGCGGCAGCAGGCGCAGGATTGAATGGTGTGGCAGCGCCCGCTTGCGGCGACGCGGGGCGTGTCGGCGCTGGGCGGGGCCGCCGTGGCACTGCCGGTTTGGCGTTCGCAGGCGGTTTTGTTTCGGGGGAAGGATTGGTTGCGGCGGCGGGCGCGCGCGTCAGCGCCACCGCAGGCAGCGAAGGCACCGCCGGCAACGCGCCGCGCCCAGTGCGAGGTCCGCGTTGCAGCGCGCCCTGTGCAGGCGGCGCGAGATTGGCAAACAACGAGGGTCGTGGCGGCATCAGCCGCAATGGCAACGGCGCAGCAGCAGATTCACCGATGCGCACCGGTTCGTTCGCAAGTGCCGGCGGCAGGTCGGCAACTGCGTCCTGTTCAAAATTCGGCGGCGGCACAGGTGCCGCCGACAACCGCGTCAGCCGCCGCGCGGCGTCGCCGGCATAAAGCCCGTGGGGATAACGGTGCAGGTAAGTCCAATACGCCTGCGCGGTATCGGCCTCAAACGCGCGCCGCCACGTCAGCGTTTCCCGGCGTGCACGCAGCAGCGCGAGGATGCGTGGCGCATAGGCGCTATTGGAAAACGTCTGGATGAATTCGGCGTAACCCGCGAGCGTGTCCTGCTGGATGGCGAGCGCATAAGCTTCATCTGCGCCGATCTCGCGCATGGGCTGGCTTTGCCGCAACGACGACGGCGTACCCGGTTCACCCGCTGCCAGCATCACATCGTTGCCAACCGACGAGACATGCCAGGGCGTCTGCGCGCCTTGCGTGACCTGATGGGTAAGCAGGCGGATGCGCATGAAAATATCGTCGATGCCAAAACCGCCGCTGCGGATCATTTCCGCGAATGCCAGCGCATAAGCTCCGTAAGGTCCGTTGCCATCGGCCACAAGCGTGCCCGGCGAAGCCGAAAAACCCACCAGCGTTTGCGACGGCGCATCGAGCGCGACGAGCCCCGGCGCAAGTTTGACGTCCTTCAGGGGAAACGGCAGCTTGCGCGCGGCATCGATCACAAGAATTTTTGCGCGCGCTTGCAAAGTGGCCAGCGGCTTCAGCGCTTCGTTGAGCCTTACCGTATCGAGCGGAATATCGGTGTCGCCTTCGAGTACCGCGTCGGCCGCGACCAGCAGGTTTTCATTTTCAAGCGTCAGCCCGTAACCGGAAAAGTAAAACACCGCGATGGTGTTGGGGCCGCCGGCCTCGACCTTAGCCGCAAAATTCCTGAACGCCGCCAGCAGATCGGCCTGCTTCAGGTCCGCACCTTCGTTCACGTCGAACCCGACGCTGCGCAACGATTCTGCAACAAGACCCGCATCGTTCAATGCAACAGGCAACGCTCCCTGCCCATACCCGCCGTTGCCGATAACGAGCGCCACGCGCAGTTCCGGCGTTTGTGCATGCGCCGCGAGACCCGCGACGCAGAGCGCTGCAGCAAACAACCACGCACATGAGAGCCGCAACGTGGAAACCATCAGTTCAAGGCACCCGTTCAAAATATCTGTCGCTAAATTTCCGCGATCCTCATGGCGCATTCTAGCGTCATCGTGGCGCGATTCGCCGGGCGTCACGCCGCGCTGCTTGGGCGCGCATTGATGTCGGCATACCAGCGCCGGACGTTTTGGAATTCCTCGGGAAGCGCAAGTTTGGCCGGCTTCATGAGATCAATCGCCATCAGGGCCGTAATGTCCGCCACCGTGTAGCGGCTGCCGGCGACGAATGGCCGGTTTGCCAGTGCGCTGTCGAAGAATACCAGGAAGTTTGCAGCATGCGTCTTGTTGGCTTCGCCCCAATCAGCGACCTGCGGTACTTCCAGCGCCTTCATCGCCGGATGGAGATGGCGAAACACCTGCGCAACCGGCAGCAGCAGGTGAAATTCGATCCGGCGGTTCCACATTTCGACGGTCGCCGCCTCGATACCCGGCTCACCGAATAAATTAGGTTCCGGCTGTAAGCTCTCAAAATAGCGGCAAATCGCGATGGATTCCGTGATCACCGTGCCGTCGTCCAGCACCAGCGACGGCACCCGCTGCAGTGGATTGATGGCCGTGTAGCTCTCGGTCTTGTGCTGCTGCCCGCCGATATCGACCGGCACGACATCCACCTTGATGCCCTTCTCGGCGAGAAAGATGCGGACCCGGCGCGGATTTGGCGCGCGGCCACCGTCATAAAGCTTCATGTCCGTCTCCCCGCTTGACCGCGCCTGCATCGCTCGTTTCGCGCAGGGCTTTGTTAACCATAAATGACCGGCTGACCCTAAGCCTGATTTTAAGGAATTCCCGCCACGTTGGCGCAACAGTTCCCGAGTAAAGCACACACGATGCGTAACCGAGTAGCCGGAGTAGGCACCCAGCCGGTGCCTTCCGACAATGCCGTAGACGAAAAGCGCCGCAACGCGACGAAAAGCGTGCGTGACGCACGCGACCGGCTAACGTCAACAACCGGCACCCGCCCCGCTTTCGATTACGAACTGCTGCTCCAGTTCGCGCAGAACAGGCTTTCAGGCTCGCTCGTCATCATTCTCCTCGTCTGCGCCATCGGCGGCTTGTCTGGCGTATGGACCGGCGCGCTCACCGCAGGTACCTGGACCGCCGCGGTGCTGCTCATCCACCTCATCATCCTGCTGGCGTGCCGCAGCTTCCTGAACACGCCGAAGGACTCTATTGACGTCAAGGCATGGCGCTTCCGCTTCCTGCTGCTCGATCTGTTCTTCGGCCTTGCCTGGATGTTCAACCTTATCCAGCCGATTGGCGTCGAGGAAAGCTCCGGCACGTTCAACCTGTTCGTCATGCTGCTAGTGGTGGCTGTCTCAAGCATGCTGGCGTCGAATCTTCCCGCCGCTGTCGTCGCTGCGACCGCGCCCGTCGCCATCGCGGTGTCGCTGAACTTCCTGCTGATGCGCACAATCCAGGGCTATGTACTGGGCGCGATGGCGCTCACCGCCCTCGTCTACTTCTCCATGCTGGCGTTCCGCATTTACTCAACATCGCTCGCCACCATTGAGGCGCGCGCGGAAAAAGATGCGCTGATCGGCGAACTCGAACAGGCAAAAGCGAAATCCGACGACGCCCGCCGCGGCGCGGAAACCGCTAACATTGCGAAGTCTCGCTTCCTTGCGCAGATGAGCCACGAGCTGCGCACGCCGCTCAATGCCATCCTGGGCTTCTCCGAAGTGATGAAGAACGAATTATACGGCAAGATCCCCCCGTCCTACAAGGGCTACTCCGCCGACATTCACAGTTCTGGCGTGCATCTTCTCGGCCTTATCAACGAAATCCTCGACCTCTCCCGCGTCGAAGCGGGCCGTTACGAACTCAACGAGGAGGCCACCGACATCGTCGCGGTTTCGCAGGACTGCCATCACCGGCTGAAGATCCGCGCGCAGAACCGCGGCATCAAGATCCACGAATTGTTCGAGCAAGACATGCCGAAGATCTGGGCCGACGAACGCGCCGTGCGGCAGATTTTTCTCAACCTCCTGTCGAACGCGATCAAGTTTACCCCGCAATCAGGCGACATCTGGCTCAAGGCGGGATGGACAGCCTCGGGTGGCCAATACATCAGCGTGCGTGACAACGGCCCAGGCATTCCCGAAGACGAAATTTCCGTCGTGCTGGATTCCTTCGGTCAAGGAAGCAATGCGATCAAGTCGGCCGAGCAAGGCGCCGGCCTCGGCCTGCCGATTGCCAAGAGCCTGATCGATCTTCACGGCGGCACGTTCACGCTGAAATCGAACCTGCGCGAAGGCACCGAAGTCATCATCACCTTCCCGCCGGAACGTGTGATGGCGGCGCTGGCGCGTATCGACGAAGCCCCCTCGATCCAGCCGACCGAGATTATCCAGGAAGATCCCCGCCCCTTGGAAAACAGCAAATTCCGCCGGCCGTCATGGCTCAAGATCGGTGCGTAACACGCAAAACGTGATGATGCCGCGCGCATACGCGCGGTTGCCTTCGTAACCGATCCATCTATGGTCGCCCCATTCCCGCTCGCTTTTCAGCCACCGCCGAGCCGCCATGCCGACGATCGATTCACCGTGCACCAAAGTCTGCACGCTTCATCCAAGGGTGCCAGTCTGCACCGGATGCGGCCGCAATCTTTCGGAAATCGAACGCTGGTCGGCCTTGTCTTCCGGCGAAAGAAAACACCTGATGGCTGTCGTGCGCAAACGCCTGGACGACTTGCAGGCGCGCGACTGGCGCGAATCGCCATAGGCCGGGAGCAACGATGCGCCGCGTGATCCTCTGGCTGTTGCTGCTTGGCCTCACGCTGGCGCTCATCGTGCTTGCTGCGCGCAATCATGAAGGCGTGGCCGGCGCGCTCGACAATCAGGATATGGCATCGCTGATCGTGAAGATCGGTTTCCTGGTGCTGATCGGCGGGGCCATCATGACCATGTTCCGGGACCGTTTCTCGCAGGCGCTGGAATACGTGTTGATCTGGGTGGTTATCGCACTCGTGCTGGTGCTGGGCTACACTTACCGCTTCGACCTGCGCGACATCTCCGACAAGGTGATGGCCGAGCTGATGCCGGGCCGCGCCGCCACCAAGGGTCGCGTGGTCGAACTGGCGCGCGGCAACACCGGCGATTTCCAGATCACCACCGACGTGAACGGCAAGCCCATGTCGATGGTGCTGGATACCGGCGCATCGACGGTCGTGCTGACCAATGAGGCCGCGAAAGCCGCTGGCTTGCCACTCGAAATGATCAAATACACCGTCAACGTGGACACCGCGAACGGACGCACGCGCGCGGCTTCGGTCACGCTGGACCGGGTCGCCATCGGCGGCATCGTCGAGCGTTCAGTGCCGGCGCTGGTGGCGCAGCCGGGTCAGCTCAAGACCAACCTGCTCGGCATGAGCTTTCTCAACCGCCTGCAAAGCTGGGAAGTGCGCGGCGACAAGCTGGTCATGCGCGGCTATCCATAGCCGCGTTACGCCGCGGCGCTTTGAGATGCATCGGGAATCCTGTCGGCGACGAGGTCGAGCGCGGCAACAAAAGTAGCCGAGCTTGCGCCGGGCTTTGTGGCCTCAGTTGCAAGATGACGCCGGAACGCACGCGCGCCGGGCACTGCCTGAAACAATCCAAGCACATGGCGCACGATGCCGTAGAGCTTGGTGCCGTTGGCGATCTCGCGGTCCATGTAAGGCACCAGCGCCATCGCCGCCTGCTTGGGCGAAGCAAAAGGCGAGGCTTCGCCGAAAATCTGGCTATCAACCGAGAGAAGCCGCCACGGTTCATGATAGGCGGCGCGGCCGAGCATCACACCATCGAGATGCGAAAGTTCGGCAGCGGCGGCTTCAACGCTCGGGACGCCGCCGTTCAGGATGATTTCAAGATCGGGATACGCACTCTTGAGGCGGCGCACGCGCTCATAATCGAGCGGCGGAATTTCGCGGTTTTCCTTCGGCGACAAACCGGCGAGCCAGGCCTTGCGCGCATGAACCGTCAACGCATCGACACCGGCTGCTCGTACCGCGCGGGTGATTTCGTCGAGTGCTAGTTCCGGATCCTGATCGTCGACACCGATACGGCATTTCACCGTCACCGGGATTTTCACCGCCGCCTTCATGGCTGCGACACAATCGCCGACCAGCACCGGCTCCAGCATCAGGCATGCGCCAAAGCGGCCCTCCTGAACCCGATCCGAGGGACAGCCGACGTTGAGATTGATTTCGTCGTAGCCGTAATCGACCGCAATGCGAGCGCATTCGGCGAGCGCCTTGGGATCGCTGCCGCCAAGCTGGAGCGCCACCGGATGCTCGGCAGGGTCGTATCCCAGCAGACGGTCGCGATGGCCATGCAGGATCGCGGCGGTCGTGATCATCTCGGTATAGAGCAGCGTCCGCCGCGTCATCAGCCGGTGAAAATACCGACAGTGGCGGTCGGTCCAGTCCATCATGGGTGCAATAGAAAAGCGTCGGTCGATCATGTCGGCTGCGAAATTCAGATTTGAGTCAGTATTTGCGGGCAAATCGAGACCTCTACGTCGCACAGGTCGAGCGGCAAATACAGTCTCGATACCGTCTGGATGGACCTGAATTTACGCGCATTGCACCAGAATTGCACCAAGGGAGCACAGTGATGGCGACATTTACCAAGCGTGGGACGCGGTGGCGGGTCCAGATACGCCGCAATGGACAACCTCCAATTTCGAAGACACTGCGCAGCAAACAAGACGCCGATGTGTGGCAGCGCGATATGGAGAGCAAACTGGATCGCGGCCAGCGCATAGAGCCTGGTCTTCGCCTCACGTTCGCAGAAATGATTAGTGCCTATCGCAAGCACGTCACGACTGCGAAACCACTCGGTCGCTCGAAAGACCAGGCTCTGGGCAAGGTCGAAAAAGCGCTTGGAATGCACCGTCTCTCGGAACTGAAGACCGCGGTATTCCTCGCTTACTGCCAGCGGCGAGAACATGAAGGCGCAGGCCCTGCAACAATCCTGCTGGACTTTTCCTTCATAGGCACGGTGCTCCGCCACGGTGGTGCGCTGGTCAATGGCGAGGAAGCGGCGGCGACCGCCCTATCACAACTAGATTCAGCCCGCAGAACACTGCTGCACTCCGGGCGCATCGCAAAACCTGAAGAACGCGAACGCAGGCCAAGCGATGAGGAGCTGGGCAGGCTTATCAACTTCTGGACCAGCAGGCCGCGTCAGCAGATCCCCATGGTTGAGTTGATGTTGTTCGCCGCTGCCACGGCCATGCGGCTCGGCGAAATCCTCAAGCTACAATGGGAAGACTTCGATGAAGATGCGAAGGCCATCATCATCAGGGCCCGCAAGCACCCAACCAAGAAGAAAACCAATCACCAGCAGGTGCCGCTTATGCGAGGCCCTTGCACCATCCAAGGGCGGGTAATTGACCCCGTGGACATCATCCGGCGGCAGCCCACGGGCAACCAGCGCGTGGGACGTATATTCCCCTACTCTGCTGCGAGCACATCCACGGCGTTCCAGCGCGCCACCAACACGCTGGGCATCGACGACCTGCATTTTCACGATCTGCGTCACGACGGCATATCCCGTCTATTCGCGCATGGACTGCCGATTGAAAAGGTCGCGCGAATTTCAGGCCACAAGGATTGGAACCAGTTGCGGCGGTACACGCAACTCAACGTGGCAGATTTTCACCCCAAAGTTGGGCTCGAAAAAACACTCGCGCAAATTCCGATTGCCGCCGCGAACACTACAACTGAAAAAGCCGCGTAATCATCGCGATGTGCTTTTTGAGCATCACTTTGTTCATAAGTCGGAGAGCTTTCACCGCTGAGAATGTTGTGTTGCCATCGTGGCAACGCAAACCTCGGGAGCTGCCCCAATGAACACCACCACAAACGATAAGGCCATACCCGCATATCTCAACGCAGAACATCGAGCGAATGAGCTACGGCGTGATTTCGGGCTTCTCACACCTAAGGACGTAGCAGCAATCATCTGCGTCGATACCGGGACGCTTGCTGTCTGGCGTTCTCAAAAACGTGGACCGGACGTCACCAAGCTGGGGCGGGCCGTGTTCTATCGAAAGAAGGACGTGGACGCCTGGATCGCGCTCAACACCGTTCCGATGAACAGATGCGCGGCTTAGCCCGCACCAGCGCTGAAGTATTTCCATCCCCGCGCAACTGCGCATCACAGAACACACGAACTAGGTGAGCCGCATGACCCTTCGAAAGGTTGTTTCCCCCCTGCCCATAGGGCAAGCCAGCCAAGCAAGACCTAACGACAACTATGCAGGCAATTCTGAAAAAGCAAAGAATTACGAAAATTGGACCAAGGTTGACTACGCACTGGACGCAGCCCGTCGCGGGTTGCTCGTGTTCCCGTGCGAACACGACGGCAAAGCCCCGGCAATTACCGGCTGGCAGAAAGCGGCGACGACGGACCCCGAAACTATCTCTGCCTGGTTTGCAGGAACGGCGGACCCGAACATCGGAATCAACACGGCGGGCTTGCTCGTCGTCGACATCGACTTGAAGAAAGACGGCCCGAAAAACTTCGGCGCGTTCGTCACGGCGCAGAAACTACTCGGCAATGAGTTGCCGAAGACCGCGACCGTCGTCACATGGTCGGGCGGTTATCATTTATATTTCCGCCTGCCGGAAGGCATTCGAGTCAAGAACAGCGTCGACAAGCTGGCGAAGGGCGTCGACATACGAACGGACGGCGGACTCGTTGTGGGCCCGGGCTCAATCGTCAAAGACAAAGCCTATCGCTGGCTAAAGGAAGCTGGCGACGACATCGCACTTGCGCCCGAATGGCTGACGCTCGAATGTGAGAGCGCGCGCATGAGACATGGCGCGTCGGGCGTGCGCGTGTGCGAACCTTCCGAAGCTGGCGACCGGGCGGCGCGCGAGTGGTTCGATACGCATGGCGTGAACATGCCCGTCGGTGGACGGCACGCTACCTGCGCGAAGATCGGCATGCACCTATACGACTACGGCGTCGACCGCGCGACATGCGAAAGCATACTGCACGAGTGGAACGAGCATCTATGTGAACCGCCGCTCGACGAAGACGAAGTCGCGCACGTTGCAGCGTCGACCGAAGTAAACCGGGACAACCCGGTCGGCTTCCGTTCGCCTGACAACAACATCGGGTTCGAAGCCGTCGAGCTTGTCGACCGGCGCAAAGTGAAGCCGACGAAGCGCAAGGGCTTTCACCTGGTTAGCGCGAAAGAGTCCGCCGCGCTTGCGCTGACGCTGGGGGCCGAGCCGCTTATTGACGGCGTATTGGATTGCGGCGGCATGTCCGTCCTCTATGGCGATAGCAACACGGGCAAATCGTTTGTTGCCATGGACAAGGGATTTCACATTGCGACCGGGCGGGCGTGGAACGGCCACGCCGTAACGCAGGGCGCAGTTATATGGGTCGCAGCGGAAGGCGGCACGGGCGTTCACAAGCGCGTCCGCGCATGGCTGGCGCAGCACGAGGTAGACGACGCGCCGTTCTATGTCCTCGCCTCGCCTATCAACTTGCGCGAGGAAGGCGCAGACGTTCCCGCGCTGATAAAACTCATACTAGAACAGCAGGCAGCGATTGCGCAGAAAGTGCAGCTCGTCGTTATCGACACGCTATCCCGGGCAATGGCTGGGGGCGACGAGAACAGCAGCACGGACATGGGCGCGCTCGTCCGCCATCTGGACGTGATACGCGAGGCAGTGGCGGGCCATTTGCTCGTCGTCCATCACACGGGCAAGAACAAGCTGCAGGGAGCCCGGGGTCATTCTCTGTTGCGCGCCGCGACGGACACGGAACTCGAAATAGCGGACGGCAGGATAACCGCGACGAAGCAACGCGACATGGAAGTCGAGTTTAACCGACGGTTTCGGCTGACAGTAATCGACCTCGGGCAGAACAAGCGCGGCAAACGGGTCACGAGTTGTTACGTCGAACTGGAAGACCGAAGGCATCCTTGGCCAGTGACCATGGCAGTTGGCGACGCACACGCGTGGCAGGCCTTTTGTGCCGCTTACCGCACCAAGGAACATCGTGTCGATATTGAGGATCTGACCTTCGAAATAGGCGACGTTCGGGCCACGCTCCCAGAGATGGGTGCAGATGGAAAAAAACGCACGGCGTCTACTATCGACCGAGATGCGCACCGCCGCAGACAAGCGTGGGAGAGCGCGAACGTGATACGAAAAGGCGCGGGCGAACAATACGTTATCTTGCGCCCGGCACCTTCACTGACAACACCGACGGTGCACTGACAACAGAAGATGTCCGTGACAGCCATCAGACTGACAGACTGAAACACACCCTAAGGGTGTCAGTTGTCAGTGGCTCGAACAAAAGGAAGCATGATGCTCCAATTCACTAGGCAGTAAGGCAGAAAGCGCACATCTAACGCCTAGGCGCCCGGGCCCTGAGCGAAAAAGGCTGCCCTCCATCCGGGCGCCTCGATAAGGATTCTAATCGTCCATCACCACACCTATATCCTGCTATTTGGCGGGCGTTTCCGGCAGTTCGATGTACTGTCAGCCGCGAAGCCCGGTCTCGCCTCTCCCGCGATGGCGGATGTGCCTTCTGTCCCTGTGGGGGGGGCTCGCCGCCCTCTAAATCTAAGTTTCCCGGTTTGCTTGCCAAGCCTCGGGCGGTCGGGCATATCGGCCGCAGTCGGAGAGGTGGCCGAGTGGCTGAAGGCAACGGTTTGCTAAATCGTCATACGGGTTACACCGTATCGAGGGTTCGAATCCCTCCCTCTCCGCCATTAACTTTATCTAAGTTGTTGTAATAATTGATGAATGCGGTCGCTCTAGATGTCTGGTCCCCAAAACGGTCCCCAGTTCGCACACTGCCGACAATAAAGAAAACTGCATGGTTGCTCTTGGGCTGAACGGGCGGGAGCCGATGAACCGAGCAGGATCAGTTGTCCCCTTGAGCGCGTGTCTGATGATCAGCCTGTCCGGCCATGCTGTCGGTCAGAACAGTCCTGTCTTGCGCCTTCAATGTGATTGGGTGATTGGTCGTCCACGTTGGATGTTTCGACGATGAGAAACAGCCCAACGTCGGGATCAAAGTTGATTTCAGTGGAAGTGCTGCAAGGTCGGTCCGGCCGTCTCAAGAAAGAGGGTTTGGGCGCTGAATTCGCTGCCGTCGTGACCGACGAGCAGATCGAAGCTGAGACCGAGTACCAGATTGGAGCCCTGCGGTACCGCGAGCGTATTACGATCAACCGCTACACGGGCAAGATCGAAAACTTTGTTGTCATTGGGAACGGCGAGCTCGTGCACTACGGGGTTTGCAAGCAACTGCTCGGTCCGATGTTCTGACCCTCCCGCTCGAAGGTACCACACCCATGCGAACACTGCTGATTGTCGCCCTGATGCTAGCCCCAACCGGTGTACTGCGGCCCGGTTTTGAGACACCCTGCTGAGCTTATTCAGGCGGCCAACTTTACAGCGGCCTTAGCGTTCTGATCAAGTCGATATTGATTTGCTCGCACCTGGGCTGGGGTACGATGACCGTGGCTGGCGACGAGCCAATTTTCGTTATAATGTCTGGCGAACTCGATGAGTGCGGCTCGCAGTTCTTCGATTGTGTCGAAGGTCCGTACCCACAGTAGGTTCTCCTTGAGGGTTCTGATGAAGCGCTCTGCGACCCCGTTGCCCTGGGGCTCTCGCACGAAGGATGGCGACGCTTCGATCC
>CANJBX010000068.1 GCA_947472885.1 Hyphomicrobiaceae bacterium
CACGTCGCTGGGATAGCGAAGTTTGCTTCGGTCATAGCGCCCGCGATTTTCCTTCGTCCACATCGGCGATCTCCAAAAGAATCGGACCGCCTCCCTTGAATCATAAACGATTCAAGAGATTCAAGTTTTCTCCGGACAGGCTCTGAGGCTGGTTGAGAGTTTTGGAAGCTGAAGCTGCTTTAGCCCAGCTTCACGCCAAGCCGGCCGGCGGCATCCTGCACGTATTGCCATGCGACACGGCCCGAGCGGGAACCGCGCGTGGTCGCCCATTCGAGCGCCTCGCGGCGCAAGGTCTCGGCATTGATCGGGATCTTGTAGTGCGACACGTAGCCATCGACCATGGCGAGGAACTCGTCCTGGCTGCAGCGGTGAAAGCCGAGCCACAGGCCGAAACGATCCGACAGTGACACTTTCTCCTCGACCGCTTCACCCGGATTGATCCCGGTCGAGCGTTCGTTCTCGATCATGTCGCGCGACAGAAGATGGCGGCGGTTCGAGGTGGCGTAGAGGATCACGTTCTCGGGCCGGCCCTCGATGCCGCCTTCGAGAACCGCCTTGAGCGACTTGTAGGAGGTGTCGTCGGCGTCGAACGAGAGGTCGTCGCAGAAGATGATGAAACGATAGGGCGTGCCGCGCACCAGGGTCATGAGGTCGGGCAGGCTCTCGATGTCCTCGCGATGGATTTCGACAAGCTTGAGGAGGCCCGCCTTCTTGCCAAGCGCGGCGTTGATCCCGGCATGGACCGCCTTGACCAGCGATGACTTGCCCATGCCGCGCGCGCCCCACAGCAGCGCATTGTTGGCGGGCAGGCCGGTGGCGAAACGTTCGGTGTTCTCGACCAGAATGTCGCGGACCTGATCGATGCCTTTCAGAAGGCCCATATCGACGCGGCTGACGCGCGGAACGGGAATCAGCTTGCGGCCGTTCTGCTGCCAGACGAAGGCGTCGGCGGCGGTGAAATCCGCGCCGCCCGTGGCGGCCGGTGCGAGTCGCTCCAGCGCGTCGGCAATCCGCTGCAACAGGGCGTCTCTGGCGGGTTTGGCAGCGGGTGCCTTGCGGGCGGGCTTGGCCGCACGTTTCGGGGCTTTTTTGCTGGATTTGGCCATCGTAATTCTCTCAACAGGTGCGCACACTTAGCGGGTAGGCCGGAGTGCCGCAAGCGGCCTCGAAACCGGCCCAGTGTGCGGCTTTGTGGCGTTGCATTCGGTTCGCTGCCGGTTATAGTCCCGCGCGACTGCGGCGGCCGGCCTGAATCACGCCCGTTTCGCAAGAAATACCGGCTTCAACCCGCCTTACCGGCCATAATCAATGCCAGGGGAAATTTGATGTTCATTACGCCCGCCTATGCACAGGGCCTCGGTGGCAACTCCGACATGATCATGTCGCTGCTGCCGTTCGCTGGCATTTTCGTCATTATGTACTTCCTGATCCTGCGCCCGCAGCAGAAGCGCGTGAAAGCGCATCAGGAAATGGTCAGGAACGTGCGCCGCGGCGACACCGTGATCACTTCGGGCGGCATCGTCGCCAAGGTGACTAAAGTAATCGACGACGAACAGATCGAAATCGAGATCGCCGACGGCATTCGTTCCCGCCAGTTGCGCAGCATGATCACCGAGGTTCGCGCCAAGGGTGAGCCGGTCAACGATAATACTGTGGCCAAGACCGGCACCTAAGAAAACCAGCACACAGGTACAAGGCCGGACCTATCGATGCTCTATTTCTCGCGCTGGAAAGCACTTGCGACGGTGGCCTTTGCGCTGCTCGTCTGTCTGTTCGCGGTGCCGAACTTCATTTCGCCGCAGACCGTGAAGAGCTGGCCCACGTGGGCGCAGCGCCATCTGGTGCTGGGCCTCGACTTGCAGGGCGGTTCGCACATCCTGCTTGAGGTCGATACCAATGACGTTCGCAAGCAGAAACTCGAGACGCTGCGTGATGACGTGCGGCGCGTCTTGCGCGATGCCAAGGTCGGTTACACCAATCTCGCGATCCGTGGCTCGACCGTGGAAGTCCGCATCCGCGAGGGTGCCGATCATCAGAACGCACTGACCAAGCTGCGTGAACTCTCAACGCCGCTCGGCGGCATTCTGGCCGCTACCGGCCAGCGTTCGCTGGAAATTGCCGACGCTGGTGGCGGCCTTGTCCGCCTGACCGTAACCGATACCGCCATGACCGAGCGCATCCGGCAGGTGGTCGAACAGTCGCTGCCAATCATCGAGAAGCGCATCAACGGTCTGGGCCTTGTCGAACCGACCATCCAGCGTCAGGGCATTGACCGTATCCTTGTTCAGGTGCCCGGCCTCGACGATCCAAAACGCCTTCTCGATCTCATCAAGGCGACGGCCAAACTGGAATTCCGTCTGGTCGATATGTCCATGAGCGCGCAGGACGCGCTGGCAACGCGGCCACCGTCGGAGTCCGAAGTCCTTTACGAAGGCAAGAAGGATCCCAAGACGCCGCTGCTGATCCAGAAGCAGGTCATTGTTCCCGGCGAAGACCTGACCGATGCACAGCCCGGCTTTGACCAGCGTACCGGCGAGCCCATCGTCTCGTTCCGTTTCAATACGTCGGGTGCGCGCAAGTTCGCGCAGGTGACGCAGGAGGCCGTCGGCCGCCCGTTTGCCATTGTACTCGACAGCGAAGTGATCTCGGCTCCTGTTATCCGTGAACCGATCCTCGGCGGTTCGGGGCAGATTTCCGGCAGCTTCACCGTCGAAGGCGCCAACGATCTTTCGGTTCTGTTGCGTGCGGGTGCGTTGCCGGCGAAGCTCGTGCCCATCGAACAGCGCGTTGTCGGCGCGGGTCTCGGTCAGGATTCGATCGACAAGGGCACCCGGGCTTCCTACGCCGGCGGTGCGCTGGTCGTGATCTTCATGTTCGTGACCTACGGCCTGTTCGGTCTGTTCGCCAATATTGCGGTGGCGATCAACGTTGCGATGATCTTCGGCATCCTCTCGCTCCTTAACGCCACGCTGACCTTGCCCGGTATCGCCGGTATCGTGCTGACCGTCGGCATCGCGGTCGACTCCAATGTGCTGATCTACGAGCGTATCCGCGAAGAAGTCCGCAACGGCCGCAGCGCCATCGCGGCCATCGACGCCGGGTTTACCCGCGCGCTGGCGACCATTCTGGATTCCAACATCACGACGTTCATCGCTGCCGCCGTGCTGTTCTTCATCGGCACAGGCCCGGTGCGCGGCTTTGCGGTGACGCTGGGTATCGGTATTCTCACCACACTGTTCACGGCCTTCACGCTGACACGGCTGATCGTCGCCACCTGGGTACGCGCAACGCGTCCCAAGACCGTGCCGATCTGAGCTGCGAGGATTAGAACGTGAAACTCCTTCGTATCGTCCCCGACGACACCAAATTCGACTTTATCCGCTTTCGCCGGATCAGCTTTCCGATTTCGGCATTGCTGTCGATCCTTGCCATCGCGCTGTATTTCTTTCATGGGCTGAACTTCGGCATCGACTTCAAGGGCGGCTCGCTGATTGAAGTCCAGCAGAAGGGCGGCCCGGCGGATCTTGCCGCGATGCGCGCGACGCTAAACGGCCTTGGCCTCGGTGAAGTCCAGCTTCAGCAGTTCGGCGGCCCGTCAGATGTGCTGATCCGGGTTGCGCAACAGCCCGGCGGCGACGCCGCGCAGGCGGTCGTGGAAACCAAGGTTCGCGCGGCGCTCGGCGACAAGGTCGAATATCGCCGCGTGGAAGTCGTTGGTCCGCGCATCTCGGGCGAATTCCTGTCGATGGGCACCATCGGCCTGTTCTTCGCGATTGGCGCCATTCTCATCTACCTCTGGTTCAGGTTCGAGTGGCAGTTCGCGCTCGGCGCCATGATCGCCAATATCCACGACATCGTGCTGACGCTTGGCTTCATGTCGGTGACGCAGATCGATTTCGATCTCACCAGCATCGCGGCGCTGCTGACGATTTTGGGCTACTCGCTCAACGATACCGTCGTCATCTATGACCGTATTCGCGAAATGCTGCGGCGTTACAAGAAAATGCCGATGCCGGACCTGCTCAACGCCTCGATCAACTCGACGCTGTCGCGCTCGATCATCACCCACGTCACGGTGTCGCTGTCGTTGCTCGCCTTGCTGCTGTTCGGCGGCAATGCGATCCATTCGTTCACCGCGACCATGATGTTCGGTGTCGTGCTGGTCGGCACCTACACCTCGATCTTCATCGCAGCGCCGATCCTGATCTACCTTGGTGTCGGCACCAACCGCGCCTTTGCGTTGGACGACGACGAGGCGCCGGCTGCGAAGCCGCGTCCCTGAGCGAGCGGGTGGCAGGGGAAACGCCGCATCTACCACAGGCGGCGCAGATCGAATCCTATGGCAACAGCGGCTTCCGCTTCGGCGGCATGTCGCACCGTGGCTCGATCCTGTGCCTGCCGAACGGCATCTGGGCATCGGACGTGACGAAACCTTCCGAGATCGACCATGCGGCGCTAGCGCGGGTGTTCGAGAGTGCCGGGCAAGGACCTGACGCCGTCCACCATTGCCTGATCGGGACTGGGCGCGATCCTGCGGTCTTGCCGGCTGCCTTGCGCGAGAAGTTCCGTGACAGCAAGATTGCGGTCGAGACGATGACGACAGGTGCTGCCGTGCGTACCTACAATATCCTGATAGGCGAGGGCCGCCCGGTGGCGGCGCTGCTGATTGCGGTTGATTGAAAAGCGATGAGTGAGCAGACAGCACAGAGCGTCGGGATCGGCGACGTATTCCGTTATTGCGCAGACCTCGTTCGGACCCAGAACAAGGACCGTTTCCTGTCGAGCCTGTTCGCGCCGGGCGACGGGCGGCTTTTCCTGTTCGCGCTCTATGCTTTCGATATCGAGACCTCGCGCGTGCGCGATCTGGTCAGCGATCCGATGGCCGGCAACATCCGCCTGCAATGGTGGCATGAGGCAATGGACGGCTTGCGTGCCGAGGAAGCCGCGGCGCATCCGGTACTGACCGCACTCATGACCGCAACTGAGGTTGCCGGTATCGACCGCGAGCCGCTGGCCCGCGCCGTCGAGGCGCGGCAGGCGGAACTGTACGGCAGCCCTCCGACGGCGGCCGCGGCGGCGATTTTCCTGATGGGCGCGCGGTTGTTGTGTGGCAAGGACTTGAAAGGCGCCGATACGCTCGCGCCTGCAGCCGAAGATGCGGGCCGCGCCGTGACGTTTGCGGGCGACCTTGACGATCCGGAGGCGGCGCGCGAAGCCTATCGCGCGTTCGTCGAGAAGGTGCCGGGGCTGCCGAAAAAGGCGCTGCCTGCGTTCCTGCCAATGGCGCTGGTGCCGCTGTGGCTCGCCAAAGGCCAGACGTCGCAGTTCCGCCGTCAGCTCGCGCTGATGCGCGCGGCGTGGTTCGGGTTCCGGAAAATCTAGAAGCCGAAACGCGCGCGGGCTGCCGGGAAGTTCCGACAGGTGCGGCAAAGTCGCGCACAATTTACCAAACCCGTTAAATCGGGGGGCATTTCGTTGAGCCTCACCGAATTGAAACTTTTGCGCGCGATAAACACCGCCGAACAATTTTTCGGTGGGGGCGTCATGGTTAATTTTTGGCGGGGTAATGCACCGGCGGCACGGCCGGCTGCGGCGCAGGTGAAGTCGCCATCCATTCAGCCAAAACAGGCGTCCGGCCCCGCCGTAAAGGCTCAAGCCGCGCCAGGAAATGCCAAACCCGCCAATACCGCGGCAATTCAAACGTGGGTCGGCGACGACATCGTCATCGAAGTCCAGTCGGGCAATCTCGCCGGCGCCTATCGCGCGTGGAAGGCGGTCACATCGAAGGCGTTGCCAAGGTTGAGCGATATGACCGGGCCGGAGTCCAAGGCCGCGCTCGACGACATGATGATGATGATGAAAAAAGACGACGATTATCTCGTTGTTGCGCAGAGCCCGAATTACATTCGCACTCTTGAGCGGGATCTTCGAGGAACGCTGCTGACCGAAATCAAGGTCCCGACCGCCGATGCCATGAGGCAGGTCTACGATACGTGTATCGAAACGAAGAAGCCTGTCTATGTGCGTTACGTTTCGGAACTGTCGAAACAGAGTGTCTACTGGGAGGCCCTGATCTTGCCGCTGGCCGCCGAAGACAACGGCCGGCCGATTTTCGCGCTCAACCTGGTGTCGCTTATCGACAACAAGGCCGCCATTTTGCAGGCCGTATTCGATCGTTCGCCGGTCGGTATGATTGTTGCAGCTCCGACCATCAGCGAAAATGGTCAGATCGACGACGGACAGATCCTCAGCATCAACAACCGCGCCAAGGAGATGCTGCGGCTATCGCAAAGCCAGCGGCAAATTCAGACCATCCGCCAACTCGGTCCCTGGTTCCGGGACGGTACCGAATGGACTCGCATCGGCATGTCCACGATTGAAAACGGGCGCACCAAAATTCGTTATCGGAACGATACCGCCAAAGACTTTGAAGTAACGATCGAGACATTTAGCCGTTTCGTTCTGTTCAGCATCGTTGAACTTGCCCCTACCACGGCGGCCAAGCCCGCTGCTGCGGCTGCCAGCGCATAAACGGCGTCCACGCGGCGGTTGAAATCCCGATTGCGCCGTCTAGAAGCTGAACTTGTCGCGCAGGTTCTGCCGGCCGGCGACGATGCGCGAGACCAGTGCGCGTTCGGTGTCGCCGGTCAGCAACTGGTCGATAAGATCGACCTGGTTCATGGCGATCAGCTGCAGTACCTCGTTGCGAATGCCGCCAGCGGCATTGCGCGGCAGCGCCTCGACGAACTGGATGCGTTCGGGCGCGGCGGTATTGAGCGCCGCAATTGTCTTCGTGACATCCTGCTCGCTGACCGGCTGCGAAGTCTCGACGAAGGCATAGAGTCCGGTGCCGACGCGGCGATCCGGGAACGCCACGATGGTGGCATCCTTGACGCCCGGCATCTGCTTGAGCGCCGCCAGCATCGGCGGCGCGTCGTTGACCAGGCGCGGCCCGCCGCCCTCGCGGTCGGTGAAATTGAAAATACCGCGCGTGATGCCGCGATAGACGCGCTTGCCGGTCTGCATCCAGATCCGCGTCGGCAGGCTTTTTTTGGCCAGGATGCGCTTCTCGATGGAAGTCAGTGCTTCGGGCACGTAGCTGCGCTTGTGCTTGAGGTAGTGGCGGATGTCCTCATAAGCCGCGAGGCGGAAGAACTTGCTGCGTGTTCCGAACACGAAAGCGAGCTGGAAGTCGGTCAAATAAGCCTTGCCGTCGGCGCCGCGCAGCCAGTTCTGCTCCTTGGCGAGATCGTTATGCGTCACGCCGGAGCGATGCAGTCGCCGCAGCACATCGCGCGCCGTGCGGAAATATTCGCGGTCGCCTATCGGCCTGGCGACATGCAGCGCGACACCATCGATGAAGCCGCGCACCAGATATTGCCGGCCGGCGTATAGCAGCAACGGCGCAATGCCGAGCGGGGCTACGATGGACAGTGAACGCCGCTCGCGCAGGAACAGATGCCGCGCCAGCGGATAGGACCACCACGGCACGCCGTCGATCCGGCGCAGCACGGCGTCACGTTCGCCGTTCGGCGTCGTGAAGCGTCCGCGCTCGACGGTTGAGAATACGTCGCGCTTGAGCACGACGGTCGGGCGCCAATGGCCGGCGAGTTCCGCCGGAATGTCGGACGGTTCGCTCATGCTATTCAGCTGCCGCCAGCACGTCGCCGGCGATCCAGCGTTCGAGGTCGGCAAGTGCGCGCGCCGAGAGCGCGCGTTTCCGGGCAAGGCCCTTGTCGGTGCCTTTCAGCTTTTCGCCGTTCGGCCCGCGTGTCGGGTTCTGCGCCAGCGGCGGGAACAGGCCGAAGTTGATGTTCATGGGCTGAAACGATTTCGGTCCTGCGACGATGGTCTCGATGTGCCCGCCGGTGATGTGCGCCAGCAGCGCACCGTGCGCGGTCGTCACCGGCGGCGAACTCAATGGCTCTCCGAGTTTTTCGGCCGCTGCAAAGCGTCCTGCCATCAGGCCGACGGCGGAGGATTCCACATAGCCCTCGCAGCCGGTGATCTGGCCGGCAAACCGCAATCTTGTCGCGGCTTTCATGCGCAAGGTGCCGTCAAGCAGCGCGGGGGAATTCAGATAGGTGTTGCGATGAATGCCGCCGAGCCGCGCGAATTCGGCCTTCTCAAGCCCCGGAATGGTGCGGAACACGCGGACCTGCTCGCCGTGCTTCAGCTTGGTCTGGAAGCCGACCATGTTGAACAGCGTGCCGAGCTTGTTGTCCTGGCGCAACTGCACGACGGCATAGGGCCGCTCGGTGCTGTGCGGGTTGGTCAGGCCGACGGGCTTGAGCGGTCCAAAGCGCAAGGTCTCACGGCCGCGCTCGGCCATCACCTCGACCGGCAGGCAACCGTCGAAGTAAGGCGTCGAGGCTTCCCATTCGTGGAACACGGTCTTGTCGCCCGCAAGCAGCGCATCGACGAAGGCTTCGTATTGCTCGCGCGACAGCGGACAGTTGATGTAGTCAGCCGTGCCACCGCCCGGACCTTCCTTGTCATAGCGCGACTGGAACCACGCCTTGTCCATTTCGATGGTGTCGCGATGGATGATCGGCGCGATGGCGTCGAAGAACGCCAGCGAGTCCTCGCCGGACAACTTGCGGATGCCGTCGGCCAGCGCGGGTGAGGTCAGCGGGCCGGTGGCGACAATGACGCTGTCCCATTCCTCGGGCGGCAGGCCGGCGATTTCCTCGCGGCGAATGTCGATCAGCGGATGTGCCTCGAGTGCTGCCGTGATGGCGGCGGCAAAGCCGTCACGGTCGACTGCGAGCGCGCCACCGGCGGGGAGCTTGTGGGCATCGGCAGTGCGCAGCACCAGCGAGTTGAGCCGGCGCAGTTCCTCATGCAGCAGGCCGACGGCGTTGGATTCCTTGTCGTCGGAGCGCAGCGAGTTGGAACAAACCAGTTCGGCAAGGTCGCCGGTCTTGTGCGCCGCCGTATTCCGGGTCGGGCGCATCTCATGCAGGACGACCGGCACGCCGCGGCCGGCGATCTGCCAGGCGGCTTCCGCGCCGGCGAGGCCGCCGCCGACGATATGAACGGGGTCAGTTCCAGAAAATGTGATCGCAGCCATCCGGGGGTCGTCGGCGAAAACGTGTAGTGTGTCAACCGGGGGGACGACTAGGCAGGCGCGCAAGCGCCGTTCGGTGGGGTCTGGGCATGAAGTGGACTTGGATGCCGCTGTTTTGCGGTCTCCTTGCGTCGCCGGCGGGCGCACAGGGTTTTGATGTCCGTTCGCTGCTGGTTGAAAAATTCGAGGCGCTTTCGCTGCCGGTTCCGACCCCGGCGCGGCTTGTCGTCTGTCATGGCTTCGGCTGCCGCTACCACACCGAAATCGGCCTCGGCAAAGGTGATTTTATCCGCCTTGCGCAGTTCATGTCGCCCGGCCGCGCCAGCGGGCCGCTGAGCGCAAGGCCATTGCGCGGGCCGTCGCGTGGTTCGAGCGGCGGGTTGCGCCGGAAGCGGGCACCACCAGGGCGGTTGCCCGGCCCAACGGCAAGTTCCCCAACGGAGATCCCGGCCAGCTCGATTGCGTGGATACCAGCACCAACACCACGTCGCTGTTCTATGTGATGGAGACGCTGCGGCTGTTCCACCATCACCGGCTGGCGCTGCCGGTATCCCGCCATTTCATCGTGGATGGCCTGCCACACATCACGGCGGTGCTGGCAGAGGTCAAAACCGGACAGCGCTGGGCCGTCGATCCGTGGCCCCATAACAACGGCGAATTGCCCGACGTGCTGCCGGTCGAGTCCTGGGTCTCCCAAGACTAGCCCCAAAACGAAAGCGCCCGCCGAGGGGCGGGCGCTTCCGGGGACGTTTGGCGCTGGAAGCGCCGGGCGAAAATTACCAATTACGAGTGCTGGGCGTTTTCCCAGGCGATGCGCGGAATGTCCGAACGGGAGATGCCGATGTCGGCAAGCTCGCGGTCGCCAAGACCGCTCAGCTCATGAATGCTGGTGTTGAAACGGCGCCAGGAGCGCAGGAGACGGACTACGTTGGAAAGCAACATGGGAAACCTCTTTCGACAGGCTTAGGTTCTAAGATGTTGCGTTGCAGAAGATATCGGCAGCGGCATCTGTTGAGTGGAATATAAGGCCATGAAATAGCTACATAAAGTGAAAATACTGCGCTGCAGCTATGAATTAAACGCATGAGTAAGGATGGAAAGTTTCGGGAACCATGTTTTTGGCGGAAGAAAAATGCGTAATACCGGCCAGTTTCGATGATTATTTCGCAGAGGGTATTCTTAACTAACTCTAAACGGATTTATCTGGCCGTTTATCATCTTGGATCGTCGAATCAAGATATGCGAATTCGGACTGCCATCGGCAAGGGCCAGGCTGAAACAGTCCAAAATTCACTCATTTGAGGCTGTTTCGCCATGCAGGGCGAGGCTTAAGGCCGATTTTGCTCGCTCGATCGGGTGGCCGTCGAACTGGCGATGGTGAGGGTGGCGGCAGCAACCCGCCTCGTTCGGCGGCTGCGCGGGTGCTGCCTGAGTTGCCGTGGGTCGTGTTTTCTCAAGCTGCTTGTACGTCAGCCAACCCCACTCACGAAACCGGGCGCTTGATGTTGCCGCGCCTGCGCTTCACCGATGCAGGCAGATTCTGAAGCCGGGAATGCGCTGGCGGAAAAGGCCGCAGGCATTTTGCGAAAACGACGCTGTGGTATGTTCGGCGCACTGTTGGCCGGATGAGGATTGCTGGCGTGAAAAGACCGCTGCGGGTTGCTGTGATTGGTGCGGGTATCGGCGGTGTTGGTGCGGCGGGTGCGCTCCACAAGCTCGGCTGCGAGGTGCAGCTTTACGAGCGCGCCAGTGATCTGGGCGAAGTCGGGGCGGGCCTGCAAATCGGTCCCAATGGTGTGAAGGTGCTGCAGGCGCTCGGCCTCGATACGCGCGGCGCCTGGGTTGCGGAGCCGGTCGATACGGTGTCGCTCGCCTGGGACGACGGCCACCAGCGTTTCCGCGAGCCGATGAAGGCAACCGCCGTGCAGAAATACGGTGCCCCCTATATCTGCGCGCATCGCGCGGACCTGCACCGGCTGCTGCAGGAAAAAGTCCCGGCGAGGGCAATCCACACCGACATGCGTTGCACGGGCGTCGCGACGCACGACGGGCACGCGGTTGCGACATTCTCTGACGGCAGCGAAATTGAGGCGGATATCGTCATCGGTGCGGACGGCATCCGTTCCGTGGTGCGGGAGGCGCTGTTTGGCGTGACCCCCGCGCGCTACACCGAGCAGATGGCGTGGCGCGGCATTATCTCGCGCGACGACGTGCCGGCGCGCGTTGGGCCGAACAAGTCGGTTGAAATTTCGCACATGGACTACTGCGGCTGGATCGGCCCGAACGGTCATGTGATCTGCTATCCGATCCGCGGCGGCGAACTCTACAACATGTTCATCGGTCATGTTTCGCCGGAATGGGTGGACGAGTCCTGGACCGCGCCCAGCACCACGCAGGATATCCTCAATGCTCATAAGGGATGGAACGACGCGCTGCTGGAAATGCTCAGCAAGGTCGGCGACATCTACAAATGGGGCATCTACGACCGCGAGCCTTTGACGCAATGGACCAAGGGCCGCGTCGCGCTGCTGGGAGACGCCGCGCATCCGATGATGCCGACCCTGGCGCAGGGCGCGTCAATCACGCTGGAAGATTCCTACGCCGTTGCGCGCAACATCGCGCGGCAGGCGGACGATCCGCTGGCCGGATTGAAGGCCTACGAGCATGAGCGGCTCGACCGCGCCCGCCGCGTCCAGTTGCAGGCCCGCCAGCAGTTTGACAACAACCGCAAGGTTCCTGCGCCGCCGCCGTTGTCGCGCGACTGGATTTTCGAACACGACGCAACGGCTGGACCGGCGGCTTCGGCGGCGTAACCACACGCCAGTGTGCTAGGCTTCACGGCAACAAGTGTATTGAACAAAACCATCGGGGGAGGCTGTCTTGGCAACAATCGTATTGGCGCATGGTGCCTGGTCGTCGGCCTGGGCGTGGAAGAAGGTGCGTCCGCTGATGGCTGCGGCGGGGCATACGTTCTTCACGCCGAGTTACACGGGGCTGGGCGAGCGTCATCATCTGGCCGATCCCTCCAACGATCTTGAGACGCACATCGCCGACATCATGGGTGTGCTGGAGGCCGAGGAACTGCGCGATGTCGTGCTGATGGGGCACAGCTACGGCGGCATGGTCGCAACCGGCGTTGCCGACCGTGCGCGTGAACGCATTTCGCAACTGATCTATCTTGATGCTTTTGTGCCGCGCGATGGGCAGGCGCTGGTCGACCTGCTGCCGGAAGGTGCGCGCAAGGACATGCAGGCCCGCCTCAAGACCGGCGACGGCTGGAGCATCGCCGGCAATCCGCCGCCGGGCGATACGTCGCCGGACGACCTTGTCTGGGTGAGCAAGCATCGCCGCACGCAGTCGATCAAATGCTTCGAGCAGCCGCTGGGGTTGCAGGCCGAACTGACGGTGCCGCGCGTTTACATCCAGTGCATGCGCTATGCGGAGAAGGGGCCGTTCACGCAGTTTGCCGAGCGCGCCAGGGGCCACAATGGCTGGCGCTCCTATGAACTTGACGCCAGCCACTCGCCGAACGTCACCGCGCCTGAACCGCTCATGAAGCTGCTGCAGCAGGTGCTGGCGGAGAGTTGAGGCCCCGTTAAAGCAAAATCGCCCGGCAGAGCCGGGCGATTTTTACAATTGATAACGACGCTGCTGGCGTGCGGTTATTTTTCCGTTGCTGGGTGTCATGTTCGCCCCGGCATTTTTCCCCTGACGGGCTTTGCCGAAGCGACCTGTTTCATTTCGGCTAGCTTTGTCGTGCTTTTTTGACCCCGGACTTCTTGTCCGCAATTTTCTTTGCTTTCGCCTTTTTCTTCTCAGCTTTTTTCTTTTCAGCGAGCTTCGCTTCAGCTTTCCTGGATTCGATTTTCTTCGCTTTAGCTTTTTTGGTATCGGCCTTGATGCCGGGCTTCTCAGTCGGGCTTGTCAGCGCCGCGGCCTGCACAGGCTTGGGAGCCGCGGTCGCTGCAGGCTCGGACTTCATCACCGTTGTGACAGCGCCGGTCGGTTGCTCCGATGAACTCGTGCGTGGCAGCTGCATGTTGATCGCCGAGGCGACCATCGTCGGCGTGTTGACGCCGGCCGGCCGTTCGTCATGCTTCTGCGGCGCGTTATCAGTGGCGGTTGCGGAAGTTGCCGGCGTGGCAATGGCGTCAGAGGCTACCGGCGAAACTGCAGCGATCTTCGCAACTTGCTGCGAGCCGGGACGCGGCAGCATGGCGAGCGCCTTGCGGACCATGTCCTTTTCGAGGAAGACCGGATCGTTGATGCGCGCGAAAGACGTCATGCTGTTGCACGGCATGCGCTGTGCCAGACGATGGCCGAAACGGTTGCCGCGAATGCCGCGCCAGTGTTCGGCCTGCTGGCCGGTGATCGTCTTGACGTAGTCGCGGGTTTCCTTCGGCAGCACCGTGCGGCGCTTGAGCCAGCGCGACACTTTGCCGGGACCGGCGTTGTAGGCGGCGGCGGCGAGGCCGTAATTGTTGTCGAACTGATGCAGCAGGCTGCGCAGGAATTTCGCCGACGCGGGCAGGGCCTCGCGCGGATTGAAGGGGTTTTTCAGGCCGACCATGCGCGCGGTGCCTGGCATGAACTGGGCGATGCCGCGTGCGCCGGCATGACTCACGACGCGCGGCTTGAGACCGCTTTCCTGGTAGATGAGGTTGCCGAAAAACGCGACAGGCAAGCCGTGCTTGTTGGCCGAGGCGGCGAGCGTGTTGCAGATGTCTTCGCGCGAATTGGCGACTGGCAATGGCGGTGCGGCGACCGGGCGGCCTCGCGGCAGGGGCGGCCGGACAATCGGGGCCACTGCGACATTTCCAGGAACGGCGATCGTCGGCGTCGTCGTGGCCGGTGCGGGCGCATGTTCCCTCGAGAGCGTGGCCGTTGTGGTCATGGCTGGCTGCGAGGTCTGGCCGTGCGCTTTTGACGATGCGAGGGCCGCCAGAACGATCAGGGAAACGCCAAGCAGTTCGGGCACGGGCACGCGAATTTGGCCTGCTCGCGACGCCGGCAAAACGGCTGCTTGTACGGGGGATGTCTTGTGGCGGCTCTGTTTGCGCATCATGGCGCGGAGCAAACAACGGACGCTCGCCGGGCGCACGCGGAATGTGCTAATTTTGCTCAAATTCCATCTATTAACGTAAAGTCCGGGCGCGTTAACGTAAAGGACCACGATGACGGTCGTATGATAGTGCTGCAATGGCTGCGATTACAACGGCAACAGGGCTGGAAAACATAGGATCATGACCATGCACGCGAAGACAATGAAGAACACGGCTCTGGCTGCCGGATTGCTGATCGCGATTGGCGCGGGCTCCGCCACCGCCGCAGAAATCAAGGTGCTCACCGCGGGCGCGATGAAGTCGGTCGTGCTTGCGGTTGCGGAGGATTTCCGGAAAAGCACCGGGCATATGCTGGTTGTTGAAAACGAAACCGTCGGCGCACTGGTCAAGCTCATCGAGGGCGGCGCTGCATTCGATGTGGCCATCGTGTCGCCGGGCGCCATCGACGGGCTTATCGCCAAGGGCAAGATCGCGGCTGGAAGCAGGACCGCCGTGTCGCGGGTCGGCATCGGCGTGATGGTGAAGGCCGGTGCGGCCAGGCCGGATATCAGCAACCTGGACGCTTTCAAGCGGACACTGCTGGCGGCAAAGACCGTCGGCTATATCGATCCTGCCAGCGGCGGTTCGAGCGGCATCTATCTCGCACAGCTTTTCGAGAAGCTCGGCATTGCCGACGCCATCAAGCCAAAAGCCAAGCTGAAGCAAGGCGGCTACGTCGCCGATCTTGTTTCAAGCGGTGAGGCTGAAATCGGCATTCATCAGATCAGCGAGATCCTGCCCGCGCCGGGCGTCACACTTATCGGCCCGCTGCCGGCGGAAATCCAGAACTACACCGTCTATGCCACCGGCATCGGCGCTGGGTCGAAGGAGACTGCGGCTGCTTCCGCCCTGGTCAAATGGTTGGCTGGTCCCGAGACAGCGCCTGTGCTGGGGACCAAGGGCATGGAGCGTCCGCCAGCCTGATCGCGCTGCCTGAAACGACGTCGCGCCGCGCAACCCGGCTTGATGTATCCTGAACCTGCATCAAATTCAGACAGCCTCCACATGCCATCTTCCATCAAGGCGATTTTCTTCGACGTGTTCGGTACGCTGGTCGACTGGCGCTCCAGCATCGCCCGCGAGGCCCAGCAAATTCTGGAACCCCTTGGCTATGCGCTCGACTGGCTGGCCTTCGCCGACGCATGGCGGGCGGAATATCAGCCGGCGATGGAAGAGGTGCGGGGGGGCCATATTCCGTTCTGCAAGCTCGATGTGCTGCACATGCACAACCTTGAGCAGATCCTGCCGCGCTTCAAGGTAGGCAAGCTCGACGCCGCAACCAGGCACAACCTCAACATGGCGTGGCACAGGCTCGATGCCTGGCCCGACGTGTCGCGGGGACTTTATCGCCTCAAGCGCAAGTTCATGATTGCGCCGGTGTCGAATGGTAATATCTCGCTGATGGTCGCGCTGGCCCGCCGCAATGATTTTCCATGGGACGCCATTCTCGGTTCTGAAATCGCCGGCGACTTTAAGCCCAAGCCGCGCGTCTATCTGTCCGCCTGCGAAGCTTTCGACCTCAAGCCGGCGCAATGCATGATGGCGGCAGCACACCCGAACGACCTGGTGGCCGCAGCCGCGTGCGGCCTCAAGACAGGCTACGTTTCGCGGCCAAATGAAAAGGGCCGGGCGGCCGAATACAGGGCGCCGAAGGAGACGTTCGACATCAGCGCCGATGATGTCGAGCAACTTGCAGGGAAATTGGGGGGCTGAGCTAGGCCCGGCCCGGCTTTGCCAGACGCGCGCGTGAAGCCTTGCTGCGGAACTTGACGCCGTTCTTGCGCCGACGGTCGATCTTGTGCGGCTTGGGCGCGATGCCGCTGGCGCGATACTTGGCCAGCATCTTTTCAAAGTTGGCCTGAAGCGCGGTTTCGATCTCTGGTTTTTTCTCAAGGCGCGAAATCAGCAGCGCCGCGGACTCGATGGTCGAGAGACCGTCGCTGCGCGGCTCCTTGCGCAGATCGCCGTAGCGCGAGGGCTTTTTCGGATTGAGCACGACGCGCTGGCACTTGAGCATCCAGGCGTTGCGCCACCACAGTGCCTTGGCCTGGCTCCAGGTGCCGTCGAGCAGGATGACGCCCTCGATATCGCGCAGCGCCTGACCCTGGTGTTCTTCCGCCTGTCCCTTGCGATCGACTGCGACGACTTCACGATCCGGCGCGATCTCCGCCGCCTTGACCGAACCGAGATAGAGGATGGCCCAGCGTTGTGGATCGACTTCCTTGCCGAGAATCTTGTGCAGGCTCGGCCATGACAGGCCGACTTTCAGCACCGCGTTCTTGAAGTGCAGTGTCGTCAGTCTTGCGGTGCCAAGCGTACGGTCCTGCTCCTGCGGATGCTGGAGGATCACCAGCGCGATCTTGTTGTCGATCGGCGTGACGCCCTCGCAGACGCACAGCGTCGGCGGCTTCAGGCAATGCGGACAGGCTTCCGGGGCTTCCGCCGCGGCCGGCTTTGCACTTTCGGCGGGTTCTGTGGGCTTGGAGATCATCTGCGGCGTATACGCGTTCATGCGGGCGGCGGCAATCTTGAAGGTAAAACGAGGTGAAATGGCGGCTTTTTGCCCGGTACGCGGAGCAATTGACCCCGGCGGGTGTTCTCTATCAGGAACTGCGTTTTGCGCGTCAGCCTGCAGATACCACGAGGAACATGACCCGGCTGCCTGCGTTGTTGTCTGGAACCAAACAGAGGTCGTCGGATGAGCAATCAAACCCATGGTGAAACTGTGCCGGTCAAATCGGCCGATCAGGCGCGTCAGGCCGTAACCGGACATGGCGTGCGTTATGTCCTGTTCTGGAGCCTTGGTGCAGCGATTGTCGTGATGGCGATTGCGTGGCTGGTATTTTTCAAGGCGTGACGTGTGACAATTTGGAGCGGCCGGAATCTCCCTGAAGCAAGTTGATTTCAGGAACCGGCACTTGGCACAGACATTGATGCAATGTCTGTCCGTGTCCATCTCTCCCTCGTGTGTACCGGACAGGTGGAAAGTCCCGCTTCGGCGGGACTTTTCTTTTTCGGCGCTTGCTTTTTTACGACACTTCCATGTGCGATGATCCGGATGAGAGATTGATAAGGGAGTTCTTCCATGGCGCCGCTCACGCTCTATCACGCTTCGCCGTCGCGCTCGTCCACCGCAATGTGGATGCTGGAGGAGATCGGCCAGCCCTATGACGTTCACATGCTCAGCCTGGCGAATGGCGACAATCTCAAGCCGGAATATCTCGCCATCAATCCGATGGGGAAGGTGCCCGCGATCCGGCACGGCGACACCGTCATCACGGAAGTTGCCGCGATCTGTACCTATCTGGCCGACGAGTTTCCGAACGCGTGGCTGAACATTCCGGTCGGCACGCCGCGCCGCGGCGTCTATCTCAAGTGGTTGTTCTTCGCGCCAAGCTGCATCGAGCCTGCGGTGATCGACCGCGCTGCGCCGCGCAAGGAGCCGGCCCGCCGCGGCATGCTGGGTTATGGCGATTTCGATACGGTGATGGACGTGCTGGCGAAGGCGGTCGAAAAGGGGCCGTACCTGATGGGCGATCAGTTCACCGCCGCCGATGTTGCCATTGGCGCGCAGATTCGCTGGGGCATGATGTTCAAGATGATCCCTGAGCGCAGGGAATTCACCGACTATGCCGCCCGGTTGGCGGCGCGGCCTGCCGCGCAGCGCGCCGAGGAAAAAGACAAGGCGCTGGCGGCGAAGTAGAGCGTTGCCTGTTACGCGTCCTGTAATTTCGTCCAGGTCACGCCGTCGAGATTCTCGCGGAATGCAAAACGCTTGAGGTGGTTGATAATCACCTCCTGCATGCGTTCCAGCAAATCCTCGCCCGGGACTTCGGCGCGGAGGGTCAGTGTTTCCGCCGTGGCTTCGAGTCGGCAGACCCGGCCGTCGGCGAACGGGATCATGCCTTTTTCCGGGGTGAATTCGACCGGGTACTTGTGGCTCCAGTGCTTGCACAGCTGCTGCAGATACTTGCTGGCGTTCGGCGTCGTGATGCGGGTTTCGGATGCGGGCATGGAATGCTCCTCGTGCGGCTGCCGGATTACATAGGCCGGGCGCCCGGCACTGCAAGGCCGCAGCGGCCCAGTCTGGAGCTATTCTCGACTGCGGCTCAGGCTTGCGCACTGCGTAACCGTGGTGCGCCGACGCCGCGGCAGAATCTCAGCAGCGGCCGCTCGACGAGGATATTCAGCAGCATGCCGGCGGCGATGCCGATGCAGGTCGCAACCACGATGATTGCCGGAAACGAAATGCCGGGTATCAGTTGCGCCGTATATTTGCACGCCAGCGAAATCGTATTCACTTGCGCCAGATAGATCGAATAGGAGGCGTCGCCTAGCCGCGCCAATATGGTTTCGATCCATGAGGGTCGCGCGCGCCAGCGGCTGAGATACGCCGCGCCTGCCACCAGCGCCGCCGACGGCAGGCCGAATACGATGGCGCGGCTGTCGGGATCGAACACCAGCAGCATCGCGATGGCGCATGTTGCGGCAACCAGCGCCGGTACGCTGACGCGGCCATTGACGAACACGCCGCCAGCCAGCACGCCCATGGCAAATTCCAGGATCAGCGGATCGACGAAGAACGCGTAATTCCCGAGCGCGCTCCGGACGCCGGGAATTTGCCCCGCCACCACCAGCGCGGAAAACAGCACGACAATGTTGCGCCACGGATTTCGGGTCAGCGCCATCAGCAACGCGGCGGCGAGATAGAAATACATCTCGTATTCGAGCGACCAGCCGACATAGCCGACCGGCATCTCGCCATCGCTAAAGGAAACGAACGCCAGCGATTTGAGAATGTGCTGCGGGGTGAACCAGCCCGGCGTGCCGAACGTTGTGGGAATAAGCCAGGCCAGTGCGACGACGACAAGGATCACGAAATAATACAGTGGAATAATGCGTTCCATGCGCCGCCGCAGGAATGTACCGGGGCTCATGGGGGAGCGGTGGGTGGCGTAGAAAATAATGAAACCCGAAATGACGAAGAACAGATCGACGCCATGGCCCGCATGTTCGAGGCCCCATGAGGGGCGGTCGCCGGGAACCGCGATATAGGCCGGCGCCACGCCCCAGGCATGGAACGCGACCACGGCGGCGGCCGCGACGAACCGGAGGATCTGGACATGGATCAGCATGTAACGGCCCGCCTGATGCGATCCGGGCTAACGCTCCGGCCGGCGCATGGTTCGCCGGTTCCGGTCAACGAGGGCGGGCTGCTATAATGGCGCACAGATTCGGCCAGCCTGGGGAAGTTCCCGTGAAGACGGTTTTGTCTGGGCCGGGCGTGCGGCCGTTTCACGCTTGCTGAGGAGATCGCCATGCCGAACGACAAAGGCCCGAATATCAAGAAGAAGCAGAAGTGCAAGAATTGCGAAGGCAATGGCACGCTGAAGAAGGGCGACCGCGTGCTGAAGTGCCAGCGCTGCGGCGGCACCGGCGTGCGCTGACGCACTTCCAGCACCTCAGAGCCTGTCCGGAGAAAACTTGAATCTCTTGAATCGTTTATGATTTAAGGGAGGCGGTCCGATTCTTTTGGAGATCGCCGATGTGGACGAATGAAAATCGCGGGCGCTATGACCGAAGCACACTTCGCTATCCCAGCGACGTGACGAACGAGGAATGGGCGCTGATCGAGCCGCTGATTCC
>CANJBX010000069.1 GCA_947472885.1 Hyphomicrobiaceae bacterium
ACCCACATCCATTCCCGTCTTTTTATGATTCTTGAGCAGATCTTGGCCCAGGGGGCGCCGGTTCCTTTGGATGTCGAAGTTCCCAATAGCACCCTGATTTCAGTAGAAATCTGAGCCCCCGATCGGTTTTTTCAACATCCTGTTAAGGGCCGCCCTTTTTGTTTTCGCAAGGTTATGCTGCAAGGAGTGAAAAAGCGCAGTGCCGGAACCCAGAATACAAAGAATAATTCATATATTTCATATGCTTAATGAAAAGCGCCGCTATGTGCTAACCGTCACTTCGCACGCCATCGGGCCAGGCTAGTCTCATCAACATCAGAGAGCCCCAGCGCTCACGCCAAGTCCCGTCCCAACACGAGATGACAGCGTCCCTTCCGCGAGAATGCGGAAGGGAATGCCGCAAACTTGCTTGCCTTATCTGCGACCCCGATGACGCTTCACAACTTCTTCCGCGCACTGAACGCCCCAACCGATGTGCGCAATTTTACGGATTTCGTTTCCTCCAGATACACCGACCTAGGTCTGCCCCCAGACCGCCCGCTCGTGGCACTTCCACGAGCGGCTTTTTTTGAGACATCTTTTTAGTGTCTCTTTATGCAGGTTTTCCGAAATTTCGCCTTCCGGTAAGTCAATACGCTAAGGTCCTACAGTGACAATGAGAGAGTCGATGCCAAGACCCGGTCGCCAACAAAGTGTCATTTCAGGATTGCCGCGGCAGCTGTCGCAGCAACTGTTTGCGAGCGCGACGAACGTAAAGCTCGCCGCCGACCAGACATTGTTTCTGGCAGGTGATTCCGGCGACGGCTGCTATCGCGTCGAGAAGGGCCTCCTGAAAGTCACCATGCATTCAGCCAATGGCGACGAGCGCATCCTTGCGATCCTCGGCCCCGGTGCGATTGTCGGTGAACTGGCGATGCTCGATGGCCTGCCGCGCTCGGCCTCAGTCGTCGGTGTGCGCGATGCGGATCTGTTGTTCATCAGCCGCGCCAAGTTCGAAGACGTTACCAGGCAGCACCCGGAAGTGTTCAAGCACCTGGTTACATTGCTGGCGTCGCGCCTGCGTGAAACCGACGCCGTCATTGCGGCGGAAAGCTTCCTGCCGCTGCGCGGCCGCGTGGCGATCACGCTGCTCGAATTGGCGGATCACTTCGGCGAAAATGTCGGCCAGGGCCGCATCGTCATTCGCCAGAAATTCGACCAGAGCGAACTTGCCGCACTCGCGGATATCGCCCGCGAAAACGTCAATCGCATTCTCGCCGACTGGAAGCGCCGCAAGCTCGTGAGCCGCCTGTCGGGATACTACTGTATCGAGAATTCCGCGGCGCTCGAGAAGGAAGCGGATCATTAAAATCTTGCAGTCTTGCAAAAGCGAACGGGGCGCGAGTAATCGCGCCCCGTTTTATTCTTGCGTGAGCGTGTTTCGATCTAGTCTTCGCTGCCGCCGGCGGCATCTGCCTTCAGTGCATCGGGCTGCGGCATCGCGATGACGTTGTAGCCGCTATCGACGAAATGGATTTCGCCGGTGACGCCGGTCGAGAGATCCGAACACAGATAAAGCCCGGCGCCGCCGAGTTCTTCGAGCGTCACGCCGCGGCCGAGCGGCGAATGCTTCTGCTGGAACGCGAACATGTAGCGCGCGTCATTGATGCCAGCGCCGGCAAGTGTCCGGATCGGCCCCGCCGAGATCGCGTTGACGCGGATTTTCTGCGCGCCGAAATCGACCGCCAGGTAACGCACCGACGCCTCAAGCCCGGCTTTCGCCACGCCCATCACATTGTAGTTCGGCATGGCGCGGTCGCCGCCGTTGTAGGTCAACGTCAGCATCGAACCACCATTCGGCATCAGTGCGGCGGCGCGCTTGGCGGATTCCGTGAAGGAAAAGCAGGAGATCACCATGGAGCGGACGAAATTCGCGCGCGACGAATCCGCGTAGCGGCCCTTCAGCTCGCTCTTGTCGGAGAATGCCACGGCGTGCACGAGAAAATCCATCGTGCCCCACTTCTTCTTGACTTCGTCGAATACCGCATCGACCGAAGCGATGTCTTCCACATCGCATGGCATCAGAAACGACGACTTCACGCTTTCGGCCAGCGGCTTGACGCGCTTGGCCAATGCTTCGCCCTGATAGGTGAAGGCGAGTTCTGCGCCCTGCTTCGCCAACGCTTGCGAGATGCCCCAGGCAATCGAGTGATCGTTCGCGACGCCCATGATGAGGCCGCGCTTTCCTTCCATCAATCCGGGCATTCGATCACCACGCAGTTGGCACGTCCTTGGGACGGACGCTTTAATTGAAGGTTCAAATCAGGGCAGACGAAATAACCTCACGCATCGACGTGCTTGAACACCAGCGATGCATTGGTCCCGCCGAAACCAAACGAATTCGACAGCACGCAACCGAGCTTGGCATTGTCGATACGCTGGCGCACGATGGGCATGTCTGCGAAAGCAGGGTCAAGCGTTCCGATGTTCGCGCTCTCGCAGATAAAGCCGTTGTTCATCATGAGCAGCGAATAGATCGCTTCCTGCACGCCGGCGGCACCGAGCGAATGGCCAGACAGCGACTTGGTCGCCGACAGCGGCGGGCACTTGTCGCCAAACACTTCGCGGATGGCTTCGATTTCCTTGGCATCGCCAACCGGCGTCGCGGTCGCGTGCGGATTGATGTAATCGACCGGAATCTTCACGCCTTCCAGCGCCATCTTCATGCAGCGCATTGCGCCTTCGCCCGACGGCGCCACCATGTCGTGGCCGTCCGAGGTCGCGCCATAACCGGCGACTTCGGCATAGATTTTCGCGCCACGCGCCTTGGCATGTTCCAGTTCTTCAAGCACCAGTACGCCCGCGCCGCCCGCAATCACGAAGCCATCACGGGTCTCGTCATAAGCACGCGAGGCCGTGGCCGGCGTATCGTTATACTTCGACGACATCGCTCCCATGGCATCGAACAGGTTGGACAGCGTCCAGTCGAGTTCTTCGCAGCCGCCGGCAAACATCAGGTCCTGCTTGCCGTACTGGATCATTTCGGCGGCGTTGCCGATGCAGTGGTTCGATGTCGCGCAGGCCGACGAAATCGAATAGTTGATGCCCTTGATCTTGAACCAGGTGGCGAGTGTCGCCGACGCAGTCGACGACATCGCCTTCGGAACCGCAAAAGGTCCGATGCGCTTGGGCGAATTGTTCTTGCGGGTAATGTCGGCGGCTTCGACGATCACGCGGGTCGATGGACCGCCCGAGCCCATGACGATGCCGGTGCGGACGTTGGAAATCTCTTTTTCCTCGACGCCGGAGTCGCGGATCGCCTGCTCCATGGCGACGTGGTTCCACGCCGCACCTTCACCGAGGAAGCGCATGGCGCGGCGATCAACGGTACCGGCAGGATCGAGCGTCGGACGGCCGGAAACCTGACAGCGGAAACCGTGCGTTGCGAATTCCTCGGAGTGCGTGATGCCGGATTTGGCTTCGCGCAGGCTGCCGAGAACTTCCTGGGTATTGTTGCCGATGGACGAGACAATGCCCATCCCGGTGACGACGACTCGCCGCATATTCAGCCTCTTCCAAATCTTGCCACAGACGCTGGCGGCGCGATCAGGCTCAGCCTGCCTGCGGCGCCGCCTGGTCGCGGAACAGCCCGACCTTCAGGTCGGATGCGCGATAGATAACGGTGCCATCGGCAGATAGCCAGCCGTCGGCAATGCCGAGCACCAGCTTCGAGCGCATCACGCGCTTGAAATCGACGCCATAGACGACCTTTTTCACGGTCGGCAGCACTTGCTCCGAAAACTTGACCTCGCCGACGCCAAACGCCCGGCCCTTACCCGACGAACCGAGCCAGCCGAGGAAAAACCCGACCAATTGCCACATGGCGTCCAGCCCGAGGCAGCCCGGCATCACCGGATCGCCCTTGAAGTGGCAAGGGAAAAACCAGAGGTCCGGCTTCACGTCGAGTTCGGCGCGGATCATGCCCTTGCCGTGCGGGCCGCCGGTTTCGGAGATTTCCGTGATCCGGTCGAACATCAGCATGGGGGGGAGCGGCAGCTGCGGTCCCTGGGGGAACATTTCACCCCGGCCGCAAGCCAATAGATCCTCATACGTGAAGCTCGGTCGCCGCGTTTCCATTCCGGATTTATCCTTGAATATTGTGGCCAGAAGCAGAGGCGAATCCCTAACACACAGCTCCGGCAGGGCCTAGGGGATGCGGCATTCGCGGTGTCATGAGGCGCAGCGACGATGCCAGATGGACCGAGTGCCCAAGCGTTGGGACCGCGAGGGCGCCTCCTTCAACGCGCTGGTAGATTAGGGTAATTCCAGACAAAAAGGCGGGTAATGCATGGCAGCCCTAATTGCGAAACAGTTGCAAGTAACGGCTGGCGGGGTTATAAATCTGCCATACGGGGCTCGACCTTGGGCCTCGCCCACTGTTTTGGATTGCGTATCGCCATGCAGCGCTCGACAACGATCAGCCCGCAAGTTTCCATCACCTCTGCGGAGATGATGGACCCGAAGCGTATGGACGCGAGCTGCCCGTGGCAGAACGTTCGCACCATGCTGCGCAAGGTTGGCCTGCGGCCGACCCGTCAGCGCATGGAACTTGGCTGGATTCTCTACGCCAAGGGCGACCGCCATCTCACCGCTGAAATGCTGTTCGAGGAAGCGAGCAAGGCCAAGGTGCCGGTGTCGCTCGCGACCGTCTACAACACGCTCAACCAGTTCACCGACGCCGGCCTGCTGCGGCAGGTCGCGGTTGACGGCTCGAAGACCTACTTCGACACCAACGTCACCGATCACCATCATTTCTTCGTCGAAGGCGACAACGCGCTTGTCGATATTCCGTCGGCGAAAGTCACCGTCAGCGACATGCCGGTTGCACTCGAAGGTTACGAGATCGCCCGCGTTGAAGTCGTTGTGCGGCTGAAGCGCAAGAGTGCGTAAGCACGTCTAGAGTCGAGACCAGCGCGTAAGCGCGTCTGAAAACAGATTCTGAGAAATTCTAAGGTCGGGTAGCTGCTGCTACTCGACCTTTTCATTTGGGTAGACACCCCACAGCCGGTCCTGCTGGACCCAGCCATCGAAGCCTGTGCCGCTGACGCGGCACCACTGGCCATCGCAGCGTTTCACCGCACTCAATACGCCCGGCTCAAGCTGCGCGACCACGTTGCTTTTGGGATCAGCACTGGCGTGGATCGGAATCGGCTGGTCGGACGCTTTCGTCTTGGCCAAAATCAACCCCGTCCGCCGCCCGGATAGCAGCGAATGGTAGACCCAGCCCTCTGCACCTTCCCAGTCGCGGATGCGGCGCCAGTTCTCGAACTCGGCGGTGATTTCGACAGGCAGGCCCGTGCGCGTGTAAACCCAGGTCACGCCCTGGTCCTTGTTGGGGCCACCCCGCACATTGACCTTGTCGGACTTCAGGCTGACGAATCGCGGCAGGCGAAGGCCACTGCCGTTGCCCGGCTCACTCGCGGCCTGCGCTGCGTTAAGCCCCAAAGCACCAAACAACGCGGCAAATACGGCGATACGCAAACTTTTCACCACTCAAAACCTCACCATAGAGCGCATTTCTTGGCACTATCGGTACGAACCAAACGCCGGTTTGGCGGCTTGTGCCGACCCCGTCTTCTGATAGAGAGGAACCTCGACCAGCCGGCCGGCGACGGCCCCGCTAATGTCTGCAATGACGGTTAAAGAGGACTGAACGAAACGCCTGTTTCTGCGATGGAACCGGGTTAAAACGTCAGTCCGGCAAAACTCTGGGTCATTACATGGCTAGCCGCAAAAAACCCTTGGTCGTTATTTCGCGGAAATTGCCCGACAGCGTGGAAACGCGCATGTGCGAGCTGTTCGACACGCGGCTGAACCTGACCGACAAGCCCATGAGCGCGGCGGAACTCGCCGAGGCGGTTAAAACCGCCGATGTGCTGGTGCCAACCGTCACCGACCGCATTGACGCCAACCTGATCGCCAATGCCGGCCCCCGCCTCAAGCTGATCGCCAACTTCGGCAATGGCGTCGATAACATCGACGTCACCGCCGCGACCGCACGCGGCATCATCGTCACCAACACACCGAAAGTGCTGACCGACGACACCGCCGACATGACCATGGCGCTGATCCTCTCCGTGCCGCGCCGGCTCGCAGAAGGCGCGACGGTGCTGACCGGCGACAAGGACTGGTCCGGCTGGACGCCGACCTGGATGCTCGGCCACCGCATCGGCGGCAAGCGCCTCGGCATCATCGGCATGGGCCGCATCGGCCGCGCGGTGGCAAAACGCGCCCGCGCCTTCGGCGTGCAGATCCACTACCACAACCGCCGCCGCGTCCCCGCCGACGTCGAGCGCGAACTGGAGGCGACCTGCTGGGAAAGCCTCGACCAGATGCTGGCGCGCATGGACATCATTTCGGTGAACTGCCCGCACACGCCCGCGACCTATCACCTGCTGTCGGCGCGGCACCTCAAGCTCTTGCGCAAGAGCGCCTTTGTGGTGAACACCGCGCGCGGCGAGATCATCGACGAGGACACGCTGGCGCGCATGATTGAAAGCGGCGAAATCGCAGGCGCGGGCCTCGACGTGTTCGAGAACGAACCGGCGGTCAATCCGCGGCTTATTCGTCTCGCGAAGGCCGGCAAGGTCGTGCTGCTGCCGCACATGGGATCGGCGACTTACGAGAGCCGTAACGACATGGGCGAGAAAGTGATCGTCAACATCCAGACCTTCATGGACGGTCACAAGCCGCCGGATCGTATCCTGCCGGCGATGCTGTGAATTTACTTGTGCGCTGATAGATCCCTGATCGTCGGGTTCTCGCCGCTCAATGGATTTGCGTCGTCCCAAACATAGTTCAGCGTTTCAAAGCGCATCGCGCGGGCGTCGATCATCAACAGGCGGCCGACCAGCCCTTCGCCAAACCCGACAATTTCGCGGATCGCTTCCAGCGCCATCAGCGAACCCATCACACCCGTGAGCGCGCCTAGAATTCCGGCTTCGGAACATGCTGGAACTGTTCCGGGCGGCGGCGGCTCGGGAAACAGACAGCGGTAACTCGGGTTCATCGCGCCGTCCTTGTTGCGCTCATGCGCGCGAAGCGTCGTGAGCGTACCGTCGAAGACGCCGACCGCGCCGGTCACCAGAATCTTCTTCGCGAAATAGCAGGCGTCCGACACCAGATACCGCGTCTCGAAATTGTCCGCGCCGTCGCACACGATATCGTAGCCGCCGATGATCTCGCGCGCATTCTTAGCCGTCAGCCGCACCGGATGCGTTACGACATTCACATGCGGATTGAGCCGCGCAATCGCCGCTGCCGCGCTCTCGACCTTCGCAGCGCCGACATCGGGCGTGCCGTGGATGACCTGCCGCTGCAAATTCGATAACGCAACAACGTCATCATCGACGACGCCCAGTGTCCCCACCCCTGCCGCTGCGAGATACAGCAACACCGGCGCGCCAAGTCCGCCCGCCCCGACCACCAGCACGCGCGCGTTCTTGAGCGCCTGCTGGCCCGGCCCGCCGACCTCACGCAAGACGATGTGGCGCGCGTAGCGCTCCAGTTCCTCGGCACTCAACATGCGTTATTCCATATCACCGGCTTTCCCCGATTAACACGGGCCTTCCAGTGCGCTAGGCTGAAGGCGGGCAAACGTCGCGGCGTTACGCTGAGGGGAGCGTCATGAGAATCATCACCGCGCTGGCAGCGATATGTGTGTGTGCGCCGGCCTTTGCGCAAACCCCTGCGCCCGCCCCCGCAACGCCGACCGCGCCTGCTGCCGCCGCTGCACCGAAGCCCGCCGCTGCGGCAAAGCCCGCCCCTGCGAAACCCGAAGCCACCGGCTATGCCGCGCTGCCGCTCGCCGAGCGCATCGCCATCCAGTCCGATCTCGTGTGGGTAGGCGACCTCAACAGCATCGCCGACGGCGCCTGGGGCGACCGCTCGACCGCCGCAATCAAATCGTTCCAGAAGCGCAAGGGCGGCAAGGACACCGGCACGCTGACGCCGGAGGAGCGCACGACACTCGCCACCGAAGCCAAGGCCAAGCAGACCGACGTCGGCTGGCGCATCGTCACCGACGACAACGAGACGCGGCTCGGAATCCCATCGAAACTTGTGCCGCAACGCTCGAAGGGCAAGAGCGGCGGCCACTGGCAATCGGCGCGCGGTGAAATCCAGATCGATGCCTTCCGCCATGCCGCGCCGGCGACGCTGGCCGCCATCTACGACCTTGAGCGCAAGAACCCCGGCCGCAAGATCACCTACAACGTCTTCAAGCCGGACTTCTTCGTGATCTCCGGCCTTGAGGGCCTCAAGAAATTCTACATGCGCGCGCAGAGCGGCAACGGCGAGGTGCGCGGCATCTCGGTGCTGTACGACCAGACCAACGAAGGCGTCATGGAGCCGATGGTCGTCGCGATTTCCGGCGCGTTCACGCCGTTTCCATCCGCCACGCAGGCCGTCGCCGGTGCGCTGCCCGCAAAGCGCCGCGTCGAATACGCCACCGGCGTCGTGGTGAGTGCGGCGGGCGACATCGTCACCGACCGCGAGGCCATCGAGGGCTGCCAGGTCATCGTCGTGCCGGGCTTTGGCAATGCGGATCGTGTCGCCGACGACAAGGCGAGCGGGCTCGCTTTGCTGCGCGTGTACGGTGCACGCGATCTCAGGCCGCTGGCATTGGGTGACGCCGCGAAGGGCGACGTGACGCTGGTCGGCATTCCAGATCCGCAGGCGCAGGGTGGCGGCGCGGACGTGAAAATTGCGAAAGCGCGCGTGCTGGCGTCGGGCGATGCGAGTACGCTGGAACCCGCCGCCGCGCTGGGTTTCGCGGGTGCCGCCGCGATTGATAACGATGCGGGTTTTGTCGGCATCGTCGTGCAGAAGCCGCGGGTGGTTGCCGGTCCCGCAACCGGCGGCATGTCGTCGGCGATTGCGCCGATGGATGCGGTGCGGAAACTTCTCGCCGCACAGAAAGTCGCGGCTTCGCCCGGCCGCGCCAGCATCGAGTTCGCGAAGGATTCCGTGGTGCGCGTGATCTGCGTGCGGAGGTAGGATTTCCGCTCTCACGACAAAAACATCTCTCATGTCCCGGACGACAGGAGCGAAGCGCACTTGCGCTGAGCGGATGGGGATCCGGGACCCAGCGCTAAAAGTCTTCAATCCATGATGTGGCCCTGGGTCCCGGATCATCGCGCGCGATGCGCGCTCGTCCGGGACACGAGGGCTGTGTTTGTCATTGCAAGGAGCGCAGCGACGACGCAATGACAGCGCCTCCCTACTTGTCCTGAAACTTCGCAGGCCGTTTCTCGACGAACGCCGCCATGCCTTCCTTCTGGTCTGCGGTGGCGAACAGCGCGTGGAACGTGCGGCGCTCGAAGCGCAACCCTTCCGCGAGCGACGTCTCGAACGCTGCGTTGACCGCTTCTTTCGCAACCATCAATGAGGGCAGCGACATCGCCGCCATGGCTTCCGCCGCCTTCATCGCCTCCGTCATCAGGTCCGCCAGAGGCACGATGCGCGCCACGAGGCCCGCGCGTTCGGCCTCCACCGCATCCATCATGCGGCCGGTCAGCACGAGGTCCATCGTCTTGGATTTTCCGATGGCCCGCGTCATGCGCTGGGTGCCGCCCATGCCGGGGATGACGCCGAGCTTGATTTCCGGCTGGCCGAATTTCGCATTGTCCGCCGCGATGATCATGTCGCACTGCATGGCGATCTCGCAGCCGCCGCCGAGCGCAAAGCCCGCCACCGCTGCGATGATCGGCTTGCGCGCGCGCACCGGCGGATCCCAGTCGGCGGCGAAGTTGCCCATGAAGGCGTCGTTGTAGCTCTTGCCCGACATTTCCTTGATGTCGGCGCCGGCGGCGAAGGCCTTTTCCGAGCCGGTGACGATCATGCAGTGGATGTTCGGGGCAGCTTCGAACGCCGCGACGGCGTGGTGGAATTCCTTGATGAGTGCGGAGTTGAGCGCGTTGAGCGCCTGCGGCCGGTTGAGGCGAATGACGCCGACCTTGCCCTTGTGTTCGATGATGATGTTTTCATACGACATGATGCGCTCCGCTTTCCGATTGTTGGGAGAGTGGCAGGACGCGCGGGATTAGCCAACGCCTTGCTTGCTTCACCTCTCCCCGCCGGGGAGAGGTAATCCGAATGCGCGGCGCTGCTTGCGCACAACGGATCCAGTTTTTCAAACAGCCAAGCATCATCATCCCTGTTGTTTAAGGCGCGGGTGCGCCTGCATTCCGCTTGCCCCGCCGAAGCCCTGGCGAAGGCGGGTTCTCCCCCGGAAAAACCCGAGGTAGCGGAGCGCCGGGAGGCGCACCTTAAGGTCCACGCCTTTCGGCATGGGGCGTCTCAGGCGTTGAGACGCCGCGCCTTCCGGCGCTCCGCATGCGGCGCTCGCCATCCGCCTCGGCAAATGGCTCAGCCCCAGGTCCGCGCTTCCTGGGACGTGGCTCGGCCGGGCGTTACCCGGCGTCTGCCTGTCCCAGTCCAGCAGGCTCCCTGCAGGGCGGTCATCGTGCCGCCCGGTCGGGTCCCAGAGCCGCTCGGGAGTGTGGTTACGAGCCACACCCGCGAGGACCGCGGCCCTTCCCGCTATCAGAGCGTCTCATGACAACGCCCTCGGAAGGAAAGGATGGAGAGAGTGTGGAGGAGGATTATGATGAAGTCAAGCAATATGTCCTATTTAGGAATATATATTTGAATGCGAAAACACTTCCCGTCATGGCCGGGCCTGTCCCGGCCATCCCGCTTGGGCGGGCACCCTGCGTCCCTGATCGGGATCGCCGGGACAAGCCCGGCGATGACGAGGTGAGAGAGTAGCGCCGCTGCGCTCCCTCTCCCCGCTTGCGGGGAGAGGGTTGGGGTGAGGGGCCGCTTTCGGCGTCAGAAAATTCTGCGAGCGCCCCTCACCCGGATTGCCATAGCGCGTCGCAGACGCGCGTAAACGCGCTGATGGCAATCCGACCTCTCCCCGTAAACGGGGAGAGGTGAAAGCAACCGCCGCTGCGTCTCGATTAATCCTGTTACACGCGCGCAGCCCTCACCCCACCCATCGGACGTAAAGCGCCGACGCCAACGACAGCGTTGACGCAAACAACATCATGCCAAGCAGCGCGAAGGCCGCGTTGTCCGCAGTGATGATGACGCCCGTCAACCCGGCCGCGAGGCCACCGGCGACGTTGGTCATCGCGCCGGAAAGGCCCGATGCGCTGCCCGCAAGGTTTGGCCTCACGGCCATGGTGCCGGCGTTGCTGCTCGGCGTCGTCACGCCGCTGCCGATGCCTACACAGGCGCACGCGCCGAACAGCGCGAGTTCGTGAACGATCCCAGCCGACAGCAGAAGCAAGCCCACCAGCAGCCCGCCGCAGGCAACGACGCGCCCGGCGATCATCATGGTGGTGAGCGAATGCCGCGCGGAGAATCTTCCCGCAACAAAACTGCCGAGAATGAATCCCGCCGTGATGCTCGCGATGTAGAAGCCGAGTTTCGCAGGCGAAATGCCGAACACGGCGGAAGCCACCAGCGGCGCGCCGCTGAGGAACGCATAGAACGAGCCGATGGAAAACGCGGTGCACAGCGAATAACCCCAGAACGCGCCGGAGCGCAGCAGCTCCGGATAGGTCCGCATCTGCGCCAGCAAGGTTTCGGAGCGGTTCAAGTTGGTCTCGCGCAGATCGAACCAGCACAGCGTCAGCAGCCCCGCGCCAAGCGTGAAGAAAGCCCAGAAATTCGCGCGCCAGCCGAACAGCTCGTCCAGCACGCCGCCCAATGCCGGCGCCAGCATCGGCGCGATGGCCCACACCATGGCGAGATAGCCCATCACGCTCGCGCCCTTGCGCGCGCCGTAGGAATCCATGATGACCGCGCGCGACACCGTCGCGCCGGAAATGATGACGGCCTGCAGCATGCGGAAAACGAGGAACGTCACAAAATCCGTCGTCAGCAGGCAGCCGGCGGACGCCAGGCAGAAAATCGCCAAGCCGCCGACGATGACCGGCCGCCGCCCGAAACGGTCGGACAGCGGGCCGACGATGAGTTGCAGCACCGCCGCCATCGCCGCATAGCCCGCGATGGCAAGGCTGACGCGCGCGTAATCGACACCGAAATCCGACGCGATATTCTGCAGCGACGGCAGGAACAGGTTGAGCGACGCCACCGACAGGCCGCTGAGAAACATCAGCGTGACGAGATGCGGCGCTTTTTGCGGGGCGAGGTTCATGGACGTGTTCCGTTCGGCAGCGTGTTGGCAAAAGACATAAAAAAAGCCCCCGATTTTGTCGGAGGCACATGGAAAACCATTTGGGGTCCGTTACCGGCCCCAGCGCCATTTTCCTACGGGTACTACTACGAATGTCATTGAGGTTTCCGCCATCAATCCTGCACGCGGCATGCGCGGGATATGCATGCGATCATCTTGCGCGGCGGGAGCGTTGTCAATGCTCGACGCCTCGGCGCTCACTTCTGACACACCGGACAATAAAACGTCGAACGCCCCGTCTGCACAATCCGCCGGATCGCGCCCGTGCATTTCGGCGTCGGGCATGGCTCGCCCTCGCGGTCGTAGACGCGAAAGCTGTGCTGGAAATAACCGAGGTCGCCGTCGGTCTGGCGATGATCGCGCAGCGACGAGCCGCCGGCCTTGATCGCATCCTGCAAAACGAGCTTGATCGCATCGACCAGCAGCGCGGTGCGTTCGACCGGCTCGCCCTTCCTGTTCGCCAGCGCCCGCGCCATCCGCTTGGGCGAAATATGCGCGCGGTGCAGCGCCTCGCAGACATAGATGTTGCCTAAGCCCGCGACAATCTGCTGGTCGAGCAGCGCAGCCTTCACGCTGGTCTTCTTGTCACGACACGCGGCGGCGAGCATCGCGGCGTCGAACGCGTTTCCCAAAGGTTCGGGACCCAGGAGCGCGATCATCGGCTCTTCGTCCATCTTGCCGCGCTCGATAATTTTCATGAAGCCGAAGCGCCGCGGATCGTTGAACGTCACGGTTGCGCCGGACGACATGCGGAACACCACATGGTCGTGATTGCCGAGCTTGCCGCGGTCGTGGTGAAACCTGCCGGGCGTGCTGGCGTCGGCGTCATGCAGCACATGAAACGAGCCGGACATGCCGAGGTGCATCACCAGCACTTCGCCGGATGAGAGGTCCGCCATCAGGTATTTCGCGCGGCGGCCAAGCCCGGTTACGGTCTGGCCCTCCAGCCGTTTGACGAAATTCTCCGGGAACGGAAACCGCAGGTCCGGCCGCCGCGCCTCGACCTTGTCGAAACGCGCGCCCTCCATGGCGGGCTGCAACCCGCGGCGGACGGTTTCGACTTCGGGGAGTTCGGGCATGGGCTCTATATGGGTGCGTGGGCGGCAAGAACTATAGTTAAATCAGCATCCAGACATAGCCTCCCCGCCGCGCATTCGCTATGGTCCCGCCCATGACGAATGAAAACCATTTTGGCTTCCGCGAGGTCGATCCGGGCGACAAGCAACCCCTGGTGAACCGCGTGTTTTCGTCGGTCGCGGGGCGCTACGACCTGATGAACGATCTGATGTCGGCCGGCCTGCATCGCCCGTGGAAAAGCGCCATGGTGACGGCGGTCAATCCGCCGCGCGGGCCGCACCCGTTCGCACTCCTTGACGTCGCGGGCGGTACCGGGGACGTGGCGTTCCGCGTCATCGACGCCGGCGGCCCGCAAACCCGCGCCACCGTCTACGACATCAATGCCGAAATGCTGGAGGTCGGCCGCCAACGCGCCGCCAAGTCCGGGCATGACGGCGTGGTCGATTTCGTCGAGGGCAATGCCGAGAAACTGCCCTTCGCGGACAAGAAATTCGACGCCTATACGATCGCCTTCGGCATTCGCAACGTGCCGCGCATCCAGGATGCTTTGAATGAGGCGTACCGTGTGCTGAAACCCGGCGGGCGTTTCCTGTGTCTGGAATTCTCGACCGTGGACGTGCCGGGCTTCGATAAAATCTACGAGGCCTATTCGTTCAATGTCATTCCGGCGATGGGCCGCGCGGTGACGGGTGACGCGGAATCCTACCGCTATCTCGTCGAGTCGATCCGCAAGTTTCCGCGCCCGCAGGCGTTCGCCGACATGATTTCGGCAGCCGGCTTTCGCCGCGTGAAATTCACGCCGATGACCGGCGGCATCGTCGCGTTGCATTCGGGCTGGCGACTTTAGCCGCCATGACAACACTTCCATCTAGTTCCCCTCACCCGGATTGCTTCGCAATCCGACCTCTCCCCAGCGGGGAGAGGTGGCACCTGTCGCGCCGCACTTTCTTCACCTCTCCCCGGCGGGGAGAGGTCGGCGCGCCGCAAGGCGCGGCGGGTGAGGGGCAAGCAATGCCGGTTTTTGTTCGATGATCTCCTCCCTCACCCATTCCCTGCGGCTGCTCCGCGCCGGCTACGTGCTGGCGCGCGAGGGCGTGTTCGGCCTCGTCGATCCGTCGCCCTTGCCGCCTTCGGCACGCTTCCCGATAAAATTCGCGCGGCTGTTCGAACGCCCGCATGTTGCAGGCCGCAATCGCCTGCCGGCGGCGCTGACTGCACTGGGTCCGACCTACGTGAAGCTCGGGCAGTTCCTCGCCACGCGGCAGGATGTGGTGGGTCTTGCGCTGTCGCGCGACCTTGAAACCCTGCAGGACCGCATGGCGCCGTTCCCGCAGGTTGATGCGGAATCGACCGTCGCGCGCGCGCTGGAAAAGCCCGTCGGCGCGTTGTTCAAATCGTTCGGCCCCGCCGTCGCGGCGGCCTCGATTGCGCAGGTCCACAAGGCCGAAACAACCGATGGCCGCACCGTTGCGGTGAAAGTGCTGCGGCCCGGCGTCGAACAGCGGCTGCGCTCCGAACTGCAATCGTTTTATTTCGCCGCGCGCAAGGCCGAGGAAAAATCCCCCGAAGCGCGCCGCCTGCGGCTGATCGAGGTCGTCGATACGCTGGCGCGCTCCGTCACCGTCGAGATGGACCTGCGGCTGGAGGCCGCCGCGCTCTCGGAGATGGCGGAGAACACCAAGGACGATGCGGACTTCCGTGTGCCCTCGGTGGACTGGAATTTTACCGCCAAGGACGTGCTGACGCTCGAATGGATCGACGGCACGCCGCTGACCGATCGCGCCGCATTGGCCGCCAAGGGCTACGACCTGCCGGACCTCGGACGCATCGTGATCCAGTCGTTCCTGCGCCACGCCATGCGCGACGGTTTTTTCCATGCCGACATGCATCCGGGCAACCTGTTCGTCGATCACGGCGGCAAGCTCGTCGCCGTCGATTTCGGCATCATGGGGCGGCTCGGTCCGAAGGAGCGCCGCTTCCTCGCGGAGATTTTGCACGGCTTCATCACGCGCAATTATCTTCGCGTCGCGCAGGTGCATTTCGACGCCGGCTACGTGCCGCCGCATCATTCGGTCGAGGCTTTCGCGCAGGCGATCCGCGCCATCGGCGAGCCGATCAACAGCCACACCGCCGAAGACATTTCGATGGCGAAGCTGCTGACGCTGCTGTTCGAGGTCACCGGCCTGTTCGACATGAAGACGCGGCCCGAACTTCTCTTGCTTCAGAAAACCATGGTCGTGGTCGAAGGCGTCGCGCGCACGCTCGATCCGAAGCTCAACATGTGGACCACGGCGGAGCCCGTGGTGCGCGAATGGATCACCCGCAACCTCGGCCCCGCCGGACGCATTGAAGACGCCGCAAGCGGCGTGATGGAAGTCGGCGGATTCTTAAGCCAGGTGCCGGGCCTGCTGATGCGCGCAGGAAGGCTGGTCGATCAGCTCGACGCCGCGACCCGCGATGGAATTGTATTGTCGGCGGAAACCATCGCAGCCATCGGCAAGGCCGAGGCGCAGCGCAACCGCTCGTCGGCGGGCGCGCTATGGGCGATTGCGGTGCTGCTGTTCATCCTTGTGGTCGGGCTGTTTGCGGGTTGACGATGACAGCAATGCTTTCATATAATGAAAGCATTGCTAGCAAATACGGCTAAGGCCATGGCGACACTTACCATTCGTAACCTGCGGGACGACCTGAAAAAGCAGATTCAGGTCCGCGCGGCGCGTAATGGCCGCTCCATGGAGGAGGAAATCCGGCTGATCCTGGCGGGCGCGGGGGATTTGCCCGCAGCCCCTATTCCGCCTGACCGGGCTACGCCGCGACAGAATATGCCTGTCGCAGCGCCGGAGACGCCCAAGCCGTCCCCGCACAATGCCGCGCAACACCGCATCCTTCTCATCATCGGCGGCGGCATCGCGGCCTACAAATCCCTCGACCTGATCCGCCGGTTGAAGGAGCGCGGCGCAAGCGTGCGCGTCGTCATGACCGATGCGGCGCAGGAATTCGTCACGCCGCTGGCGGCTGGCGCGCTTTCGGGCGGGCATGTCTATACGGACCTGTTCGACACGGTGGCCGAGTTCGACATCGGACACATCCGCCTCGCGCGCGAAACCGATCTCATTGTTGTCGCGCCCGCGACCGCCGACCTGATGGCCAAGATGGCCAACGGCCATGGCGACGACCTCGCTTCCACCATCCTGCTCGCCACCACTGCGCCTGTGCTGATTGCGCCTGCGATGAACCCGCAGATGTGGTCGCATCCGGCAACGCAAAGAAACCTCGCGCGGCTGCGCGGAGATGGCATCCAGACCATCGGCCCCAACGACGGCGAGATGGCGGAAAGCGGCGAGGCCGGCACCGGCCGCATGGCGGAGCCATTGGAAATCGCGCAAGCCGCGCTGGCGCTGCTCAGTCCCGCGACACCGCAACTCCTCAAGGGCAAGACCCTCCTCATCACCGCAGGCCCGACGCATGAGCCCATCGACCCGGTGCGCTACATCGCCAATCGCTCGTCGGGCAAGCAGGGCTATGCCATCGCGCGCGCCGCCGCCGCTGCGGGCGCGAACGTCACGCTGGTTTCCGGCCCGGTGGACCTCTCCGATCCCGCAGGCGTCAACGTCGTCCGCGTCGAAAGCGCGCGCGAGATGCTCGCCGCCGTCGAGCAGGCGCTGCCCGCCGATGTGGCGATCTTCGCCGCCGCCGTCGCCGACTGGCGCGTCGCATCCACGGGCGGCCAGAAAATCAAGAAAGGCGCCTCCGGCACGCCGGAACTGTCTTTGGTCGAAAATCCCGATATTCTCTCGACCGTGGCGCATCGCACCAAAGCGCGGCCCTCTCTCGTCATCGGCTTTGCCGCCGAGACGGAAAAGGTCATCGAACACGCGAAGGCAAAACTCGCGAAGAAAAAATGCGACTGGATTCTCGCCAATGACGTGTCGGAAGAATCCGGCGTCATGGGCGGCGACCGCAACACCATCCACCTCGTCACCAAAGCAGGCGTCGAGGACTGGCCCGAACAATCGAAGAACGATGTGGCGCATACTTTGATCGCGCGCATCGCAAAGGAAATCACATGAGTATCGACGTCCGTGTCACCCGCCTGCCCCATGGCGCCGATCTGCCGCTGCCCGAATACCAGACCGCGCAGGCCGCGGGCCTCGATTTGCAGGCCGCGATCCCCGCCGACAAGCCGGTGACGATTGCAGCAGGCGCGCGCGCCATCCTACCGACCGGGCTGGCCATCGCGCTGCCGCCAGGCACCGAAGCGCAGGTGCGCCCGCGCTCGGGCCTTGCGGCGAAGAACGGCGTGACCGTGCTGAATTCCCCCGGCACCATCGACGCCGACTATCGCGGCGAGGTCGCGGTCATCCTGGCGAACTTGGGACAGGAACCGTTCGTCGTGACGCGCGGCATGCGCATCGCGCAGCTCATCGTCGCGCCGGTGTCGCACGCAAATCTTATCGAAGTGACGAGCCTCGACGACACCGCGCGCGGCGCGGGCGGCTTCGGCTCGACCGGCACGCAGAAGAAATAGTCAGAAGACGAGAACGCACATGGCTTCGATCAAGGTTACATCACCCGACGGCGTCAAACTCTCGGCGCAGCAGTGGGGCAATCCCAACGGCCGCGAGATTTTATTTCTGCACGGCTTCAACCAGTGTCATCTGTCGTGGCAGCGGCAATATGCCGACAAGGCGATGGCCGAAAAATTCAACATGGTGACGTTCGACCTGCGCGGCCACGGCATGTCCGACAAGCCGGTCTATGTGAACGCCTACCGCGACGACCGGACCTGGGGCGACGATGTCGCCGCCGTCATCAAGGCAACCGGCTTGAAAAAGCCCGTGCTGGTCGGCTGGTCCTATGCCGGCCGCGTGATGGCGGATTACCTGCGCATCCATGGCGCGACGCATGTCGCGGCCATCAATTTCGTTTCGGCGCGATCCGGCACCGATCCCGCATTGTTCGGCGCGGCACGCAAGCATTTCGCGGCGATGAAGTCGGAAGAACTTGCCGAGAATATCGAAGGAACCCGTGCGTTTCTTCGTGCGTGTTTCGAGCACCAACCGAGCGAAGAAGATTTCGAATTCATGCTGGCGTTCAACATGGTGGTGCCGGCCTATGCGCGCAGCGCGATCCTCGGCCGCCCCGCCGACACCACCGATGCGATTTCAAAACTCGCCTGTCCCGTGCTGGTAACGCACGGCGCCGCGGACCAGATCATCCTGCGCGGCATGGCCGATTTCACCGCCGCGACGGTGAAAGGCTCAAAGCTGTCGATCTACGACGGCGTCGGCCATGCGCCGTTCAGGGAAGATGCGGCGAGGTTTAACAGAGAGCTGGCGGAGTTGGTCGAGAAGGCGAAGTAACCGCATCTCCAGCGGCTTGTTTGGAAATGGCCATAGCGATCTTGGCCGGGTCATCTTGAACGATTCGTTTTTATGCCTCACCCGCGAGCAGGGAATCCAGATCGTTAGATGGGTTCGCCCCAGCCGGTCCGAAAAAATACCGTATAATCAATAAGCTGGCATAATACTTGGCGACAATTTAAAATTCACAACCGAAATTTGGTACGCATCTCAATGCTAATTTGGAAATGTCGAATATGTCGACTTTCCTGCTTGGCGGATGGCTAAAAGAAATGGATGACGATAATGTCGATGGACCGGAAAATAGCGACTGATTTGGTGTTCCAAGCGTTGGATGCTGTTAATGAGCTACGCGCTCCGACAAGTCAGATACCCAAAAAACTGGACGTAGAATTGTTTGGGCAAGACGGAGTTCTCGACTCTCTCGCGATGACTACGCTAGTGCTATCCATTGAGCGAAACGTCGAGAACCAATTCGGCGTACAAGTGGATTTGCTTGGCAATTTAGTCGCCGCCGAGGGCAGCGCAAATCTCGGCACGCCGGCTGCAATTGTCGATCTCATCCTGGATCGTGTCGCATCGTAATGGAAATCTACATCGTTTCTGACTTTAATATTGAGTTGCTTGGTCGGTACGTAGAGGCGGACGCCTCCCTGCCGAAGTGCCGGGCAGTGACTGCGCCATATGGACAAGTGATTCAATCGCTGAACCATCAACCGGCGATTAGTTCTGGCAATTTCGGGGATCTCCAAAAGAATCGGACCGCCTCCCTTGAATCATAAACGATTCAAGAGATTCAAGTTTTCTCCGGACAGGCTCTAACAGGATGTTGAAAAAACCGATCGGGGGCTCAGATTTCTACTGAAATCAGGGTGCTATTGGGAACTTCGACATCCAAAGGAACCGGCGCCCCCTGGGCCAAGATCTGCTCAAGAATCATAAAAAGACGGGAATGGATGTGGGT
>CANJBX010000070.1 GCA_947472885.1 Hyphomicrobiaceae bacterium
ACCCACATCCATTCCCGTCTTTTTATGATTCTTGAGCAGATCTTGGCCCAGGGGGCGCCGGTTCCTTTGGATGTCGAAGTTCCCAATAGCACCCTGATTTCAGTAGAAATCTGAGCCCCCGATCGGTTTTTTCAACATCCTGTTAGGCGTGGATCCAGCGCGGTACGGCCAAAAGCGCGCAAATTAACCTTTGATTCACCATACCCGCCGTACAAGCGAAGGGCGGCTCCATTCGTCCACCGTCGCCAGGATAGCTCTGTGGACCTCGTCGTTTCGCCAAATATCGTCGGGTTCAACACCCAGTCGAACGGTCATGCGCAGGTCCTGACGCCGGGCCAGCTGATCGACGCGCTCGTTCTGCAACTCATCGACGCCACCACCGTGCGGCTCTCGGTCGCCGGCACCGTTGTGGATGTCAAAACCAGAGTACCGCTGGAGCCCGGTTCGGCGGTGCGGCTTGCCGTGCGCGGCCATGGCAGCGAGACCAAGCTGGTGATCGTCGGGCAGGGCGGCGGTGACATTCCCGCGCCGGCAACTGCGCCCGCTCCGAAAGCGGAGCCGCCCGTCACGCAGATCACCACATCCCAAACGGCCATCGCGCAAAACGCCGCTGCGCAAACCGCGAGTGCCGGTGCCAACACGACGGGCGCTGCCGCGCCGCTTGCACATGCAGCGGACGCGCCGCCACTCGCGCCGCCCGCCATCGCGCGCGAGGCCGAGCCGGCCGTGGCGCTCGCCACTGCAACGCGGCTGGCGGCTGCGCGGCAGACGGGGCTTGCACCTGTGTTTGCGGAAGCTGAGCAGGCGATCCAGTCGACGGGCGTGCCGCTCCCGGTGAAGCAGGCCGCGGCACAACTTCTCGCGCTGCGCGCGCCGCTCGATGCCGGCAGCATCACCGCAGAAACGTTGCAGACGGCGGTGCGCAATTCGGGACTGTTTCTGGAAGCCCGCCTCGGCGCGGAAACACGCGGGCAGGTGACGCCTGCCGCCGTTGCGGTCGCGACCTCAACCGATATCAAGGCCGTGCTGTTCACGCTGCGCGAGGTGCTGAAAGGCTGGCTCGATCCGCAGGCACTCGCCGATGGTGCCGCACCCGCTGCGTCCGCGAAGCCGGACGAGATGGTGGTGCTGGCCAAATCGCTCGCCGCCGAAGCCAAGGTGCCGCCGCCGCCCTACCGCAACGCGCCGACGCAGGGCCAGCAGCCGGCGCCTGCCGCCGTGCCCGCCGATGCGCCGCCGAAACTGATCGGCCACATTTTGCTGGAGGAAACCACCGGGGCCATTGCGCGCACGACCCTGATGCAGGCGGCGTCATTGCCCGGCGCGCCGAGCGCGGTGGCCGAACACGCCGACGCCGGCGGCAAGCACTGGAATCTCGAAATCCCCTTCGCCGTGCCGCAAGGCACTGCCATCGCGCATTTTGAAATTTCGCGCGACGACCACAAGGCGGCGGGTGCGACCGAACGCAAGCAGCCCGGTTGGCGCGTCAACTTCTCGCTCGATGTGGAGCCGATGGGGCCGATTCATGCGCAGGTGGCGCTGACCGGGCATCGCGCCGCCGTGCGGCTGTGGGCCGAACGCCCGCCGACGGCGAACGCGTTGCGCGGCAGTTTTTCCGAACTCAACGCCGCGTTCAAACTCGCCGCCCTTGAACCATCCGAAATCGTGGTGCGCGATGGCGCGCCGCCGCGGCCGCTCAAGCCGGGCGCAGGCCGTTTCGTGGATCGCGCGTCATGAGCGGCTACGCCCCTTCACCCACCGCGATTGCGCTGGTGTACGAAAAGCCGGGCGCGCCGCGTGTCGTCGCCAAGGGCAATGGCGAGATCGGCCGCAAGATCATCGAGGTGGCGAAGGCCCATGGCGTGCCGATTGAGAAGAACGCCGGCCTTGCGGCGGCGCTTTCCGGCGTCGAGCTTGAGCAGGAAATCCCGGTCGAGCTTTATCGCGCGGTGGCCGAAGTGCTGGCCTTCGTGCTGCGCGTCAACCGCGGCCACTAGGGCGCTGGATTGAATCGGATTATTTCCGCGAATTCGGATACCTCGCCCCGCTTGCGGGGAGAGGTCGGCGCAGAGCGCCGGGTGAGGGGCTGTCGCCGACTTCATTCATTGTTCAACTCCCCCTCGCCCCAACCCTCTCCCCGCAAGCGGGGAGAGGGAGCGCACCGCCATCGCCGCGCGCACATTTTCCATGCTATGTTTTTCACCGAATAGTTCGATGGGACTGGCGGATGAAAGACATTCTCGAAAAACTCGAAGCGCGGCGTGAACGCGCGCGCCAGGGCGGCGGGCAGGCGCGCATCGATGCCCAGCACAAGCGCGGCAAGCTGACCGCGCGCGAGCGCATCGACCTTTTGATGGACAAGGGCTCGTTCGAGGAGTTCGACATGTTCGTCGAACACCGCGCCACCGATTTCGGCATGGACAAGGGCCAGAAGATTCCGGGCGACGGCGTCGTGATCGGCTGGGGCACGGTCAACGGCCGCACCGTGTTCGTGTTCGCCAAGGACTTCACGGTGTTCGGCGGTTCGTTGTCCGAAACCCATGCGCAGAAGATCATGAAGATCCAGGACATGGCGATGAAAGCGCGCGCGCCCATCGTCGGCCTGTTCGATGCGGGCGGCGCGCGCATCCAGGAAGGCGTCGCCGCGCTCGCGGGCTATGCCGAAGTGTTCAAGCGCAACGTCGTCGCCTCCGGCGTCATTCCGCAGATTTCCGTCATCATGGGGCCGTGCGCGGGCGGCGATGTCTATTCCCCGGCGATGACCGACTTCATCTTCATGGTGAAGGACACAAGCTACATGTTCGTCACCGGGCCGGACGTCGTGAAAACCGTGACGAACGAGATCGTCACCGCGGAAGAACTCGGCGGCGCGTCGGTGCATGCGACAAAATCTTCCATCGCCGATGGCGCCTACGACAACGATGTCGAGACCTTGTTGCAGATGCGCCGGCTGATTGACTTCCTGCCGTCGAGCTATTCGGCGGGCGTGCCGGAATGGCCGTCGTTCGACAACATCGACCGCGAAGAAATGTCGCTCGATACGCTGATCCCCGACAATCCGAACAAGCCCTATGACATCAAGGAACTGATCCTCAAGGTCGTGGACGAGGGGGATTTCTTTGAAATCCAGGCGGCGTTCGCGAAAAACATCGTGACGGGCTTCGGGCGTATCGCTGGCCGCACGGTCGGCTTTGTCGCCAACCAGCCGATGGTGCTGGCCGGCGTGCTGGATTCAGATGCGAGCCGCAAGGCGGCGCGGTTTGTGCGCTTCTGCGATGCGTTTGAGATTCCCATCGTGACCTTCGTGGACGTGCCGGGATTTTTGCCGGGCACGGCGCAGGAATATGGTGGCCTCATCAAGCACGGCGCGAAGCTGCTGTTTGCCTACAGCCAGTGCACCGTGCCGCTGGTGACATGCATCACGCGCAAGGCGTTCGGCGGCGCGTTCGACGTGATGGCGAGTAAGCAGATCGGCGGCGACGTGAACTATGCGTGGCCGACGGCGCAGATCGCGGTGATGGGCGCCAAGGGTGCGGTCGAGATCATCTTCCGCGCCGACATCGGCGATGCCGACAAGATCGCGGCGCGCACCAAGGAATACGAGGAGAAATTCCTGTCGCCGTTCATCGCCGCCGAGCGCGGCTATATCGACGACGTGATCATGCCGCACTCAACGCGGCGGCGTATCGCGCGGGCGCTGGCGATGTTGCGCGGGAAGAAGGCCGAGATGCCGGCAAGGAAGCACGACAATTTGCCGTTGTGAACCGCGGCAGCAAGCGTAGGGCGGATTAGCCGAAGGCGTAATCCGCCTTTTCGCTTTTGATCGTCGGCGGATTACGCTTCGCTAATCCGCCCTACGTCGTCATGCCCGGCCTTGTGCCGGGCATCCCGCTTAGGTGAACCGCGGCAGCGTCCGCCGGTCGTCCGGCGGTCGTAGCAAACGTCCTTACTTCTTCTCCATCCCCAAAATCTTCGCCACCGCGGCGGTGTTCTCGCTCTGCTGCTTGATCGTCGCGGCCAGCGCCTCCGGACCGCCGGGGCGTACGTCCTGTCCGGTCGACTCGATCCTGGCGACGATGTCGGCATCCCTGGCGACCGCGATGACGTCCGCGCCGATGCGCTTGCGCAGGTCGAGCGGCATGGTCTGCGGCCCGTAGAAACCCGCCGTCGTCTCCACCGTGAGGCCGGGGAAGCCGGCTTCGACGACCGACGGCACATCCTTGTACAGCGGCGAACGCTGGCGCGCGCCGATGGCGATGATGCGCGCTTTGCCGGTCTGCACGTGCGGCACCATGACCGCGACCGACGACAGCAGGAACTGGATGCGGCCTTCGGCAAGGTCGCTCGCCGCCTGAACGACGTCGCGATAGGGCACGTTCGTGGTCTTGAGCGCCTGGCTTTTGACAAAGGCTTCCATGGTGAACTGCGGCAGGCCCGCGGCGCCCGCGGTGTTGTACTTTTCCGGCTCGGCCTTGGCCGCCTTGACGAAATCAGCGATCGTCTTGATGTCGGACGATGCCGGCACGCTGATCGAGAGCACGGTGTCTGTCACCTGTGCGATGGGCGCGAGATCGCGCTCCAGATTGTAGGTCATTTTTTCCTGCGTGTAGGGATGCGCCAGGAACGACGCGCTCGATGCGTAGAGCAGCACGTGGTCGTCATTGGCGGATACGAAGGCGTTGATCGCCACGAGTCCGTCGCCGCCGGGGCGGTTCTCGATGATCACCGCCTTGCCGCCCCAGCGCGCCGTCAGTTTTTCGCCGATCAGCCGCGCGGCGATGTCGGTGGCGCTGCCCGCGCCGAACGGCAGGATGACGCGCACGCTGCGCTGCGGCCATTCCTGCGCCGTGGCCGGCGCTGCCGGCAGCAGCAGGAAGGCCGTGACGGCCGCTGCGGCGGCGCCGCATATGCTTGTGCTCAATTGACCCATGACGTTTCTCCCTTTGTTTTTCGTTTGGTCGATTTTTCTTATTATAGCGCAAGCCGTCGGCCTAAGCCGGTCAGTCTGTCCTCAAGCAAGCGCAGGGCGGATCAGCCCAAGGCTTAGTCCGCCGTTTTGTTCTATTCGTTCGCCGCCTGATCCTTGCGCTCGCGGTCGCACGCGCGGAACGTGTCGAATATAAGATATTCTTTTCCGTCTTTTTTGTTTTCGGTACACACGTGGGCGCTTGCGCCGCTCGACGTGTTTGATATGGCGGTCAGGTCGCATTTATATTTCGTTTCAAAGGTCGCCAGCAGCGGCCCTTCGATTTTCACGCATTTTTCGCGTGCCGGATTTGCGTTCCAGTTGAAACCGAATTTGCCTTGCAGAACATCGAGCGTGCCTGCGTTGGCTGGAACGGCGGAAAGGAACAAAATAAAAGCTAAACAAAATGGAGTCTTTCGCATGGCTCATTACCTCCGTTTATTCGCAAACAAATTCTTCCTGCGCCGTGGCGTAATATTTCATCGTCGCCGTCAATTCGGCGATCAATAATTTCCGCGAAGGGTCATCCAGCTTCGCGCTTGCGATCCCCTTGAGCCACGCATCGAATGGCTGGCGCAGTCCGGCGAACGGCGATTTGCGCAGGCGCTTCTCGACAAATTCATAAAGCTCGCGTTTGCCTTCGTCGCGCCAGCGCGTGCGCAAGGGCGACAGCATGTTGGTCTCGATGGCGTCGGGATTATGCCGGCCGGAAACAATGCCGTGGCATGGGCAGGTGGGGGCGTTCTCGGCGGCCCACAGGACGCGCCGCCACAGCGCCAGGAGGTCCTGGTCCTGGTCGCGGTCCTCGTCCGCCTGCGGCGCGCGCGGCACAAAGCCGAAATTGATCGTCTGCTCCATGACACAGATGTAGCTGCACCGTGGCAGGCTTTCCAGCCCCGCCTGCCACGGCGGAACGGTGTGTCAGTGCGCCTTGGCCTTGTCGCCCGGCGCATGGATCGCGAACAGGCCCCATTCGGCCTTGTCGCCGGCGACGCCGAGCAGGGCCTTGCCGCATTCCGACATGATCTCGTCGGCGAGCAGGACATGCTGGGTACCGGCGTGGATGTCGCGGTAGGCGCGCTGCAGCTTGCCCGGCCGCAGCGAAGCGCCGCGCGAGGCCTTGTGCGCGAAGGTCGAGGTTTCGGAGATCACGTCGTGCAGGTGGCGGAATACAAGCTTGAGCATGGTGACCTGTTCGAGCGTTGGCTTTCTGCCCGCCGCGAACGTGTCGGAGAGGTCGCCCCATGCCGAATAGGTCATCGCGCGGGCGGCACGATATTTTGCTTCCGCTTCGGCGAAGGATTTGCGGAACGTCAGGCTGTCGGCGAGCTTGCCGAACAGGTCGGTGCGGCTGCGCGCATGTCCGGCGAGTTCATCGAGTACGCGGCGGCCGACGCCGAGCGCCCATGAAGTGTGTCCCCACGCGGTCGCCGCGACGAGGCCGGTGCCGTATTGCGCGCCGCCGCGCGCGGGCTTGCTGGCATTGAACGGGTAGGACATGTGCGAGGGGATGAAGAGTTCGCCGCCCTTGAGCGTATAGTCGAACGAGCCGGTGCCGCGCAGGCCGAGCACGTCCCAGTTGCCCTTGAGTTCGATGGTGTCCTTCGGATGATGGATGAGCACGATTTCCGGCGCGCCGTCGGGGCCGATCTTCATGGTGTCGCCGTCCATCACGAAGCAGCCGGAGTGGATGAATTCGGCGTGCCAGATCGCGCTGCCGTAACTCCAGTGACCCTTGACCATCCAGCCGCCATCGACCGCGCGCGCAAAGCCGCGCGGCACGCCGTTGCCGGCAATCGTCACATCCGGGCCCTTGCCATAGATCGTGCGCGCGCCTTCGTCGGGAATGAACGCGCCGACCGAGCCGTTCATCACGCCTTCGACCATCAGGCACCACCCAGCGGAGCCGTCGGCATGCGCGACACGCTCGGCGAGCCGCATCGCCTCGACCCAGGTGAGTTCGGGGCCGCCGACCGCTTTCGGCGTCAATAATGCGTAGAGGCCGCGGCGGCGCAGCTCCGTGACCAATTTGTCGGTCTGATGCGAGATGCGCTCGGATTCGCCGGCCTCGCTCTCGACCAAGGGCAGGATTTCATCGACCGCTTTGGATAATTGCGCGTAGGTCAGATTGGAAAACGTCGCCGGTGCTTTCGCGTCCATGTTGGTCTCTTCCCGTTTTTTTGTTGCGGGGAGTGTAACAACAAACCCGGCGGCCGCGCTCCGTCGAAATTGCCGCAGGCATGGATGCGAGGGCGGTGGGAAGGCCAAGAAAAAGTCCGTGCTGCGATGGTTATGGGCCATTGCAACACGGACTGTTCGCCCAACGGGAATGCGCTTATCGCTCGACCGCGATGTGCGGCTAACCGTTACTGCGCTGCCGGCGACGGCGTCTGACCGGAGTTCGCCGGCTGTGTCGGAGCAGGCGTGGCGTCACGCGCGCTTGGCTGCGACAGCGGCATGGCCGGACGCGGCATAGGGGTGGTGGGCGCGCTCGACGCCCGCGTGTCGTTGGTGGCGACCTGGCTGCCGTCCTTGTTGCCCGGCGCGAACATCACCAGCGCCACGATCAAGGCTGCGAAAAATGCCGCCGCCGCAATCGTGATCTTGTTGGCAGTGCCTTCCGACAGGGCGAGGTCCGGCTGCGGGCCGGGTTCCAACGGACGGTTAGGAATATCGTTGCGAAATTCATTCATGGCGACCTCCTTTTGTTGGTCCGCTGTATCAACGGTTTCGCGCGTGGCGGGTTCCAGCCATACGCGCAGAGCGGTATTCGCGGGCGGCGCGTTGGCCTATACACGGGGCCGCATCGATTCCTGACCGCGAACCGCCGGACGCGCGACCCATGGAAGTCCCTGTTGCACCTGCAAAGGATACCGCCAGGGAAGAGACCCTGCGCCGTCACCTCGTGACGACGGCCTGCATGCTGGCGGTATTCATGGTGGCGGTGGAGGTGACGATTGTCGGCACCGCGATGCCGACCATCGTCGGGCAACTTGGCCGCTTCGATCTCTTCACCTGGGTGTTCGCGGCCTATATCCTCACCAGCGCCGTCACCGCGCCGGTCTATGGCAGGCTCGCCGATCTCTATGGCCGCAAGCCGGTGTTCTATTTTGGCGCGGCGCTGTTTTTGCTTGGCTCCGCCATGTGCGGATTTGCGACCGACATGCCGTGGCTGATCGCGTTTCGCGCCCTTCAGGGCATCGGTGCGGGCGCGTTGCAGCCTTTGACCATCACGATCCTCGGCGACGTGCACAAGGCGGAAGCGCGTGCGCGCGTGCTGGCGTGGCAATCGAGTGTATGGGGGATCGCGGCGATCCTCGGTCCGGCGCTCGGCGCGTTCATCGTCGAATACCTGCGCTGGGAAATCGTGTTCTGGATCAACTTGCCGATTGGCGCGGCGACGCTCGCCATGCTGGCCTATGCGTTCAAGGAAACGCCGCAGCGGCGCGAGCACAGCGTCGATTATCTCGGCTCCACGCTGCTGATGCTTGGCGCAGGCGCGATCCTGATGGTGGGGATTCAGGCGCAGGACCTGCCGCAATGGCTGCTGATTTCGCTGGTGGTGTTCGGCGTCGCGGCGCTGGCGTGGCTGTTCTTCCATGAACGCTCCGCGCCGGAGCCTATCGTGCCGTTTCACCTGTGGCGGGTTAAGAGCGTCAGCGTCAGCAACATCGGCGCGGCCCTCATTGGCGTGGTGCTGTCATGCACGACGTTGTTCTTGCCGACCTATGTGCAGGGCGTCATGGGCTACAGCCCGATGATTGCCGGTGCGGTGTTCGCGGCGCAGTCACTGGCCTGGAGCGTTGGCAGCGTCGCTATCGCACGCGTCATGACGCGGCTGAATTTCGTGACGACGTCGGCGCTTGGCGGCGTGTTCCTCATTGTGGGCTGCATCGTTTTCGCGATGGCGGATCGTTCGTCGAGCGTGTGGTGGGTGACGGCGGGCGCGTGCCTCGTCGGCATTGGCATGGGCGCGTGCAACACCACATTCGTGGTGGCGTGTCAGACCGAGATCGGCTGGGGCGACCGCGGTGGCGCGGTGTCGAGCAACATTTTCATGCGCACCATCGGCATGGCGGTCGGCGCGGGCGTCGGCGGCGCGCTGGTCAATTTCTCGCTGGCGCATCTCGCGCCCGGCATGGGCGATACGGTACGCACGATTCTCGATCCGGTGCTGCGCAATACGCTGGCGCCGAACGCGGTGGCGGAAGTTGCCGATGCCATCGGCCTGGCGCTGCACCATGTCTATCTGTTCTCGCTGATCGCGGCGATTGCCGCGCTCGCCTGTGCATTCGTGCTGCCGGCGCGATTGCGGCTGAAGCTAAAAGAATAAGGTCGGGGACGGGACGCGAAGATGCGGCGGCTGGAGCAAGCAGCGATATGGTGCGCGCCGGCGGTGTTCGTCGTGCTGTGGAGTACCGGCTTCATCGGCAGCAAGTATGGCCTGCCCTACGCCGAGCCGTTCACGTTCCTCACCTTGCGGATGCTGTCGGTGGTCGCGGTCCTCGGCGTGGTGGTGCTGCTGACGCGTCCGGCGTGGCCAAGCGGGACGGACATGGGCCATAGCGCCGTGACGGGTGCGCTGATGCACGGGCTTTATCTCGGTGGCGTGTTCGTCGCGATTGATCGCGGATTGCCGGCGGCGCTGACCGCGCTGATCGTCGGCTTGCAGCCGGTGCTGACATCGACACTGGCAAACCGGCTCCTTGGTGAACGCGTGCTGCCGCGCCAATGGGGCGGCCTCGCCATCGGCCTCGCCGGCGTATTCCTGATCGTGCGCGGTAATTTCACCGGCGGGGCCGGCGCACCGCTGATGGCGTGGATCGCTTCCACCATTGCGCTCATCGGCATCACGGCGGGTACGCTGTACCAGCGGCGCTTTGGCGGCAATATCGACTGGCGCTGCGGTTTCCTGTTTCAGTACGGTGCGGCGGGCGTGCTGTTCATCGCCGGCGCGCTACTGTTTGAAAAGCGCGTCGTCGATTGGGACCCGCATTTCTTCGGTGCGCTGGTATGGATGGTGCTGGTCTTGTCGCTCGGCGCGATCTGGCTGTTGTATTTTCTGATCCGCCATTCGGCGGCGACGCGCGTTGCGAGCCTGTTCTACCTGACGCCGCCGGTGACGGCGCTGATGGCGTGGGCGATGTTCGGCGACAAGCTCGATGCGTTGTCGCTTGCCGGCATGGCGGCCTGTGCCGCCGGCGTGTTCCTGGTGAACTGGCGCACGCAGCCTAAATGATATTCACGAGGCTCTGGAGGTCCGACACGACCGTCATCGGCGGCAAGTTCGCGTATTCATCCGGCATGTTGGTGCGGTTGACCCACACCGGGCGAAAGCCGAACGCCCTTGCACCCATGACATCCCAGCGGTTGGACGATGCGAATATGACTTCGCCGGGTGCGGCCTTCATCGTGTCGGCGGTGAATTGGTAGACCTCCGGCCGCGGCTTGAACATCCTGAGGCTGTCAACCGACAAGATTGCGTCGAGTTCCTTGTCGAGACCCGCGGCGTTGACGGCGGCCTGCAGCATGTTGGGTGAGCCGTTCGACAGGATGGCCGTCGCAAGCCCCCGCGCTTTCAGCGCCTGCAAGGTCGCGCGTGCATCGGGGTAGGCATCGAGTGTGAGATAGGCGTCGAGATATCTGGGCTTGAGACTCTTGTTGACCGAGGGAAACCGCGCCAGCGCATAATCGAGCGCGCGCTCGGTCAGGGTCCAGAAGTCCTCATATTTCCCGGCGAGGGTCAACGTCCAGCTATATTCAAGCTGCTTGGTGCGCCACAGGTCCGAAATGCGGTCGGCATCCGGCCCCGCCTCGGTGCGAAAGCGTCCGATGGCCGAGTGGACATCGAACAGCGTGCCGTAGGCGTCGAACACAAAAACGGTCATCCGGATTTCCTGTCACATGAAATGGGCCGTGTGGGACGGCCGCTGGTGACGCATGGCCGCTGGCATCTTCGCCCGCTTGCAGGGGGCGGTCCAGATGTGGTGCATTCGGCTCAAGACGAAGTGATTTTCAAGGAGTGATGCGGTGGCGGGCGATACCTACGATTACATTATTGTCGGCGCGGGTTCGGCGGGTTGCGTGCTGGCCAACCGGCTGTCGGCTGACCCCGCGACGCGCGTGTGCCTGCTGGAAGCCGGACCTTCCGACCGCTCCGGCCTGGCGAAGTTCAAGACCCGCATCCCGACCGGCAACGTGATGACACTGCCATCGACACGCTACAACTGGGGTTACAATTTCACCGGCCACGACGGCCTGCGCAATCGCCAGATCCCGACCCATCGCGGCCGCGTCTTCGGTGGCTCCAGTTCGGTCAACGGCATGGTCTACACGCGCGGCTTCGCGAAGGACTATGACGAGTGGGGCGAGCAGGGCAATCCGGGCTGGAGCTGGTCGGAAGTTCTGCCGGTGTTCAAGGGCCAGGAAAATCACGAGCGCGGGGCGGATGCGTTTCACGGCACCGGCGGCGAACTCAATGTCGCGCAGCTGCGTTACGTCAATCCGGTATCGAAGGCGTTTGTCACGGCAGCAGGCGAGACGCAGTATCCGACCGGCGTTGATTTCAATGGTGCGGAGCCGGTTGGCTTCGCGCCCTATGAAGTGACCCAGAAGGGCGGCCAGCGCTGGAACAGTTCGCGCGCGTTCCTGCAGCCGGTGATCGAACGTCCGAACCTCACCGTGATGCACGAGGCGATGACCCTGCGCGTGCGTTTCAACGGCAAGCGCGCGATTGGCCTGACGGTGCGGCATGAAGGCCGCGAGATCGACCTTACCGCGCGGCGTGAAGTGATCCTGTCCGGCGGCGCGTATAATTCACCGCAACTCCTGATGCTGTCCGGCATCGGCGACGCCGATGAACTGAAGAAGCGCGGCATCGCGGTCGTGCATCATCTTCCGGGTGTCGGCAAGAACCTGCAGGACCATCCGACCGGCTGGATCGAGATGGAAGACCGCTCCAGGAAAAGCGCGGCATTCAATCTCGGCACCGTCCCGCGTTACACGCTTGCCGTACTCAATTACATGTTCGCGCGGCGCGGGCCGCTGACCTCGAACAATGTGGAAGCCGGCGGCTTCGTGCACACCAGGCCGGGCCTTGAGCGGCCCGACCTGCAATATGTTTTCATGCCGGCCTATCGCAAGGTCGGTGAGTATCTGCCGCGTTCGCATGGCTTCACGCTGATGTCGATTCTGCTGCGCCCCAAGAGCCGTGGCTACATGGAGCTGGTGTCGGCACGGCCGGACGACAAACCGATCCTGCATCCGAAATTCATGGATCATCCTGAAGACATGGACGTGCTGGTCTATGCGCACCATCTCGGCCGCCAGATCCTGAGCGCGCCGGCGATGGATGCGATCCGCGGCGAGGAAATCCGGCCCGGCAAGCATGTGCAGAGCCGTGCCGAGATCGAGGAATTCATCCGCGACAGCGTGACGACCTCGTATCATCCGGTCGGCACCTGCAAGATGGCGCCGGCGAGCGACCCGGGCGCTGTCGTCGATCACCGGCTGCGGGTGCGCGGCATCGAGGGGCTGCGCGTCGTCGATGCGTCGATCATGCCGACGATTGTCGGCGGCAACACCAATTCGCCGTCAATGATGATCGGCGGGCGTGGCGCAGCGTTCATTCTGGAGGATGCCAAGGCGGTGCAGGCGGCGTAGTTATTTGCCGGACGTCAGTACGCTGGTGAAGGTCTTGCCGCGAATGTCGTAGACGCGGGCGAACACCACGCCTTCGCGCTTGATCTCGACCAGAATCGGAGCGTCGAGGTCGTTGCAGTAGAATTCGCCGAGCGTCATGGCGAATTCCGCGCCGCGCGGGTCCCATGACACGACGAACTCGGGTCCGAGTTCGACTTGCGCAGGACGCTGCGGGCCGCAGACCGCGATGCGCCAGCGCCGGCGTGACGGTGGCGTTTCCATGCGCTCGGTCAGCTTGGTGTGCAGCTCGCTCGATGCCTGTTTGAACGCCAGACCCCAGTAGTCGAGCATGTATTTTTCGTCATTGGCGCGCACGCCGCCGGCGATGTGGTTGAAGCTCGTGTATTGGTAAGGGTGCAGCGCGACCATGTCGGCAACCGGCAATGCGAACGCCGCGGTCATGGCGACGGCGGCAATCGCTGCGGCCGGGCGCCATTTTTCCGTGAGCCAGGCGATGGCAACCGCGCCGGCCCAGCCGCCCAGCACGGCCATCGCCGGCGTCACGAACGTGAAGTGGCGAATGCCGTTATACATTGCGGGGCGTGTTATCACCGTCAGCACGACGGGAAACGTGGCTGAAAGCAAAATCGCAATCAGTGCGGCGCGGTGCTGCGGCGTGATGGTACGCCGCGTTGCGGTGAACAACGCGCCAGCAATTCCGCACATGCCAAGCAGCACGAAAATTTCCGGTGCCTTCAGCGCGAACAGTTGCGGGACATAGGAGCGCGGCATTTCCGGCACGGAAACCTGCTGGCCCGCGTAAAGCTCTTTCCACGGCGTCTCGAAGAAGTTGGAAAAATACAACAGCGCGCGGATCGGATTGGTGGGATCGACGACCGACCATGGCCATTCCAGCGCCATCACCGCATAGGCCAGCACGACGGCGGGGATCAGCGCGAGCATGAAGACGCCGAGATGCCTGCGGGATTCGGTGGGGCCGGTCGCGTGGCGGTCGGCGATGAACAGAAAGATCAGCGCCACCAGTGCGTAGGCGACCGCGAAACCGCCGAGGATGCGCGTGCCAATGGCAATGCCGAAGCCGATGCCGGCGATGGCGATGGTTGCGGCCGAAGGGCGCGGATATTCCTCGAACAGGCGGACGGTGCCGAGCAGTGCCAGCGCCATTGCCATCGCGAACGGCGCGTCCTTGGGGTTGATGAACATGTGGCCGTAGTAGAGCGGGCAGGTCGCCAGCAGCGTGAGTGCCAGCAGTCCGGCGAGCGGGCCGCCGACGCGCCGCCCGGTGCGCCAGACAATGGTGAGGCCGAGAATGCCGACGACGGCGCCGCACAGCCTGCGCGTTTCCCACAGGTCGAACGGCAGCACTTTCGCGGCATAGGCGGCGATCATGTCGAAGCCGCCGCCATAGGCGTAGAGATTGACGAAGTGAAATGCGCGCTGGTCGGTGAAGCCCGAACTGTAGAGACGCAGCAACAGGCCGCCGTATTCGGCGTGGGTGTAGTCGTCCCAGCCGAGGCCGTAGTCCTTGAACGTTCGTGCGGCGATCACACCGACGATAGCCAGTACGGCAATCGCCATGGCATCGCAGCCGCGTTGAAAGTTCTGGCCCCAGGATGCTGCGGTGTTCATCGGAATGGAAACGGTCTTGCCGAGTTGACCTGATTTAGGGGCCGGTTGCCGGGAGCGGAGCGATCATCAGCAGGGGATTATGGCGCAATTCCTTGCTAATCCGGTAATTTTGCGATGCGCCTGTTCGTCACGCGAGGTTGCCCGGCACGGAATCGAAACGGGGCCTCTCACGAGGCCCCGTCCGTATTCGCAGTGGCGCGATTTATAGCCCGCCGTTTTGCTGTGCAACCATGCAGTAGAGCATCGGGATCGACAGCAGGGTGTTGACGCGCGAGGTCAGCATGGCGATGCGCGCTGCCTTCGGCTTCTGGTCGGCCGGAACTTCGACCAGGCCGAGCGCCTTTTTCTGGTTCGGCCAGATGATGAACCAGACGTTGAACGCCATGATGAGCGCGAGCCACATGCCGATGCCGATGGCCGGGTTGCTCTTGAAGATCAGCGCATTCGGGAAGTAGCCCATCTGGTGGCCGAGGATGAGGCCGGTGACGACGGTCGCCAGCGCGCCATAGCGGAACCAGAACAGGACGTTCGGCGCGATGTACTTGCTGACGGCGGCGCGATGCTCGGCCGGCTCGATCTTGGGTACCGTCGGGATCTGCACGAAGTTAAGATACCAGAGGAGGCCGATCCACATCACGCCGCTCAGCACATGCAGCCAGCGCATGAAGAATGCCCACCAGGCCGGGTCGGTTAGCTTGATGAACGAGCCGGTGGCAGCACCGACGATCAGGATGATCACGATCAGCAGGGCGACGCCCGCGAGCAGGGTGCGTTCGAGGGATTGAAGGATAGCTGCCATGGTTAGTCTCCCGTTTGCCGTTCAAAACGGCGGCGTTGAAGTCGTCGGCGCAACGGTAACATGAGAGGTCTGCGCTGTGACCCGGCAAATCGGAATGACTCCAGTTATCGGCAGCGTTTTTCGCTACCCTCCCGTTTTTGCAATTATGAGTTGAATATGGACGCAAAATCGACTTTTCCGACGGGAAAACGCGTCAGCGGCGGCGTTAAGTAAGTATCGACGTAATGCAGCTATAAATGAGGTTAACGATTTGCGGCTGGCGGATTGCCTGCCGTCACATTTGTTTCAGGAGTGGAAGTCCGATGCCGGTCTTATTGCAGATCCTTGGCGGCCTTATTTGCGCGGCCGGCCTGTTGATGACCGGGTTTGGCTTGCCGCTGCGGTATCAGAACCTCGACAACACCCTCATCGCAGGCGGCATGGGGGCGATTGTTGGCGGGCTTGTTCTCATTGGTCTGGGTGCCGGGTTGCGTGAGTTGCGCCGCCTGACCATGGCACTTGAGCGCGGCGGCATCCCGGCGCGTGCGGATGCGCAGGGCAAGCCCGGCCGTTCGCCGCGTGTCACGGGTCCGATCCCGGTACCGGCACAGATGCCTTCGCGTCCCGAACCCCGCGCCGACGACGGCATGGAAGAGCGGGTGCCGGAGAGCGTTCCGCAGCTTGAGCCCTCCGTGCCTGCGAGCGAGCGCCAGCGTCCGAGCATCTTCGCGCTGGTGCGTGGTGCCAAGACCGAGCATTTTGAAATCGACGAGAGCGAAAGCGTCCCGCTGTCGCCATCCGCTTCACCGCGCACACCGGCCCCGATACCCGAGCGCGTCAGCGCCAGCGCCGAGCCGCTATTCGAGCCGATGGCCCCGTCTGATCGCTTTGAAGCACGCAACACATCGCCGGCAGCACTTGCAAGCCGCGCCGCCGCGCGCCTCGACATGCCGCGTCCGGCTTCCGAGCAGCTGCGCGCAACGCCTGACCGCAGTGCCGAACGTCCGAGCCGTAATCTGTTCGATACGGTGTGGCCGACCGAGCCGAAGCGCGAGCCATCGTTTGGCCGTGGCGCGCCGTCCGAACGCCCGATGTTTGAACCGACCGACGATGAGCCGCGCGACGACGAGCGTCGCGGCGAAGCGTTCGATCTCGCCCATGCCGCAGTAAAGGAAGCCGACGAGTCGCTGGTGATCCCGCCGGAGCCAAAGGTTGAAACGCCGCCCGCGCCACGCTTTGGCGGTGAGCGTCAGGAACCAAAACTGGAATCCAAGTTCGAGCCGAAGTTCGATCTCAAGCCCGAAGGCGGCCGCGTCGAGCCGAAGCTCGACCTGCGCGGCGACCCGAAGCCGGCGACGATCCTCAAGTCAGGCGTGATCGACGGCATGGCGTACACGCTCTACACCGACGGTTCGATCGAAGCGCAGCTGCCGACCGGCCTGATGCGCTTTGCCTCGATCGACGATCTGCGCACCTACCTCGAACGCAGTACCTGATCCAGTTCAGGTCCTGCGTTCAGAGCTTGCCGGCGCCCGCAATCTTGATCGCAAACGCATAAGCCTGCGCGACTTCCTTGAGATGATCGAACCGGCCCGAAGCGCCGCCATGACCGGCATCGAGAACGGTGTGGAACGCGAGCAGCTTCCTGTTGGTGCGCAGCGCACGCAGCCGCGCCACCCATTTCGCCGGCTCCCAATAGGTCACGCGTGGATCGGTGAGGCCGGCCTTTACCAGCATCGCCGGATAATCCTGCGCCCGCACGTTGTCGTAGGGCGAATAGCTGCGGATGGTGTGGAACGCCTTTTCATCGGTGACGGGATTGCCCCACTCGGGCCATTCCGGCGGCGTCAGCGGCAGCGTTTCGTCGAGGATGGTGTTGAGCGCATCGACGAACGGCACTTCCGCGATGAGGCCGGCATAGAGATCCGGCCGCGCATTGGCGATGGCGCCCATCAGCAGGCCGCCGGCGGAGCCGCCTTGCGCCACCACGCGGTCGCGCGCCATCCATTTTTCCTGGATGAGGAATTCAGTCGCGGCGATGAAATCGCTGAACGTGTTGGGCTTGCTGGCGAGCTTGCCTTCGCGATACCAGTGCCAGCCCTTGTCGGTGCCGCCGCGAATGTGCGCGATGGCGAACACGAAGCCACGATCCACGAGCGACAGCCGGTTGCCGCTGAATGACGCCGGGATCGAAATGCCGTAGGAGCCATAGCCGTAGACAAAGCCCGGCGCTGTGCCGTCGATCTTGGTATTCTTGTGATGCAGGATAGAGATCGGGATCAGCGCGCCGTCGCTGGCCTTGGCCACTACACGGCGCGTGATGTAGTTCGCGGGATCGTGGCCTGACGGAATTTCCTGGCGCTTGCGCATCACGCGCGTGCGGCTGACAAGTTCGTAGTCCCACACTTCGTTCGGCGTGGTCATCGAGGCATAGGTAAACCGCAGCATCGTGGTGTCAAATTCATAGCCGCCGCTCATGCCAAGCGAATACGCCTCTTCGGGGAACGCGATGGAATGTTCCTCGCCGTCGCTCAGGCGGCGCGCGACAATGCGCGGCAATCCGTCGGCGCGCTCAAGCCGGATCATCCAGTCCGCGAACACCGTGAACGACAGGATGAATACGCCTTGCTGATGTGCGACGAGATCGCGCCAGTTAGCCCGCGCGCGCGCATCGAGCGGGCAGGTGACGATCTTGAAGTCTTCCGCGCCGTCGGCATTGGTACGGATCACCAGCGTTTCCACGCCGCTGATCGCGGGATGGTGCTCGACCTCGTACTGGACGTTGTCCTGACGCGGTGCGACGCATTCCGCCTTGGCATCGGGGTCGGCGAGATCGACCAGCCAGCATTCGGATGTTTCGTGATCGTGTTGCGAGATACGCGCGAAGTGGCCGGACTGGGTTTCCGAGAGCGAGACGAAGTATTGAGGATCGGCTGCCTCGAAGATCAGCGTGTCTTCACTGGCTTGGCTGCCGATGCGATGGCGCAGCACCCGGGCCGGGCGATGGTTGGCGTCGAGCTGAACATAATAGAAAGCCGACGCATCCGAGACCCAGGCGACCGAGCCGGTGCATTCGGGAACCACATCGGCAATGTCGCTGCCGGTCTCGATGTTGCGCACGCGCGCCGTATGGATTTCCGAGCCGGCTTCGTCGCTCAACCATGCAACAAAGCGATGGTCGGGAGAATGCCGCATGTCGCTGAATGAAAAATAAGACTTGCCCTTCGCCAGCGCGTCACCGTCAAGCAGGACTTCGGTCGGGCCACCTGCGCGCGGTTCGCGGCACAGTTGCGGATACTGCGCGCCTTCGCGAAAACGCGTGAAATAGGCGAAAGGCCCGTCGGGCGAGGGTACCGAGGAATCATCCTGCTTGATGCGGCCCTTCATTTCCGCAAACAGCGTGTCCTGCAGCGCGCGGGTATCGGAAAGCGCCGCCTCCGCGTAGGCATTCTCGGCTTCGAGATAGGCGCGGATATCCGGCGACAAGGCGGATGGATCGCGGATCACGGTCTGCCAGTTGGCATCGCGAAGCCATGAATATTCGTCGGTCAACGTCACGCCGTGCCAGGTTGCGGTGGTGGTGCGGATCTCCGCGCGTGGTTCCGGCGGCAGGCTGGTTTGTTCTGGCTTGTTCATGAGATCGGATTCCGGCCTGACGGTTGAATGCGTTTTCGCGCGGACAGGAATTGGCGGGCGATTCCTGTCCGGGCATTATCGATAGAGCCTAAGTGCTGTGTCGGCGAGCCGTCTATTTGCCGCCGGTGTTATCGCCCGTCTTATCGCCGGTCTTGGGCGCGAAGTTCAGCGCACAGCCGTTGATGCAATAGCGCAGGCCGGTCGGCTTGGGGCCGTCGGGGAAGACGTGGCCGAGGTGGGCGTCGCATGTGGAGCAGCGCACTTCGGTGCGGCGCATGAACCACGAACGGTCGTCGTGCTGGTCGATGCCGTCCGACGCGGGCTTGTAGAAACTTGGCCAGCCGGTGCCGGAATCGAATTTCGTTTCCGAGGAGAACAGCGGTTCGCCGCAGCATACGCAGGTGTAAAGCCCGCTGCGCTTTTCATCGACATAGGGGCCGGTGAAGGCGCGTTCGGTGCCGTGTTCGCGGGTGACGTGATACTGCTCCGGCGTCAATTCCTCGCGCCACTCTGCGTCGGACTTGACCACCTTGCCGGGCTTTTCGGATGCATTCGATGCAGATGACATGAGGGCTCCTTTTGCGAGTTCTTGCTTGTTTCGACGTCTAATGTGGCATTGCGGCTCGCCGGTTCAACTCACGTTTTTTGCATCCGCTTCACGTTGCGCGGCAGCGGCTGTGATGGCTGCGGCTTCTGGCCGCCTCCTGGTAGAACCAGCGCGAGCCTAAGAGCCTGTCCGGAGAAAACTTGAATCTCTTGAATCGTTTATGATTCAAGAGAGGCGGTCCGATTCTTTTGGAGATCGCCGATGTGGACGAAGGAAAATCGCGGGCGCTATGACCGAAGCAAACTTCGCTATCCCAGCGACGTGACGAACGAGGAATGGGCGCTGATCGAGCCGCTGATTCCTCCGGCGAAGGGCGGCG
>CANJBX010000071.1 GCA_947472885.1 Hyphomicrobiaceae bacterium
CAATGCTTTGCCACCCAATATTTCATGAGTTTCTTGCATTCCTGACGCTGAAAAAGTCGCTGGAGATTTATGTTTCAGAGTAATACCCGAAAGTTCGTCACTTCCTTGCTATGTGTGCTAAAAAAACCCCGATAAATCAATGCTCGAAGCAAAACTCCGTGACGATTCCGTTATTTTTTTATGGTTTTATATCAATGACTTAGATTTTACGACTTACTCCCACTCAATGGTGCCCGGCGGCTTCGAGGTCACGTCATAGACCACGCGGTTGACGCCCTTCACCTCGTTGATGATGCGCGTCGCGACGTTGCCGAGGAACTTCATGTCGAAGTTGTAGAAATCCGCCGTCATGCCGTCGATGGCGGTCACCGCACGCAGGCCAACCACGAAATCATAGGTACGGAAATCGCCCATCACACCCACGGTCTTGACCGGCAGGATCACTGCAAAAGCCTGCCAGATGTCGTCGTAGAGGCCGGCGCGGCGGATTTCCTCGATGAAGATCTCGTCGGCAAGCCGCAGGATATCAAGCTTCTCGCGCGTGATGTCGCCGGGACAGCGGATCGCAAGGCCCGGACCGGGGAACGGATGCCGTCCGACGAATACTTCCGGCAGACCGAGTTCACGGCCGAGCGCGCGCACCTCGTCCTTGAACAGTTCGCGCAGCGGCTCGACGAGCTTCATGTTCATGCGCTCAGGCAGCCCGCCGACATTGTGGTGCGACTTGATCGTCACCGACGGCCCGCCGGTGAACGACACGCTTTCGATCACGTCGGGATAGAGCGTGCCCTGCGCCAGAAATTCCGCGCCGCCGACCTTCTTGGCTTCGCGCTCGAACACGTCAATGAACAGCTTGCCGATGATCTTGCGCTTGGTTTCCGGGTCGCTGACGCCTTCGAGCTGGCCGAGGAATTCGTCTTCCGCGTTCACATGCACCAGCGGAATATTGTAGTGGTCGCGAAACAGCGTCGCGACCTTCTCGCCTTCGGCGAGCCGCAACAGGCCATGATCGACAAACACGCAGGTGAGTTGCTCGCCAATGGCTTCGTGGATCAGCACGGCGGCCACGGCTGAATCGACGCCGCCCGACAGGCCGCAGATCACCCTTCCCTTGCCGACCTGCGCACGGATTTTCGCAATCGCCGCATCCTTGAACGCACGCATCGACCAGTCGCCACGGCAACCCGCGATGTTGCGCACGAAATTGCGCAGCAGCGCCGCACCATGCAGCGTGTGGACCACTTCAAGATGGAACTGCGTGCCGTAGAACTTCCGCTTCTCGTCGGCCATCACCGACATCGGCGAATTCGGCGCATGCGCGATGTTCGTGAACCCCGGCGGCAGCACGGTGACGCGGTCGCCGTGGCTCATCCAGACCGGATATTTCTCGCCGACCTTCCAGACGCCATCGAACAGCGCGCTCTCCGACGTCACCTGCACTTCGGCGCGGCCGAATTCGCGGTGATGCCCGCCCTCGACCTTGCCGCCGAGCTGGTGCGCCATCGCCTGCTCGCCGTAGCAGATGCCAAGCACCGGCACGCCTGAATTGAAAATCGCCATCGGCGCGAGCGGCGCACCGGCTTCATGCACCGATGCAGGACCGCCCGAAAGAATGACCGCCTTGGGCTTCATCGTGGCGAACGCTTTTTCGGCGCTCTGGAACGGCACGATCTCGGAATAGACACCCTCCTCGCGCACGCGCCGCGCAATGAGCTGCGTCACCTGCGAGCCGAAATCGACAATCAGGATCTTGTCGTGCTGACCGTATGCGGGGTCGGTCTGGTCTGGCTGGTTCTTCGTCATGGGCGTCCGCGCTTGATCCCGCCGGCGCCGCCATCAACGATCGGGATGAATCGACCACAACGGCTATTCGGGACCGTTATTTGCGGGCTGGGGGCCATCGGGTCAAGGGCGCGGCGATAACCTTCCGCCCCGCCGTCACCACTGCCCACAGACGGTTCATCGCGCTGCGGCCATTGTACCGGCTAAGGCCCTTAAAATGCACCGAAAACCGCTGCCTGTCGCCCTGGCCGCTACGCTCGCCTGACGCCCGACTTCCCGCCCTTAACTTTTGCGCTTCATGAGCGACAGGTAGAACCCGTCGGTCGCGGTGCGTCTGGGCGTCATCAGGATGCCGAACGCCGTGGTCAGCACGGCACGCTGGAACTCCCCGCCCCGGCTGCCCAGCACCGAGAAATCCGGCTGCGCTTTTTCGAAGTTCGGATGCGCAGCCAGAAACGCCTGTACGCGGTCGTCATTTTCTTCCGTCAGCACCGAACAGGTGATGTAGGCAATCCGCCCGCCGGGCTTCACCAGCGTAGCGGCGCGGTCCAGCACTTCCGCCTGTTCCTTGTTGCGCTGTTCGAGCGCGCCCGGCCGCATCCGCCACTTGGCATCGGGATTGCGACGCCACGTTCCGGTGCCGGTGCAGGGTGCATCGATCAGCACAAGATCGGCAGCGTCAGCAAGATCCGCCAGCGCATCCGGTCCCTCGCCGTGGCGCACCGCAGGCGCACGCACCTGCACGTTGCGCGCACCCGCGCGTTCAAGCCGCGCATAGATCGGCGCCAGGCGGCGCTTGTCGAGATCGGTCGCGTAAATCTGCCCGCGCTTTTCCATCTGCGCCGCGAGCGCGAGGCTTTTGCCGCCGGCGCCCGCGCACAGGTCAATGACCTGCTCGCCGGGTTTCGCGCCAGACAGCAGCGTGACGACCTGCGAACCCTCGTCCTGAATTTCGATCTCGCCCTTGAGAAACGCCGGCTCCGACTGGATCGCGGGGCTTTTGGCATTGACCGCGAGTTCGATGCGCAGTCCGACCGGCGACCATGGCGTTTGCGCCGCCTTGTACGGAGACAAACTCGCCAGCGTGTTGTGGTCAGCCTTGATGCGGTTGATGCGCAGATCGAGCGTGGCGCGGCGCGCGAGCGCGGCGGCTTCTTCGGCGCGGTCCTCGCCGAAGGTGCGCGCGAGATGCGGATCGAGCCACTCCGGGTAATCACCCGCTGCATGGGCCGGCGCATCGGCGAGCTTACCGGATTCCAGATGCCCGATTTCAGCCGGTGTCAGTGGCTCCGGCGCAAAACGTTCGCCCGATGCAAGTTTCGCAATCGCATCCACGTCCATGCCGCGTTCGAGCCTGCACATGCCAAGCAGCACGGCGCGCGGCGTATCCTCACCCATCAGGAACGCAGCCGACGCCTTGCGGCGCAGCGCGTCATAGACAAGGCCCGCAATGGCGGCACGGTCGCCCGAACCGGCAAAGCGATGCTTGAGGCCCCAGTCCTTGAGCGCGTCGCTCGCGGGCCGGCGCTGGGCGTCGATGTCCGCCATCACTTCGATGGCGGCGGAAAGTCTCGCGGAAGGTGTCATCCGAGCGCCAGCACGATGCGCAGGGCGAAGATAATCCACATGACCATCAGCACGACAACGCCAACAACGAATATCGTGAAGCGCCAGCGCAGGTTATTCGAGGTGACGTGAACATAGGCATGAAGAATGCGCGATACGACGAACACCCACGACATGATGACGAAGATGAGGTCCGCCTTTTTGAAAAGGTAGGCCAGGATCACCAGCACGAAGAACAGCAGCGGCATCTGGAACTGGTTGTTATAGGCGTTGCCGGCCTGCGCGGCATACGGCGGCCAGTTGCTCTGCCCCAGCGCGATGTCGCCGATCCGCACTTCCCGGCGGCGCAATGCGCCGAAGCGCATCGAACCCATGTAGAACACCAGAATGAAAATCAGCGCGACCTGCACGAACAGCGGCGCCAGTATGGATTCGACCGACATGGGTTAAAATCTCCGGATTGGGCCGGACATTGACCATCCGGCGCGTCAAAGGCAACGGTAATTGCCAACTCCAATGCAATTGATATGGTTGCGTCGAATTTGGTCCGGGTGGCCGTATTGCGGCGGCCTCCACAGAACTTAGCGTCTCCCGGACCGGCTAAAGGCTCATCACAGGGTGGCGACGGAACGATGCTACGGCGCATTGGATCGGTGCCATTGCTTTCGTAAGGCCGGCTTCCGCCGGCACAACCGGAACGATGAGCCGCCCATGACCTACGTTATCGCCATCGCCGCGGGCCTCATGGGTGCTGCAGGCGGCTGGCTCGCAGGGGATTATTTCGCCCCGGTTGTTGCCGAACTCATCGTCGCATCGGGCATCCGCAGTTTCGGCATCGCCTTCGAGACGTTCGGCATCCATGGCGTCGGCGCCGGCCTTGGTCTCCTCGCCGGCACATGGCTGGGGTTGCGGTTTCAGGGCGGCCATCGCTCCATGCGCGCCATTGCGTGGCGCGGTCTGGCCTCGATCACGGCCGGCGGCCTGATCGTCGGCGGCACGCTGTGGCTCACCAGCACGATGTTCGACCGCCTTGGCATGAATGCGCAGGCGCTGGCTATCGAATTCGACATCCGTCTGCCCCCCGCAACCAGGGTGCCGGAAAACAAGGCCGACATTCAGATCGAACGGCACACCGACAAGAACCAGGCCATCGCGAAACTGGTTTCCATCGAACGCGACGGCGCGCAGCCGGTGTTGCGCGGCAATGTGCCGATCCTGTTCCGCACGCAACAGCGGACCATCATCCTGTCGTTGCCCGGCGAGCCCGTGCGCATCTTCAAGCTATTGCTGTCCGCAACGCCGCTGCCGAATGCGGACTTCGGGCCATGGCAGGCCATCGATACCCGCGATCAGCCCGTTCAGACCGTCAGCACGGCACCGGCGAGCGACGGTTATGCCATCCGCTACCGGGCTTACTGAATGCTTTATTTAGGACTTCGCGACGCGCACCAGCGCCTTGCCGAAGTTCTCGCCGCGCAGCAGGCCAATCAGGCCGCGTGGCGCGTTCTCGAGACCTTCAATGACATGCTCGCGATATTTGACGCGGCCTTCCTTCAGCCACGGCACCATCTCCTTGCTGAACTCGTCACGGCGCGAATAGAAATCGCTGACGATGAAGCCGCGCATGGTGATGCGCTTGCTCAGCACCGAGCGCATCAGCGCCGGCACCCAGTTTGTTCCCGGATCGGATGAACTGGCGTTGTATTGCGAGATCACGCCGCACACCGGCACGCGCGCATAATTGTTCAACAGCGGCACGACCGCTTCGAACACCTTGCCGCCGACATTCTCGAAATAGACATCGATGCCGTTCGGGCATGCCGCCTTGAGCTGCGCCGCGAAGTCCGGTGCACGGTGGTCAATGCAGGCGTCAAATCCGAGTTCGTCTTTCACATGGCGGCACTTGTCCGCGCCGCCCGCAACACCAACCGCGCGTGCGCCCTTGATCTTTGCAATCTGTCCGACCACCGAGCCGACTGCGCCCGAGGCGGCAGCGACCACCAGTGTCTCGCCCGCCTGCGGCTTGCCGATTTCAGCGAGACCGAAATAGGCCGTCATGCCCGGCATACCAAGAACACCCAGCGCGTAAGATACCGAAGCCGCCGCCGGATCGAGCTTGCGCAGGCCCTTGCCGCTGGAAATCGTATGGGTCTGCCAGCCGGTGTGACCCAGCACGATGTCACCCTTGGCAAAGGCATCGTTGTTCGACGCAACCACTTCGCTGACCGTGCCGCCTTCCATGACCGCACCGACCGCGACCGGCGCGGCGTAGCTCGGCGCATCGCTCATGCGGCCGCGCATATAGGGATCGAGCGACAGGTAGCGCGTGTGCAGCAGCACTTCGCCCGGCCCCGGCAGCGGAATACGATATTCCTCGAGCCGGAAGTTCTCCGGCACCGGCTCGCCCGCGGGGCGCGAGGCCAGGACGATGCGGCGTGCGATATCGACGGTCATTCTTAAATCCTGCCCATGTTTTTTTTCTGGTCGATGTGTTTGCGGTCACACCATAGCAAATACAGTATTTGTAGACATTGGCATGGCATATGGCTTCGGTTAGAGGTCTGCCCGGAAATATCAGGTGTACCATGCGCGGCCATACTGTCAGCCCAGCTCCCGTCAGCCTCGCCGGGGTGGTAGAAGCGGTCTGGGACGTCGATGTCCCGGACGCTGGGCAAGCACGCGATCTGCGCATCAAGGTCTTGCCCAGCCCATCGCCCGTCATCTGCATACATTACCGCTCGCCCATCCTTTCCGAGCGGCAGAATGGCCAGGACCCCTATGCCGCCACCCTGACAGGCGCGAGAACGGCAACCGGCGTGTTGCAACCGACCGGACCGATCGGTGTCATTGCCGCGCGCATCAAGCCCTCGGCGGCGGCACGCCTGTTTCGCTGCGGCACGAGCACATTCGCCGACGCCCACCTCGATCTGACCAGTCTGCTGCCGCGTGCGTCCGTCGTTTCCCTGATCGATAGCCTCGGCGAAGCACGCCATTCTGCTGAACGGCTCGCCCGTTTCGAGCAGTTCCTGCTTTCCCATATCGGCAGCGACCAGACGGACCCGCTGGTAGATCATGCAGCCGACGAGTTGCGGGCCAATCCTGCAACCCCGATTCATCGTCTCGCAGCGCGGCTCGATCTCGGCGAACGCCAGTTTGAAAGGCGGTTTCTCGCCCAGATCGGCATTTCCCCCAAGCAGTTCGCCCGTATCGAACGCTGCGAGCGTATCTTTGCAAGGCGTATGCGCGGGTCAGGCTGGGCAGACATCGCGGTGGCCTGCGGCTTTACCGACCAGCCGCATATGGTGCGGGATTTCAAGACGCTGGTCGGCGAGGCCCCGGACGCCTTTGCGAAAGCGGTGTCTGCGCCCGCGCGCCGCGCCCTCAACACCTCGCTCACCATGTCGGGTTTTTACAATACCTTTGTGATCTGACGATCTAGACCGCCCGCCACGCTGGTCCCTTCCGGACCACACGAAACGCGGAGGGTGGCATGGCCACACGTCTTCTGAAACTCGCCGTCATTTACCTGATCGCCGGCATGTCGCTCGGCCTGTTCATGGGCATCACGCAGGAGCTTCAGTTTCATTCGGTACATGCACACATCAACCTGCTGGGTTGGGTTTCACTCGCGGTCGCGGGATTTATTTTTCACCTGTTTCCCGATCTTGCACGCACGCGCCTCGCCGCGATTTATTTCTGGCTCTACAATCTTTCCCTGCCAGCCGGTCTCGCCGGTCTCGCACTCACCGTCGCGGGCTATGCCTGGGCCGAGCCGATACTCGGAATCGGATTCACCGCCGTATGGGCAGCAGGCTGCATCTTCGGGGCCAATGTGTTGCTGCATCTGACCGCAGAACGGCAAAGCGTCAGCGCATAAGCATATCCAGGCAACACAGCCGGTCCTCGCGGCCGGCTGTGTTTGCGCCTAAACCCGGCCCGGATAGTTCGGGCTTTCGCGTGTGATCGTCACGTCGTGGACGTGGCTTTCCCGCAGGCCCGCGCTGGAGATTTTCACAAACTGCGCCTTGTCGTGCAAATCCTTGATATCGCGCGCGCCGACGTAGCCCATGGCAGCGCGAAGGCCGCCGACGAGCTGATGCAACACGGTCGCGGCAGAACCCTTGTATGGCACCTGCCCCTCGATGCCTTCCGGCACCAGCTTGAGCGTGTCCTTGATGTCCTGCTGGAAGTAACGGTCGGCAGAGCCGCGCGCCATCGCCTCCACCGAACCCATGCCGCGATAGGTCTTGTACGAGCGGCCCTGATAGAGAAACACCTCGCCCGGCGTCTCGTCGGTGCCTGCCAGCAGCGAGCCGATCATCGCAACGTCGGCACCGGCGGCAATCGCCTTCGCCAGATCGCCGGAATACTTGATGCCGCCATCCGCGATCACCGGCGTATTCGATTTCTTCGACACCTCGACGGCATCCATGATCGCGGTGAGCTGCGGCACACCGACACCCGCGACGATGCGCGTGGTGCAGATCGAGCCCGGCCCAATACCAACCTTGATGGCGTCCGCGCCGGAATCGATCAGCGCCTGCGCGCCATCGCCCGTCGCGACGTTACCGGCGACGACCTGCACGCGGTTCGACAGTTTCTTGATGCGATTGACCGCCGAGAGAACGTGCCTGGAATGACCATGCGCGGTATCGACCACGACAAGATCGACGCCGGCCGCAATCAGTAATTCGGTGCGCGCGAAACCCTTGTCGCCAACCGTGGTCGCCGCCGCAACGCGGAGACGGCCCTGATCGTCCTTGCAGGCGTTCGGATTGGTGACGGCCTTTTCCATGTCCTTGACGGTGATGAGGCCGACGCAACGATACTGGTCGTCCACCACCAGCAGCTTCTCGATACGGTGCTGATGCAGCAGCCGCTTGGCTTCATCCTGGCCGACGGCTTCGCGCACGGTGATGAGCTTGTCCTTGGTCATCAGTTCGGCGACGCGCTGGTCGGGGTCGGTGGCAAAGCGCACGTCGCGGTTGGTCAGGATGCCGACGAGCTTGCCCGGCGTCGTCGGCGAGCCGCCTTCGACGACCGGAATGCCGGAAATACGGTTCGCCTTCATGAGGTCGAGCGCGTCCGCGAGCTTGGCATCCGGGTGGATGGTGAGCGGGTTGACCACCATGCCGGATTCGAACTTCTTGACCTGGCGGACCTGGGCCGCCTGCTCCTCCGGCTCCAGATTGCGGTGAAGCACGCCAATCCCGCCCGCCTGCGCCATCGCAATCGCCATGGCGGCTTCGGTCACGGTGTCCATGGCCGAAGCCAGGATCGGGATGTTGACGGTGATGTCGCGGGTGATCCGGCTGCGCACATCGACTTCGGATGGCAGCACATCCGACAGGCCCGGCTTGAGCAGCACGTCGTCGAACGTCAGCGCTTCGACAAAGTTTGTTTTTGTGGCCATTCGCCAAGCTCCCAGCGCATTTCCGGAAAGAGCTTAAATGATGCCCGCCGGCGAAAATGCGACAACTGAAAAAGACCGCTGGGGTTGCGCGCCACCGCCCGGCCTGTGGGCCGGATCGACGACTCGGAACCCCGTTGGAGTTGGCGCTGGGCGATAGCACGGGGAACCGGGGATTCATAGTGCGGGTTCCGGGCGATACGCGGTTATCCCATCGCCCGTCGCCTGCAGTGGGCGGATGCCGGATGCCCGCCAGACGCGGGCAACATGCCTTGTTCGGGCCGCAACTGCCGCTAGAACAGTCGGCCGGACGACTCGTGTCAATTCTCTTGCCATTTCCTTTGCCATTTCCGACGCCATGCGCCTCCCCGCCGCTCTCACCCGCGAAGCCCACCCATGCTGACCGCCCGCATCGTGCCGCTGATCGTCGCGGTGTCCCTGTTCATGGAGAACATGGATGCGACGATCATCGCGACCGCGCTGCCCTCGATTGCGACCGATCTCAACACCAGTCCGCTGGCGCTCAAGCTCGCCATTACTTCCTACCTGCTGGCGCTGGCGATCTTCATTCCGGCCAGCGGCTGGACCGCCGACCGCTTCGGCGCACGCACGGTGTTTCCCATCGCCATCGCGATCTTCATGGCCGGCTCCATCGGCTGCGCATTTTCGAACACACTCGGCGAATTCGTGGTGTTCCGCTTTTTGCAGGGCATCGGCGGCGCGATGATGTCGCCGGTCGGACGGCTGGTGCTGCTGCGCTCGTTCGACAAGCGCGATCTGGTCGCGATCATGACCTGGGTCAGCATGCCCGCGCTGATCGGCCCGGTGCTGGGGCCGCCGGTCGGCGGATTCATCACGCAATATATGTCGTGGCACTGGATCTTCTTCATCAACATCCCGATTGGCTTGCTCGGCATCGTGCTGGCGACAAAATACATCCCGGACATCAAGGGCGACGAGCGCGTGCCGTTCGACTACATCGGCTTTGTGCTTGCCGGCGTCGGCATCGGCGGGCTTGCGTTCGGCGCCAGCAACCTTGGCATTCGCTATCTGCCGACCGAACTCATCACCGGCATGCTCGGCATCGGCGCGGCAGCGATGGTTGCCTATGTCATCCACGCGCGGCGGGTGCCCAACCCGATCCTCGATCTGTCGCTGTTCGCACTGCCGACGTTCCGCCTCACCGTCATCGGCGGCTTCATCTTCCGCGTCGGCCTTGGCGCGACGCCATTCCTGATGCCGCTGATGCTGCAACTCGGCTTCCACATGACGCCGTTCCGCTCGGGGCTTGTGACATTCTCGACGGCGATCGGCGCCATGAGCATGAAAGCGGTGGTGCCCTATATTCTCAAGAACTACGGTTTCCGGCTGACGCTGATCGTCAACTCCATCATCAGCGCCGCCTTCGTCGCGGCCTGTGCGCTGTTCACGCCATCGACGCCTGTCATTGTCATCATGGCCGTTCTGGTGATTGGCGGCTTTTTCCGCTCGCTGCAGTTCACCTCCATCAACACCATTGCCTATGCCGACATCGACCGCCGCCGCATGAGCCGCGCCACGTCGCTGGTCAGCGTCGCGCAGCAATTGTCGGTGACAGCAGGTGTCGCGGCCGGCGCGCTCGGCGTCGAGATGGCGATGTATCACGCCGGCAGCGCGACGATCACCGCCGCCGATTTTCCGCCGGCGTTCCTGTTCGTCGCGGCGATCTCGGCTATGTCGGTGTTCTTCTTCCTGCGGCTGCACCGCGATGCCGGCGCCGAACTCGCCAACCGCACGCCGGGTCCGACCGACGCATCAGACCAGCGGATGGGGTAGAAATTGATCTAACGGTCCGGTGTAACGGGGACAAGTAAATACCGGGCATTTTCGATTAGATTAGAATCGATACGCTCACTCCAAACACCAAGCGAATAACTACTTCTCAGAACTATATTTGAATCAATTGACCCAGTCGGCTTATTGACTACGCCTGTGAGCGTGGCTCCATGCGTACGAAACGATTGATAAATACCTGACGAATTCCCATTCCAAAATTGCTTATTGTTAGTCACCAGTAAGCACACCCCTTCGTCAGCAAAATCTTCATCTATCAAGCGTTCTACAAAATGAACGTCAGCTAGGAAATCAAACATCGACTCTGGAACTCGTCCTGCCAGCGGAGTTTTTAACTCGATGGCAATCCTCACATCATCGCGGTTAGCTAGTATGTCCAACTCACGTTTTGGCCTCTTAGTGGATGCAGACGCCCCTTGAAATTTAAATGGCGTCTCAAACTCGACGCGATATCCTATTCCTCGAAGAAAAATCCCTAATTCGACTTGGAGACCATGTTCATTCCAAACTCGGCCAGTCCCGGCTGGAGGGGCCGCAAGAAATTTTTTTATTTCCTCCAAAATCGGACTTCGCACCTACCGAAACCCCATCGCCAGCACGAACAGCTCCGACGAATCCTTCCGGCTCGACTGCGGCTTGATGTGCTTCACACTCGTGAAGTCGCGCTTGAGCATGGTGAGCAAATCGCCATCGGTGCCGCCCTGACGGACTTTCGCGAGGAACACACCACCTGGCGCCAGCACCTCGCGCGCAAAGCCCGCGGCTTCCTCGACCAGTCCGATGATGCGCAACTGATCGGTCTTGCGATGGCCCGTCGTGTTGGCCGCCATGTCGGACAACACCACATCCGCCAGGCCACCCAGCATCGCCTTCAATTTCGCCGGCGCATCGTCATCGAGAAAATCGAGCTGCGCGAATTCAACATTCGGAATCGCGTCCATCTCCAGCAGGTCGATGGCAACGACCTGGCCCGTGCCCTCGCCGGCCTTGACGCGCTGGGCCGCGACCTGGCTCCAGCCGCCGGGTGCCGCGCCAAGATCCACAACCTTGATGCCGGGTTTCAGGAAACGATATTTGTCGTCGATCTCGCTCAGTTTGTAGGCGGCGCGCGAACGGAAGCCCTCGCGCTTGGCGCGCGCGACATAGGGATCGTTGAGCTGGCGCTCAAGCCAGGTTTTCTGCGCAAGCGTGCGGCGGCCCTTGCCGGACTTCACCCGCACCTTGAGTTCGCGTTCTGCAGGTTTTTTCGTCACGGCTGCACCGGGTTCCAGATATCGTGAACAATACGCGGCGACTTATGCGCTTTGGCATGATCTCGTCCGAAAAGTCTGCAACTTTTCGGGATCATGCGATGCCGCCCCAGGCACCGTCAGCGCGCATCAGATCGACCAGCATGCCCTCGCGCAAGCCGCGATCCGCAACCCGCAGGCGCGGACACGGAAACGCGCGGCGGATAGCCTCCAGGATCGCGCAGCCCGCCAGCACAAGGTCGGCACGCTCCGAACCGATGCACGAACTGGCGATGCGCTCGTCGTAGGTCATGCCGACCAGCCGCTCGACGACGCCGGAGATTTCCGTATCGCTCAGCCAGCAGCCGTCGATACGTTTCCTGTCATAGCGCGGCAACTCAAGATGGACGCCAGCAATCGTCGTTACGGTGCCGGACGTGCCGAGGAGATGCACGCCGTCGAGATCGCCGCCGTTCGCTGCGGCGAATGCCGCAAGATAGCCCGCGACTTCGCTCACCATCTTCTCGAAAAGTTCTCTCGTCACCGTCAGACCGCCGTGGCGTTCCGCGAGTGTGACGACGCCAACCGGCAACGACACCCACGACTGGATGGTCGGCTTCGGCGGGCCGCGCGGCGTTTCGACCGAAGGACCCAGCCGCACCAGTTCGGACGAGCCGCCACCGATGTCGAACAGCACGACACCGCGCGAGGCCGGATCGAACAGCGGCGTGCAGCCGGTGGCGGCCAGCGTCGCTTCCGTTTCGCGGTCGATGATTTCGAGATCGAGACCGACGACGTCACGCACCCTGGCCTGGAATTCATCGCCGTTCTCGGCGGCGCGGCAGGCTTCGGTCGCGATCAGTCGCGCGCGCGTGACGCCACGGTTGCGCATCTTGTCCCGGCAGACAGTGAGCGCCTCGATGGCGCGCGCTACCGCGGGTTCGCTCAGGCGGCCCGACGACGACACGCCCTCGCCCAGCCGGATGATGCGGGAGAATGCGTCAATGACGCGGAAACTGTCGCCGGTCGGCCGCGCGATCAGCAGGCGGCAATTGTTGGTGCCAAGATCGAGCGCGGCGTAGGTCGCGCCACCGCGATCGCCGGCATCGCGGTGGCCCGCGCCGTCGTTATGATGCCGTCCCTGTCCATGTGACGGGCGGCGGCCCCAGCGCGCACGTCCGCCGCGCGAACGCTCACGCACAGGGCCGGAGCTTCCGGTTTCCCGGGCTCCGTCATCCATCGGTAGCCTTTCCTGCCGCGGTGAAGCCTGCCCCTTTGCTTCCTCTTGGGCGGCTCGACAGCCACGGCGCTTGTTCATTCAGATCGCGGCCAGTCTACCAGCACGGGGAACCGGCGCAACTCGCGGTAGCGGGAGCCAAGCGCCCGAATCGGCTGGGCTTTTTGCCCACCGGCACCCGCCAGGCTGCGACCCCGGCATGCGCCCTGCATCCTTGTCGCGAGCGGTGGCGTCGTCTATGTCAGCAGGAACATTCAGCAATTTCCCAGCAAATCCGGTAGCGCCATGAACGTGCAGAACGACCCCAAAGCCGCCAGCTTCGACACCGCCTCGCTCGCCAAATTCGCCGTCGGCCAGCCGGTGCCGCGCAGCGAAGATCCCAAGCTGGTGCAGGGCAAGGGCAGCTATACCGACGACGTCACCCTGCCGGGTCAGGTCTACGCCATCATCGTGCGCAGCCGCCACGCTCACGGCATCATCAAGAAGATCGACACCGCCGCCGCCAAGGCGATGCCCGGCGTGCTGGCGATCTACACCGGCGCGGACATCAATGCCGGCGGCTATGGCCCGCTCAAGACCATGATGCCGATCAAGGATCGCAGCGGCGAGATGATGAAGGTGCCACTGCGCTTCGCGCTGGCAACCGACAAGGTGCGGTTCGTCGGCGACCCGGTCGCCTGCGTCATCGCTACCACCGTCGCGCAGGCGAAGGACGCCGCCGAAGCGGTTGAAATGGACATCACGGTGCTGCCGAGCGTCACCTCGGCGCGTGAAGCCGCCAAGCCCGGCGCGCCGCAGATCTTCGACGACGTGCCCGGCAACGTCTCCGCCGACTGGCATTTCGGCGACACCGATAAGGTCACGGCCGCCTTCAAGAGTGCCGCGCACACCGTGAAGATGCCGCTGCGCAACACCCGCGTCGTCGTCAATGCGATGGAACCGCGCGGCTTTATTGCGAGCTACGACAAGTCGGACCAGCGATTCACCGCCTACACCGGCGGCCAGAGCGCCTTCGGCCACAAGATGGCGATGGCGGATGTGCTGAAAGTGACACCCGACAAGGTGCGCGCGATCCTCGGCAATGTCGGCGGCTCGTTCGGCATGAAGGCGCCGATCTTCCCGGAATATATCTGCTGCCTCCATGCGGCGCGCGACCTCGGCAAGCCGGTGAAGTGGATCGACGAACGCTCAACCAGCTTCCTCTCCGATACGCACGGCCGCGACCACGACCAGGAAGTCGAGCTTGCGCTCGACAAGGACGGTCACTTCCTCGCCGTCCGCATCACCGGCTATGGCAATTCGGGCGCCTATGTTTCCATGATGGGAACGATGCAGCCGACCATCACCACGATGAAGAACACCATCGGCGTCTACAAGACACCGCTGATCGAGCAGAACACCAAGCTCGTGTTCACCAACACCACGCCGATTGCGCCCTATCGCGGCGCCGGCCGCCCCGAGGGCAACTACTACATGGAACGCCTGATCGATCAGGCCGCGCGCGAGATGGGCATCGACCGGATGGAAATCCGCAAGCGCAACCAGATCAAGCCGAAGGAAATGCCCTACAAGACGCCGAGCGAAAACACTTATGACAGCGGCGACTTCCCCGGCCTGTTCAAGCACGCCATGGAAATGGCCGATGTAAAGGGCTTTGCCAAGCGCAAGCGCGAAAGCAAGAAGAACGGCAAGCTGCGCGGCCTCGGCTTTGGCAGCTTCCTGGAACAGACCGCGCCGGCGACGAAGGAACTCGGCGGCATCCGCTTCGAGGACGACGGCACCGTGACGATCCTCACCGGCTCGATGGATTTCGGCATGGGCCACGCCACGCCGTTCGCGCAGGTACTGTGCAGCCGGCTCGGCATTCCGTTCGAGAAAGTACGTCTGATGCAGGGCGACAGCGACCAGCTGACGCTGGGCGGCGGCTCGGGCGGCTCGAAGTCCGCCATGTCGAGCGGCAACGCCATCGTCGAAGGCGCGCAGAAGGTCATCGATCAGGGCAAGCACATCGCCGCCATCGCGCTGGAAGCGTCTGCGGGCGACATCGAGTTCAAGACCGGCCGCTTCGTGATCGCGGGCACCGACCGTTCAATCGGCGTCCTCGACCTTGCGGCGAAAATCCGCGGCGGCCTGAAGATTCCGTCCGACCTACCGCAGACGCTCAATGTCATGCACGTTGCCGAAGGCTCGCCCTCGACCTTCCCCAACGGCGCACACGTTGCAGAAGTCGAAATCGATCTCGACACCGGCGTCACCGAGGTCGTGAAATATTCCGCCGTCAACGATTTCGGCACCGAACTCAATCCGCTGCTGGTGGCCGGTCAGGTGCATGGCGGCCTCGTGCAGGGCATCGGCCAAGTGCTGATGGAAAACACCGTCTATGACGGCGAAGGCCAGCTCCTCACCGGCTCGTTCATGGACTACGCCATGCCGCGCGCCAGCGATGCGCCAAACTTCGCGGTCGAGAGCCACCCCTCGCCGGCCAAGACCAACATGCTGGGCGTCAAGGGCTGCGGCGAAGCCGGCTGCGCTGGCGCGCTGGTCGCGGTCAACAACGCCATCGCCGATGCGCTGGCGGAACTCGGCGTCAAGAATCTGGAAATGCCGGCGACTTCCGAACGTGTCTGGCAGGCCATCAAGACGGCACGCAGCGCGGCGTAATCGCCCATAACAAACCGTTCGGCGCATCGCGCCGGACGGGCGCACCCGGCGAAGGCAACCGAGCCATGCGCTTTATGCGCGCGCCGTCGTATCTTCGCCATATCGACGCGTCATCAAGACTTGTACGCTGGCGTTGCGTCCGGCGTTGCGGGCCATGGGCGGCACGCCACCTGATTTATTCAAAACCAAAAACCTGAACGGCAAGATGGCTGCGAGAGATTTGGCCGCGAGAAGATTTTAAATGACCGCCGAAACACCTTCCCTGCCGCTCCCCGGCGTCCGCGCCACCGAAGCCCGCATGATCTCCAGCATCGGCGCGGCGCATTTCCTCAGCCATTTTTACTTCCTGCTGCTGCCGCCGGTGTTCCTCGCGGTACGCGCTGAATACGACGTGAGCTATACCGAGCTTGGCTTCGCCATCGCGGTGTTCAACGTCGTCTCGGCCATCTTCCAGACCCCGGCCGGATTCCTCGCCGACCGCGTAGGTCCGTTTGCCGTTCTCATCGCGGGCCTGGCGATTGAAGCCGTTGCCTTCGCGCTGTGCGGCGTCGTGCATTCCTACTGGTTCATGGTCGCCATGTTCGGGATCGCCGGCCTCGGCAATACCGTATTCCACCCGTGCGACTACGCGCTGCTTTCCCACCACATCGCAGGCGAGCGCGTCGGCCGCGCGTTCTCGATCCATACCTTCTCCGGCATGTTCGGCAGCGCCGCGGCGCCAGCCGGCATGTTGTTTCTCGAAAGCCTGATCGGCTGGCGCGGCGCGTTCATCGCGGCCGGCATCGCGGGCGTGATCGTGACCCTCATCCTCCTCGTCCAGCGCAAGGACTACGCCGAAGGCCCGCATATCGCGGCGCGCGCCAAGGCGCAGGAAGGCGAGAAGACCAACAACCGGGAATTGCTGATGTCGGCTCCGATCCTGCGCAGCTTCGCGTTCTTCACGCTGCTGGCGGCGACCGCGGTCGGCATCCAGAACTATTCCGTGGTCGCGCTGCATGACCTGTTCGGCACTACGTCCGGCATTGCCAACAACGCACTGACGACGAACCTGCTGCTAAGCTCCATCGGTGTGCTGGTCGGCGGCATCATGGTGACGCGCGTGCGTAACCACAGCCTCGTCGCGGCCATCGGCATCGGCATCGCAGGTCTTTCCATCCTCGTAATCGGCCTGTCCGGCCCCAGCACCTTCCTGCTGTTCGCCGTCATGGGCATCGGCGGCTTTGCCTCCGGCGTCATCATGCCATCGCGCGACATGATCGTGCGCGAAGTAACCCCGCCCGGCTCGTTCGGAACGGTATTCGGCTTTGTCACCACGGGCTTCAATGTGGCTGGCGTCGTGTTTCCGGTGGTGTTCGGCGCGCTGATGGACCACGGCAGCCCGCGCCTGGTATTCATCGTCTCCGCGCTGTGCAGCCTCGCCGCCGTGCTGACGGTGATCGGCGGCAAACGCCGTGCACCGAAGGTTGCCGCTTAACACAACGCGGCTAAGATGCGTTCTCCGGGAGCATCGCCATGTCCACCAAAGCGCCAGCACTCCAATCGCATTTACAATCCCTTGGCTACGTCGGCCTGCGCGCCGGCAATGTCGAGGACTGGGCATCCTACGGCACCCGCCTCCTCGGCATGCAGATCGTCGACAAAAGCGCCGCCACGCTGTCGCTGCGCATGGACGACCGCCGCCAGCGCGTGATCGTTTCCGCCGATGGCGGCGAAGGCATCGGCTTTCTCGGCTTTGAAGTCGCAGACGCCAAGGCGCTCGACGTGCTGGCCGCCCATCTGGAGCATCACGGCGTCAAGGTCGCGCGCGGCGTGCGTGCACTGGCCGACGAGCGGCACGTCGCAGACCTGATCGTGTTCCACGATCCCGCCGGCAATCGCATCGAGGTATTCCATGGCCAGGAAATCGCGTCAGACGCCTTCCAGCCCGGCCGCTCGATCTCGGGCTTTCGCACCGGCCCGCTGGGCATGGGCCATGTGGTGCTGACCGCCGAGCGCGCCGACGATGTCATTCCGTTCTATCGCGACGTGCTCGGCTTTCGCCTGAGCGATTTCTTCGTCAAGCCGGTGAAGATTCATTTCTTCCACCTCAACCAGCGCCATCACACCATCGGCATTCTCGAGACCGGACGGAACGGCATCCATCACATGATGGTAGAGGTGAACTTCCTCGACGATGTCGGCCAAGGCTACGACATCGCGCAGATGACGCCGGACCTCGTGAAGCAGACGCTCGGCCGCCACATCAACGATCACGTCACGTCGTTCTATACGCAGAATCCGTCGAACTTCATGGTCGAGTATGGCTGGGGCGGACGCTCCATCGACATCGACAACTGGACACCGAAGGAAGTCGTCGAAGGGCCAAGCCTGTGGGGCCACGAGCGCCTCTGGCTGCCGCCCGAAGGCCGCACGCAGGCGCGTGAACTGCGCATGGGGCTCGCCCGCGAGGGCCTGCGAATCCCGCTCGATGTCATGGAAGGCAATCACGCCATCGCGCCCGGCACCTGCGTCCTGTGGGACCAGATCGGCGAAGCCAGAAAACGAGGCTACGTCTAGAACGCGATAACTTCAGGCCGCAATGCCCGTTGCTTGCGCAATGGCTCTCGACAGGTCGGCAGCGCGAAACGGTTTCTGCAACCAGGTCGCTGGCATCGAAAGTCCGCTTGACGATTCCAGACTCATTGAGTTGCCCGACATGCCCGGCAACTGCATGACCGACATGATAATGATCGGTAATCGGGGATTGAGCTTGCGAATGGCCTTGATCATGTTGAGCCCGTTAATGCGCGGCATGAAGAAATCCGCCACCACGAGGTCGAATGAAGCGACTTCAATTTCCGCAATCCCGACATAGCCGTCGGATGCCGTCACGACGTCATATCCGTGCGCATTCAAAAGGACTTTTGAAGAATCCCTGACCAATGGGTCGTCATCGACCAGAAGCACGCGAGGCCTTGGATAACCCATTGTATCTGCTTGCTTTTTCTTGTGGCCTGCGCAGTCGTCCCGGAACGGTACTACCCGGACGTGTAAATTGGCTTAAAACATCAGCGCATCGCAGGTGCGACAAAAGCGCCCCTGAAGAAGCCCCCGCGAGTCGCGTAGAGCTACACTTCGGCTCCCGCACCGAGTGCCATTTACTGTGAGCTAAGCTCCGCCCTCGGTTGTATAAGAGTCTGTTCGGAAAGTTCAAGCAGGATTGCTTAGCTTTCTCACCATGAGTCGGATCGAGGCGAGACGCAAGAACGCGAGCGCTTTTCCATTCAGGCACTCCCAGTCCTTGGCGAGCCTGCGGCATCTGCCAAGCCATGCGAAA
>CANJBX010000072.1 GCA_947472885.1 Hyphomicrobiaceae bacterium
GAACTTTCGCATGGCTTGGCAGATGCCGCAGGCTCGCCAAGGACTGGGAGTGCCTGAATGGAAAAGCGCTCGCGTTCTTGCGTCTCGCCTCGATCCGACTCATGGTGAGAAAGCTAAGCAATCCTGCTTGAACTTTCCGAACAGACTCAAACAGCTTGCCGTAGTAAGGGCCCTGATGGGGAAACATCAGAACTTCCGCATCCAGTTGGGCACTGCCGTACTCGTTGCGAGCGGCAGTCGCATCAGAAGTCGATGCGGACGGCGTTTTCAGTCTGCGAGAAACAAGTGTCAGGAAACGGGCTAGAATTAGTTGAGTACTCAATAAAATCGAAAGAGCGAACTCAGGTCGACTCATCAACTCATGCAAAAACAGCGAACCTTGAGCTGAAGGTGTGGGCCACGCGAAGCAGCGTTTTCCACGCCCTCTGAGATAGCCAGTAACAACATAGAGATGCGAATCTGACCAGACATGTCCCGATACAAAGTCGTGGAACATGGCACGCACTTTTGCAGCTCGACCTTCGACTTCCGGAAAAAGGGAGCCGGCACGACCGGAGATATCTTCAGGGAGATACTTGTTGGTTAGATTCGTGGCCACGCGAGAAACAAGCTTCATGTGGCCATAGGCGTCATAATCCCGGAGTATTGAAAAATCGATTTGCCTGATGTTTTTTGATGCAAGATCAGCGATTGAATATTTTTCGCGTGCAGCAGCATCAATATCGATAAAAAAACGGGGCCCCCAAAACGCGATACTATCTGCGCGATTTTCGCAAGTCCTGGCGATAGTTTCCGGAAAATAAGAACGCTACTTGAAACACCTTTTTGCAACACATCATCACCTCGCGCCCGCCGCAGCGAGCGCACCGTCAATACCGTCGAAAGAGAACCGGCAATAAGAACGGATCGACGTTCTTAAATACGAACGGCCATATCCTTATGCGTGAGCCTGATCGAACCGAGGATAACCTTTTGCCATGGCCCGATCAAGATCAAGACAAGTTAAAGTACCTACTCGCCGCGCGGGTTACTGTCTCTTAATTGAACAATCCGACGTTGCCAAGGTATCTTTTTTTTGATTTCTCGGACTCACGACAAGCCTGCCGGGGGCGCCACGCTTTTCTTGCCGTCAAACCCCGCCCGCAAAAATCCGGTAGGTCTTGGGCAACAACCCGACCGTCTGCCCCGACGCCATCGCCAGTTCGCGCGGCGCATCGATTTCGATCAGGTGATCGCCATGGCCGGTTTTCAGCACCACCTCGACCCGGCGCGCGGCGCCAAGGCCATAGACCCGCGTGATGTTGCCCCGCAGCGCCGCCTGCCCGGGCTCGGACAGGATGGCGACTCATAGGGACGGATGAACAGCGCGGCGTTGCCGTCGGCCATGCCCTGCCGGTCGATGTCCAGCACCTGCCCGCCGAAACGCACCCTGCCGCCTTCGACGACAACAGGAAGCGATACCGAGTCGCCGATGAATTCATGAACGAAAGCGTTGACCGGCTGCTCGTAGACCTGTTCCGGCGTGCCGGCCTGTTCGATCCGGCCCTTGTCGAGCACGACCACGCGATCCGCGACTTCGAGCGCCTCTTCCTGATCGTGGGTGACGAACACCGACGTAACCTGGATTTCCTCGTGGAGATGCCGCAGCCAGCGCCGCAGTTCCTTGCGCACCTTGGCATCGAGCGCGCCGAACGGCTCATCGAGCAGCAGCACGCGCGGCTCGACGGCGAGCGCACGCGCCAGTGCGATGCGCTGGCGTTGCCCGCCGGAAAGCTGGCTGGGGGTAGCGGTCCGCCAGTCCGCTCAACTGCACGAGGTCGAGTAGATCGCCGACGCGCTTGCGAATGTCCTGCTCGTCCGGCCGTTGGCGGCGCGGGCGTGCGCGCAACCCGAATGCAATGTTCTCGAAGATCGTCATGTGACGGAACAGCGCGTAATGCTGGAACACGAAGCCGACATGGCGTTCGGCGACGCTGCGCGTCAGCGCATCCTCGCCATCGAAACGAATTTCACCGGCATCGGGCCATTCAAGGCCGGCGATGATGCGCAGCAGCGTCGTCTTGCCGGAACCCGAAGGCCCCAGCAGCGCCACCAGTTCGCCCGAGCGGATGTCGAGGTTCACATGGTCGAGCGCGGTGAAATCGCCAAACCGCTTGTGGATGTCGTGAATGGAAATTCTCATGCGTCACTCCCGGCCGCCGTCTTGGCGACCTTCTTTTCCAGCAGCGCCTTGGCAAACAACGTCACCAGCGCGAGCAGCGCCAGCAGCGAGGCCACCGCGAACGCGGCCATGAACTGATATTCGTTGTAGAGAATTTCGATATGCAGTGGCATCGTGTTGGTCTCGCCACGGATATGGCCCGAGACGACCGACACCGCGCCGAACTCGCCCATGGCGCGCGCATTGCACAGCAGCACGCCGTAGAGCAGCGCCCATTTCACATTCGGCAGCGTGACCTTGAAGAACGTGCGCAGGCCGGACGCGCCGAGCGACAGCGCCGCTTCCTCGTCCTGCGTGCCCTGTTCGCGCATCAGCGGGATCAGTTCGCGCGCGACAAATGAAAACGTGACAAACACCGTCGCCAGCACAATGCCGGGCAGCGCAAAGATGATGCTGATGTCATTTGCCTGCAGCCACGGCCCAAAATAGCCCTGCGCGCCGAACAGCAACACGAACACCAGACCCGAAATGATCGGCGACACCGAGAACGGCATGTCGATCAGCGTGATCAGGATACTCTTGCCGCGAAATTCATACTTGGTGACGGCCCAGGCCGCGATGACGCCGAACACGACATTGAGTACGACCGCGATCAGCGACGCAGCAATCGTGAGCCAGATCGCCGCCAGTGTATCCGGGTGAATGATCGCCGCGCCGTAGGCCACGATCCCTTTCGAGAGCGCCTGCGCAAACACGTTCACCAGCGGGACAACGATGAAAAGCAGCAGGAACGCCACCGCAATGCCGATCACGCTCCAGCGCAGCCACGCCGGATCGGCTCGCACATCGGAAATACGCCTGGCGCGCAGCATCGCGGCCTGCCTCGCATCGCGGGTTGCAATGTCGGCCACACGGGGGTCGAACGCAACGGGCTGTACGGACATCAGAGCTTTCCGGTGCGCTGTTCAGACCAGCGCTGCAAGAGATTGATGACAAGGAGAATGGCGAAAGAAGCCACCAGCATCACCGAGGCGATCGCGGTAGCGTCGGCGTAGCGGAATTCTTCCAGCCGGATCACGATCAGCAGCGGCGCGATCTCGGAGACATTCGGCAGGTTTCCCGCGATGAAGATGACCGAGCCGTATTCCCCGACCGCGCGGGCGAAGGCGAGCGCAAAGCCCGTCAGCAAGGCAGGAAAGATCACCGGGAAAATCACGCGGCGAATGGTAGTCCAGCGTGAAGCGCCAAGCGTCGCCGACGCCTCTTCCAGTTCGGCATCGAGATCCTCGATAACCGGCTGCACCGTGCCGACCACGAACTGCAACCCGATGAAGACGAGTGCGACAAAAATGCCGAGCGGCGTGAACGCCACCTGAATACCGAGCGGCGCCAGCAAGCGGCCGATCCAGCCGTTCTCCGCGTAGAGGTTGGTCAGCGCGATGCCGGCAACTGCGGTCGGCAATGCAAAGAGAATATCGACAATCGCATCGAACAGCCGGCGGCCGGGAAACTCGTAGCGGACAATCGCCCAGACCACCGCCAGCCCGAACACCAGATTGACGGCAGCGGCTGCCAACGCCAGCCCGAACGACATCTTGAGCGCATGCAACGCGCGCGCCTCAGTGACGATCATCAGGAAGCGTTCAAATGTCAGTTCCGTGGTCTTGAGGAAAAGCGCGGCAAGCGTGATCAATACGATCAACGACAGCCAGGTAATGGTGATGCCGAGCGTGATCCCGAACCCCGGGATCACGCTGCGGCGTCTCGAACTCCTACGCGAACCCATGGCTGTCACGCTCACCGCGCTGCTCCATCTCAGTTCGTGTAAATGGCGTCGAAGATACCGCCATCCTTGAAGTGGGTCTCCTGCGCTTTACGCCAGCCGCCGAACACGTCATCGACGGTGAACAGGTTTACTTTCGGAAACGTATTCTCGTATTTCCTGGCGACCGCGGCGTCGCGCGGGCGGTAGTAGTTCCTGGCCGAAATCTCCTGGCCCTCCGGGCTGTAGATGAACCTGAGATAAGCCTCGGCGGCGGCGCGGGTTCCCTTCTTCTCCACAACTTTGTCGACAATGGCGACCGGCGGTTCCGCAAGGATCGAAACCGACGGAACAATAATGTCGAATTTGTCCTTGCCGAATTCGTTAAGCGCCAGAAATGCCTCATTCTCCCAGGTGATGAGGACATCACCGACGTTGCGCTCGACGAATGTGACGGTCGATCCCCGCGCGCCGGTGTCCAGTACGGGGACGTTCGCATAGATCGATTTGACGAAGTTCTTGGCCTTTTCCGCCGAACCATCAGGCTTCCTGAGCGCATAGCCCCATGCCGCCAGATAATTCCAGCGCGCGCCGCCGGACGTCTTCGGATTGGGCGTAATGACTTTCACGCCGGATTTGGCGAGATCGTCCCAGTCCTTGACGCCCTTCGGGTTTCCCTTGCGAACAAGGAAAACGATGGTCGAAGTGTATGGCGCGGAATTCTCGCCAAACTTCTTCTGCCAATCGCGGGCAAGCAGCCCCTTGTCGGCGATTTCGTCGATGTCATAGGCAAGCGCGAGCGTCACGATGTCGGCCTGCAGGCCGTCGATCACCGCGCGCGCCTGCTTGCCGGAGCCCACCGTGCGACGACTTGATCTCGACGGTCTTGCCGTCGGCGGTCTTGTAGGCCGCAGCGAACGCCTTGCTGAGCGCCGCATGCAGTTCGCGGGTCGGATCGTAGGAAACATTCAGCAGCGTGATGTCGGCGGCCTGAGCCGTGCCGGTCAAAGCTGCAGCGATAGCGAGAGTAGCCAGTATACGTTTCATAAAAATCTCCAATGATTGAGTCGATACCTTGTTCTTCGGAGGCGCCGGCCTTTCCGGGCTTCCCCGGATGCCGTGCGCCTTGTGCCGTGCCGCGCTGCCGAAACGACAACGCAGGTAGCCCCGTGATGGTTCGCTGGAACGCGCGAGATCAGATGCCGAAGGACTTGGGTAGACAGCGCTCGAGGAGACGCGCCGCATCGTTGAAGGCGTCGCTTGTCCGGTCAAAGTCCTTCTCGAGATCGGCGAGACCGAGCGACCGGCGCAGGTCCACCTGCTGCTGGTCAGATCGCTTGCCGGCGAAAGCCTGAATGAACGAAACGAAACGCATTTTGATTTCTTCCCATTTGACGAGAATTATTTTCCATATACATAGTGTTTCTAAGTTGCAAATAGAAAAATGTTCTACTTCAACGACTTGGTGTTTTGGAAAATCCGATGTCTGCCCATCCCCGAAAAGAGACGTTTTGTGTCGTCACCCGATTTCGCGCCACTGCGCGCGGTGCGGAGTGAGTCCGATGGATCGTCTCGATGACCTCGAAGCACAGAGCGTTTTCATCCTGCGCGAAGCCTTTGCCCGGCTGAAAAAGGTCGCGCTGCTGTGGTCGCTCGGAAAAGATTCCAATGTGATGATCTGGCTGGCGCATAAGGCCTTCTTCGGCCGCGTCCCGTTTCCGGTCATGCACGTCGATACCGGCAAGAAGTTCGCCGAGATGTATGCCTTCCGCGAACGCTACGCGAAGGAATGGAATCTCGACCTCATCGTCGAGCATTGCCCGCCAATTGAAACCACCGACCCGACGCTGCCGCCCGCCGCGCGCTATGCTGCGCGCAAGACCGAAGGACTGAAGCTCGCGCGGGCCAAGCACGGCTTCGATGGCGTCATCACCGGCATCCGCCGCGACGAGGAGCCGACCCGCGCCAAGGAACGCGTGTTTTCGCCGCGCGGCGCCGAAGGCATCTGGGACGTGCGCGACCAGCCGCCGGAGTTCTGGAATCACTTCAACGCCTCGCCGCCGCAGGGCGCGCATCTGCGCGTGCATCCGATCCTGCATTGGACCGAGGCCGACATCTGGGCCTATACGCGCCGCGAGAACATCCCGATCATTCCGCTGTATCTCAGCCAGAACGGCAAGCGCTACCGCTCGCTGGGCGATGCCGACATCACCTCGCCGATCGCGTCCGATGCCAGCACCATCGACGAAATCATCACTGAACTCGACGCCACCAAGGTTCCCGAACGCTCCGGCCGCGCCATGGATCACGAATCCGAAGACGCGTTCGAGCGGCTGCGCACGGCTGGATACCTCTAGCTTCTTTCACTCCGCAAACGTGAGACTGCCATGAACGTTCATTTTTCAAATCCCGGCGCGGCACCCGTCCTCCAGCGTCCGCTCGTGCGCATCGTGATCGTCGGCCACGTCGATCACGGCAAGTCCACCCTGATCGGCCGGTTGCTGCACGAGACCGGCAGCCTGCCCGACGGCAAGCTGGAAAACCTCAAGGCCGTCAGCGCCCGGCGCGGCATGCCGTTTGAATGGTCGTTCCTGCTGGACGCGCTGCAGACCGAGCGTGACCAGGGCATTACCATCGACACCAGCCAGATCCGCTTCCGCACGTCCTCGCGCGACATCGTGCTGATCCACGCGCCCGGCCACACCGAATTCTTGCGCAACATGATCACCGGCGCCGCGCAGGCCGACGCCGCCATCCTCATCATCGACGCCGCCGAAGGCGTCCGCGAGCAGACGCGCCGCCACGGCTACCTGCTGCACCTTCTCGGCGTCCGGCAGGTCGCCGTGGTCGTCAACAAGATGGACCGCGTCGATTACGACGCCGCACGTTTTGCGGAGATCGAAACAGAAATCACCGGCTATCTCGCCGGCCTCGGCGTCGTCGCGACCGCTGTCATCCCGATCTCTGCCCGCAACGGCGATGGCGTCTCACTGCGCACCGACGCCATCGGCTGGTACGCCGGCCCGACGGTGCTGGAAGCCCTCGATCATTTCATTCCCGCGCCGCCGCCGCAGAACCTGACGCTGCGGCTGCCGGTGCAGGCGGTCTACAAATTCGACGAGCGCCGCATCATTGCCGGCCGTATCGAAACAGGCCGCGTCGCCGTCGGCGACGAAATCGCGATCATGCCCGGCAACAAGCGCGCCGTGGTGAAATCCATCGAAGAATGGCCGGTGCCGAACGAGTCGCAGGTGCCGCGCGACGCCAGCGCCGGGCAATCGGTCGGCATTACGCTCGACCGCGAATTGTTTGTCGAGCGTGGCCATATCGTCTCATTGGCAAGTTCTCCCGCTGCCGCCGGACGCAGCCTGCGCGTGCGCGTGTTCTGGCTGCATCAGGCCCCGCTCGCGGTCGGCACCAAGCTCATTGTGCGCATCGGCACCGCCGAAAGCCGCGGCGTGGTCAGCGCCATCGACAAGGCGGTCGATCCGGGCGCGCTGGAAAACATTGCCAACGTCGCCATCGCCACCAACAACGTCGGCGAAGTCGAGATCGCGCTGTCGCAGCCGCTGGCGGCCGATCCCCACACCCTCAATCCGCTGACCGGCCGTGTCGTGCTGGAACTGGACGGACGCATTGCCGGCGGCAGCCTGTTGCTGGCGCTGCACGAAAGCGACGTGCGTCAGGCCGAGCCGGAAACAATTGCTGCTGTTGCCAAACTCCGTGCGCCAGCCGTCGTCCGTGACCTCGCGGCAAGGGCGGCCGAGCTGGCGCCGCGTTTTGCGTCGCTGTCGCCGGTCGAACGGCTCGTACAGTTCCGCAACGACGTGGACGGCAGGATTACCTTCACGACGAGCTTCGGCATCGAGGATCAGGCGCTGCTGCACATGATCCAGAAGAGCGGCATCGACGTGGACGTCGTCACCCTCGATACCGGCCGGCTGTTTCCCGAAACCTACGATCTCTGGGCGGAGACCGAACGCCATTTTGGCCGCCGTATCCGCGCGGTCTATCCCCGCCATGACGAACTGGAGCCCCTCGTCGCCCGCCGGGGCATCAACGGGTTCTACGACTCCCGCGAGGCGCGCACGGCCTGCTGCTTCGTGCGCAAGGTCGAACCGCTCAACCGCGCGCTCAAGGATGCACAAGGCTGGATCACCGGCTTGCGCGCCGACCAGTCCGCCAACCGGCAGCGCATGGATGTCGTGACCGCCGAGGCCGACCGCAATCTCCTGAAACTCAGCCCCCTGTTCGACTGGTCGCGCGATCAGGTTGTCGAATTTGCCAAGACAAATGGCGTTCCGGTCAATCCGCTGCACGACAAGGGCTTTATCTCCATCGGCTGCGCGCCCTGCACGCGCGCCATCCGCCCCGGCGAACCGGAACGCGCCGGCCGCTGGTGGTGGGAAGACGAAACCAAGAAGGAATGCGGGCTGCATAACCGGGGCTGATTGATTATTTGATGCTGTGTTGGCCCGCTATGCTGGCCGGGCTATAGTCCTGCAATCAGCATTCCCATGCTTTTTGCGATTACAGGACTCTTGAAATGACCCAATCAAAAATCGCCCAGCGCGCCATCGGCAACAGCGGCATTCAGTCTTCCGCCATCGGACTGGGCCTGATGTCGCTGTCCGGCATTTACGGCGCCAGCGACGACAACGAAGGCATCAAGGTCATCCACGAGGCGCTCGACCGCGGCATCACCATGCTCGATTCCTCGGACATGTATGGCTGGGGCCATAACGAGGAACTGCTCGGCAAGGCCATCAAGGGCCGCCGCTCGGAAGTCGTGCTGGTAACGAAGTTCGGCAATCTCGGCGGCAAGGGCGGCAAGGTCGCGGACGGCCGGCCGGAATATGTCGCGGAGGCCTGCGAACTCAGCCTCAAGCGCCTCGGCGTCGATGTGATCGACCTTTACTACCAGCACCGCATGGACCCGACCGTTCCGGTCGAGGACACCGTCGGCGCGATGGCGAAGCTCGTCCAGCAAGGCAAGGTTCGCGCGCTGGGCCTGAGCGAGGCCAAGCCCGAAACCATCCGCCGCGCCCACAAGGTGCATCCCATCGCCGCCGTGCAAAACGAATACTCGCTGCTTTATCGCAGTGACGCGGAAGCCACGCTGCCGACGACGCGCGAACTCGGCATTTCGTTTGTCGCCTACTCGCCGCTGGGCAGAGGCCTCCTCGCCGCCAGCCTCGCCGCGCCGACCGATATTCCGGGCGACGACCCGCGCCGCCGTCACCCGCGCTTTGCGGCGGAGAACCTTGGCCGCAACATCGAACTGACCCACAGGATCGACGCCATTGCGCGCGAGAAAAACTGCACCAGTGGACAACTCGTGCTGGCCTGGCTGCTGGCGCGCGGCGACGACATCATTCCGATCCCCGGCACCAAGCGCAAGGAACGGCTGCTGGAGAACATCGGCGCGCTGTCCGTCAAATTGACGGACGCCGACGTCAAACGGATTTCAGACGCTATTCCCGTCGGCGCTGCCGCCGGCACGCGCTATCCGGAAGCACAGATGGCCAGCGTGCATCTCTAAGAGCTGCACGTTCCAGACTCAGCGCCTACCCGGCCGACGCCACCGTTACCGGATTTGACCGGAATACATCCGGCAGCAGCTTTTTCAGGTTCTCGACCTTCGGCGCATCGTTGTAGACGATGTACGAATTGTTCGGGTGCCTGATGGCGTAATCCTGATGGTAGTCCTCGGCAGCATAAAACGCGTCGAGCTTGTCGATGCGCGTCACGATGGGACGCTTGTAGACGCCGAGCTTGTTGAGCTGGTCGATATAGGCTTCGGCGACGCGCTTCTGTTCAGCATTCGCATAGAAAATGTTTGAACGGTATTGCGGCCCGGTGTCCGGCCCCTGCCGGTTGAGTTCGGTCGGGTTATGCGCGACCGAAAAGAAAATCTGCAAAATCTTGCCATAGGAAATCTTCTGCGGATCGTAGGTCACTTCCACGACTTCAGCGTGGCTGGTCGAGCCACCGCTGACGAGCTGATAGTTCGCGGTCTGCTTCGTACCGCCCGCATAACCGGACACCGCCTGCTTGACACCATCGGTATGTTGATAGACCGCTTGGATGCCCCAGAAGCAGCCGCCCGCCAGCACGATCTTCTGCAGCCCGGGTTGCACTGGCGCATCGACTGCCGGAGCGGGAATGGTCACTGCCGGCTCGGCAGCACCCAGCGGCAGGTTCCACATCGCCACGCCGACAATGGCCGCAACCGTGAGCGGACCGAGAACCTTTGACGAAATCCAGGAGTGGGCCATGGCGCTGCCTTTCGCATGATCGTTCGGATCAACGATATATAGGCAGCGATATAGCGGCAAGAAAGCACGCGTCAGGCAACCGGCAAACGCGATCACGTTCGCGCGCTACATCGGACTGCAACCCTCACGAAATCGTGCGGGCCGTCGTCATGTAGCTACCGTTAGTCCGTCGCGACGAAGCCCGAGGCTTTCACGATGGGGCCCCATTTCGCGACGTCGCTCTTGTAACGCACGGCAAACGTGTCGGGCGGCATGAAGAATGGCTCGTTACCGAACTTGGCAAGACTCTCGACATAGTCGGGCGACTTGACCGCCGCCTCGATAGCATTGCTCAGGTTCTTGAGGACGTCCGCGGGCATGTTGGCCGGTCCAACCACGCCAAGCCATGAATCAAGTACCACGTCGTAACCGGACTCCTTCATGGTCGGCACATTCGGCATGAACCTTGAGCGCCGCGGTCCCGTCACGGCCAGCACGCGCAGACTTCCCTGCTCCGCGAGCGGCATCGCTTCGCTGATCGGATTGACGCTCGCCGGGACATGGCCGCCGATGAGATCCTGCAACGCCGGCGCGCCGCCGCGATAATGCACCGCCTGCATCGGCACGCCTGCCGCTTGCGAGAGCATGACGCCGACGAAGTGCGGCGTGCCGCCCGCCGAGGTTGTCGCGAAGGATGCTTTCGACGGATTGGCCCGGCACCATTCCACAAAGTCCTTGGCGCTTTTCACGCTGTCCGGCACGGCGGGGCCGACGTTGAACGTCAGCATCGAACTAGCAGTTGGCGCAACCGGCGTCAGGTCCTTGATCGAATCGTAACTCAGCGACTTGAAACTGTAGGGATAGACCGTCAACGGAAAGTCCGGCGTGAACAGCAACGTCGCACCGTCAGGCTCCGACGTCTTGACGAATTCGATGGCAAGCCGCGCCGACGCGCCCGGCTTGTTCTCGACGATCACGGTCGAGGCGTAATTGCCACGCAGCTTTTCCGCCAGCAGGCGTGCGATCACATCGGTGCCGCCACCGGCGGGAAAACCGACGATGAGCTTGACCGGCTTGTTGAGCATCTGCGCGCGCGCTGGCGCGGCAAGTCCGGCCGCAGCAAGGCCTGCGGAAGCAGCAAGAAATTTGCGGCGTGACAGCATGAAATCCTCCCGGTGTCTTTTTATCTTACGAGGAGGATAGGCCCGAAACGTCCCGGATGCCCAGCCTGTGTTTGGCCGGGCACCCATGCCGAATGCAACTACGGCGCTTATGCCCAGGTGGCGAAGCTCATGCCCGTGCCGGTGCCGGCCGGGGTGCGATAGCCGGGCACATACTCGAACCAGTTGAGGTCGAGGTGTTCGAGCGCGCCGGCAATGCCAACCCAGTTGAGAATTTCCGAAGAACCGGAATTGAGCTTGTTGCGCGGCAGGTTCTTGAGGAACTCGGCGTCCTTGTTGCTGAGCGCCTTGAGGATCGCGCGGTCGAATTCCTCATCCACATAGAAGTGGCTCAGACCACCTGATGCCATAATGCCGACGCGCTCGTTGCCCGGAAACGCCTCGACCGCTTTGCGCAGCGCCTGACCGAGCTGGTAGCAACGGCCGGGACGCGGCTGGTTCGGCGGATAGTAGGTGTTGAGGAACACCGGCACGACCGGCACCGGGTTTGCGGAGTCCATCGCGTGGCGGTGCACGTAGGCAATCGCGTGGCCTTCACCCTCGCCTTTCGGCAGCATCTTTGACGCCGCGATGTCGAAGCCGTTATCCATCAGGTTTTCGATCAGGTGTTCGCCGAGCTTGGCGTGGACCGGATAGTCGCGCGGCTTCTCAAGTTCGAAAAATGCGGCGCGGTTCTTGATGTACCATTCCGGCAGGTGCGAATAGGTGTCGTGCTGCTTGTTGTCGTTCTTGATCGTCTCGCCAAAGTAGATCGCAAAGGCCGGGTGGCAATCCTCGCGATAGCTCTCGTTCTGGTCGTCGCCAAGCACGATCAGCGCATCCAGTTTGGCGCTGCTCACCGTCTCGCGCAGCTTCTTGACGGCGTGACGGGCGACGTTCTGGCGGGCGACGAGATGTTCCGGCGCAACCATGTCCTTCAGCTTGGGATCGGCCTTCTCCAGCAACTCGCCGTAGGTGACCGGGCGGCCTTCCTTGTCGCGATGCTTGTTCTTGCTGTCGGTTTCCTGGAACCGGACCAGCGTCTCGTCGGCAGCGAGCAGATACGGCGTATGAGAAGTGCCTGCGCCAAATACGATCTTCGCCATGATGTGTTCCTTACGTTCGTCCACCCGAATTCAATTTATACCCGGGTGGACGAGATTCAATGACTCAACGTTTAGAATACCTGTCGGCAGTTGCGGCGCTTCACTTCTTGACCGGATGCGCCTTGCGGGTGAGCTTGGTCATGGTCGTCTTGACGAACATCGGCCGCGCCTTGGCGAGAAAGTCGGCAACATAGGACGCCTTGGCATGGGACTGGAACGCCGCTTCGTCCTTGTAGACTTCAAACAGCATCAGGTGGTTCGGGTTGGCGGTGTCCTGCACCACGTCGAACTGCAGGCAGCCGGGCTCGTTCTGCACCGAATTGGTCGCGTTACCGATCACCAGCGGCAGCGCCTGGTCCAGCATGCCGTCCTTGATTTCGAAATCGACGGAAATGACGTATTCGCTCATGAATATTCCTCCAAATTGGTTGAAAGGCTTTTGATTTACTTGTTCTTAAAGTTCGGCTTCCGCTTTTCGAGGAAGGCACTCATGCCTTCCTTGTTGTCCTGGGTCTTGATCAGGATCGACTGGCCAAGCCGCTCCAGCATACGGCCAGTTTCAGTATCGACATTCTGGCACATGTTGATGATCTGCTTGCCCATGCCCATCGCCTGCGGCGCTAGGCCGCGCAGGTGGCGCGCAAAGTCGAGCGCGCCTTCCATCAGCTTGTCCTGCGGGAACACGCGGGTCGCAAGCCCGATGCGGTAGGCTTCGTCCGCCGTCACCGGCAGCGCCGCCATCACCATTTCCTTGAGCCGGCCAATACCGATCATCTGGATCATGCGCGAGCAAGCGCCGGACGCCGGAATGACGCCGAGCTGGTTTTCCGGCAGCAGGAATTTCGCGCCTTCGGCGACGATACGGAAATCCGACGCCACCGCCATCTCGACGCCGCCGCCGGCGCAGATGCCGTTGACGACCGCGATGATGGGCTTCTCGAGATTTTCGAAGTCGTCGAACATTTCGTGGTTGGCGCGTACATAGGCGCGATAGCCGGGCGTCTCGAGGTTGTTCTCATAGTCGAGGCCCGAAATGTCGCGGCCTGCGCAGAACGCGCGACCTGCTCCGGTGAGCATCACCACGCGAATGTTGTCGTCGAAATTGGCCTTCCAGATCACGCTGCGGATTTCGCGGATCATGTGTTCGTCGAAGGCGTTGAGCTTTTCCGGGCGATTGAGCGTAATCAGCAGGATGCCGGTGTCGGCCATCGAGACCTTGATGGTCTGCATGTCCTTGATGTGCTGGAGGAAGCCCTCGGGAAAGCCGTTTTCGTCGAGGATCACTGTGTTCTTTGCGTTAGCCACTGCTTGTCTCCGTTGTAACTCTTCATGAACGCGATGCGTTCACGGCTTTGCCTGTTCCATGTAATTCTTGCGCACGAGCCATTTGGCGATCTTGCCCGGCCCGCTTTTCGACAGCGGCTCCGGCGAGATCGCCAGCGCCTTCGGCACCTTATATCCACCGATCAATCCGCGGCAGTGGGCGATCAGTTCATCGGCGGTGATTTTCGTGCCCGGATTGGCGTAGACGACCGCGCGCACTTCCTCGCCCCAGCGTTCGCTCGGAATGCCGAATACGGCGGCTTCAGCGACCGCCGCGTGTTCCAGCAACGCATTCTCGACTTCCATCGGATATACGTTTTCGCCGCCGGTGATGATCATGTCCTTCTTGCGGCCGGCGACGACGTAGTGACCGTCCGCGTCACAGCGGCCAAGATCCCCCGTGCGGCACCAGCCGTCCGGGATCACCGCCTGTGTTGCCTTGTCATTGCGCCAATAGCCCGCCATCACCCGCGGCCCGCTGACGACAATCTCGCCGATCTCGCCGGGCGGCAACGGAATGCCGGCATCGTCGATGATCCGCACCTTGATATGCGGCAGCGGCTGTCCGACCGAGTTGGTGAACTTGCCGCCATGGCGCTTGAGATCGCGCGGCAATTGCTGGCAGACGCCGCCGGACACTTCCGTCGCGCCATAGGACTGCGTCAGCGGACAGCCGAACGCATCCGACAGTTTGCGAAACAGCGGTTCCGGCATCGGTGCGCCGCCGAAGCTCAGGCGGCTCAGCGATTTGAAGTCCGCGCGGTCAATGCCCTGCCGCAAGACCATGTCCAGCAGGGTTGGCGGCAATGCCGTTTGCGTGACTTTGTGGGAGCGGACGGTGGCAGCGAATGTGCGCGGATCGAAGTGTTCCGTGACATGCTTGCCGCCGACGAGCGTGATGCCCCAGATCGCCGTCGCATCGACCAGATGAAACATCGGCGGCGCGTGCAGCCAGACGTCGTCGCCGGTGAGTTCAAGCGACGTCACGGTATCGTAAGCCGTCGCGACCAGATTGCGATGGGTCAGGCACGCGCCCTTGGGCTCGCCGGTGGTGCCGCTGGTGAAGAAAATCTGCGCCGTATCGTCGAGCGTTGAATCGTGCGGACGCGCAGGCGGCACGCCTGCCGCCAGCATCTTCTCGTAGTTGTTGGTCGCGCCCGGCGGGTCGTTGTCCTGCCACGCCACAACGTCGATGCCCTTGGGCTCATGAGGCAGCGCCTGAAACAGCAACCGTGCCTGTGTGCGCGCCAGAATGCCGTCGGTCTCCCTGGCAGCGAGGCGGTGGTTGAGCGGGATCAGGATGACGCCGGCGTAAACGCAGGCGAGATTGACTTCGAGATAACGAAAATTGTTCTGCGACAGGATCGCGACACGGTCGCCCGGCGCAATACCGCGCGCCAGCAGGGCACCGGCGAGATTCGCGGCGCGCGCGCACAACTCACCATAGGTGAGCCGCAGGCCGCCCTGCTCAACCGCAACGCGGTCCCTGTGCAACGCCGCCGCGCGCTCGAATATGTGGGTCAGTGGAAACATGATTTTCCCGGTGCGGGCGCAAACTAGCGGTCAGCGCGAAGGATGTCATCCGCCGCGACAAACATGGCCTGATGCGCAGGAAGCATCCGCAGCCATGCGGCGTTGCGGCCTGCAACACGCTCATTGTGGTGGGCAAAAAAGCAGGCATACTTGCGCCCAACAAGATAACGCTTTGGGGGGACCAGAATGACCAGATTTCATGCCACAGGTGCGCAGCGCGCCACCATGGGATTTCGTAACATCCTGCTCGCCGCAGCTTTCACGGCAACGGTACCCTCCACTGCCGTGCTGGCGCAGCCTTACCCGAACAAGCCCGTGACCGTCGTCCTGTCGCTCGCCGCCGGCAGCGGCATGGATTCGATTGCGCGGCTTTACGCCGAGCCGCTGGCGCAGGCGCTTGGCAAACCCGTCGTGATCGACAACCGCCCCGGTGCGGCCCTGATGCTCGCGGCAGCGGCCGTCGCAACCGCCCCGCCCGACGGTTACACGCTGCTGGTATCGACCAGTTCCGCCATGGCGATCAACCCGGTCCTCTACAAGCAGATCAACTATAACCCCGAAAAGGATTTCGAGCCGATTTCATTGTATGTGAAATCGCCGTTCGTGCTGGTGGTCGATCCCGCGCTGCCGGTGAAGACCGTCCCCGAACTCATCAAGTACGTCAAGGAAAGCGGCAAGCCGCTGACCTATTCCTCGCCGGGCGCGGGCGTTGCGCAGCACCTGTCGATGGAATTCATGAAGCAGCGGTTCGGACTGGAGATCACCCATGTGCCCTATCGCAGCACACCGCAATCCATCACCGACATTGCCGCCGGTCACGTCAACATGGGGTTCGCGGAGGCCGGCGCGTCGGTGCCGCTGATCAAGGACGGCAAGCTGCGTGCGCTCGCGGTGTCGTCATCGACGCGGCTTGGCGTGCTGCCGGACGTTCCGCCATTCGCGGAAGCAGCCGGCGCGCCCGACTTTGAGGCAGTGTCGTGGCACCTGCTGTTTGCGCCCGCCGGCACGCCGAAGGACATTGTCGAACGGCTGCATCAGGACATGAAGAAGATCATGGGCGCACCCGAGATGCAGAAGAAGATCGCCGACCTCGGCCTGATCCCGCTCGATCCGCCCTCGCTTGCGGACACCCGTGCCTATGTGGAGTCAGAACGCACCAAGTGGGGCGCGCTGGTCCGCAAGCTGGGGCTTGAAGGGTCGCAGTAACGCGCCTCACCACACCGGCGAATGTCCGCCGTCCACATTGATGCCGGTGCCGGCAATGTAGGACGCCTTATCGGAAGCGAGGAAGCACGCGATGTTCGCGAATTCCTCGGCCTCGCCGGCGCGGCCCATGGGAATATCCTTGGAACGGCCGGCGACGAATTCTTCGGTCGGCACGCCGAGCTTCTTGGCAAGCTGGACGTGCTGATCCGAATTGATGAAGCCGACCAGCAGCGCGTTGACGAGAATATTGAAGGGGGCGCCCTCGCCCGCCAGCACCTTGGTCAACGCAAGTCCCGCTGCGCGTGAAACCGTCGTCGGCGCGGAATTGGCGCGCGGCGTCTTGCCGCCAATGGCCAGCACGTTGATGACGCGGCCCCACTTGCGCTCCTTCATCTGCGGCCACGCCAGCCGCGTGACGCGCACCGCGCCGAACAGTTTTTCCTCGAGATCCGCCTGGAGAATTTCGTCGGTGAGCTTTTCGAACGGCCCGGCGCGGGTTGCGCCCGCATTGTTGACCACGATATCGACCTTGCCGAGACCGCTCATCACGTCGCCGAACGCGCGCGTGATTTCGGCAGCCTTGCTGACATCGCACTGAACGCCGATGATCTTGCCCTGGGCGGTCGCCTTGATCTGTTTCACGGCGTCCTCGATCGCTTCCTTGCCGCGTCCGAGGATGGCGACGTCCGCGCCGGAAGCGGCAAACCGGCTCGCCATTGCAAAACCGAGACCCTTGCTGCCGCCGGTGATAAGCGCTGAACGGCCCTTGAGCGAAATTTCCATCGTTTACGTTTCCTGCTGATGCGATGTGTTGTTACCGAAACCCGGCGCGCGAAGGAAGTGCGCGCTATTTGCCGAACGCCTTTTCGTACTGATCGGCCTTGAAACCGACCAGCAGCTTGCCGCCGACATCTAGCACAGGACGTTTGATCATCGAAGGCTGCGCCATCATCAGCGCAATCGCCTTCTTCTCAGTCAGGCCATCCTTGTCCTTATCCGGCAGTGCGCGGAACGTCGTACCGGCCCTGTTGAGCAGAAGTTCCCAGCCGACATCCTTTGACCAGCCTTCAAGCTGGCTGTGCTCGACCCCGGCGGCCTTGTAGTCATGGAATTCATAAGCCACGTCATGGCCGTCGAGCCACGCGCGCGCTTTCTTCATCGTGTCGCAATTTTTGATGCCATAGATCGTGACGGGTCTGGCCTTCGCCATGTCAGTTCTCGCTTGTCTTCATCGCTTGCGCGCCATCACCCGATTGTCTCAGTCTTAGACAAGCTGCGATCTTTGCTGAAGAAGTTATTTTTCGCGCGCGAAAATACCGTCGTAGCCAATAGCGAATCCGACGCACCAACGCAAACACGGCATTGTAGCTGCCCTCTTGCGAGCCCCGCACTGCGGCGCGGGCGTCGCCTTGCCAGGTCTAGTTGAAACCGATCTCAGGCCGCGTTCATGAACCCATCCATCTGCGCCTTCATCGCCCGTTGAAATGCAGGTCGCGCTTCACAGCGCCGTTGATAGGCACGAAGATGCGGATAGGTATCGACCAGGTGCGTGTGATCGATAATGCGCAACACGTCCGCCATCATAAGATCGCCAACGGTGAACTTTCCTTCGAGGTAGTCCTTCCCGTCGAGCGCCTTCTCAAGCATCCCGAGGCGGTCTCGCACCAGTTTTTCGATCTGGGGTCGCCACTCCTTCGTCCAGTCTTCCTTTGCATGGAAAAAGTCGAGACTTGCGAGTTGTTGAATCCAGATCTCGACCGAATTGAGCGCCGCGAACAGCCATGCTGTCGCCCGCTCACGTTCAACGCGGTCTTTCGGCAGAAGTCTCTCGCTCTGCCCGGCAACGTAAAGTGCAATTGCGCCACTCTCGAACAGGATAAGGCCGTCTTCTTCAATCGCGGGGGCTTGCCCGAACGGCTGGCGCGCCAAATGTTCCGGTGTCAACGCCGGAGAGATAATGCATCGGCTCGCCGGAGAGAAAATGCATCAATGATGGTGGTAAAAAGGCCCCCGAACTGGGGGCCTCTTCGTAAGACATCAGGCTTTGGTGGGGTTATCCGGGGGCGGCTCTGAACTGGCCCCGCGTGCGCGGCGCTTGCTCTGGTTGAGCCTGTAGTTGTCGCCGTTCATTTCCAGGATATGGACGTGGTGGGTCAGTCTGTCGAGCAATGCACCGGTCAGACGTTCGGAGGCGAAGACACCGGTC